>NZ_JBBMFK010000002.1:0-207689 GCF_040096055.1 Pseudoflavonifractor intestinihominis
AATGGCTCTTTTTATTTGCCATTGGGGTGCTCACTTTTTGAGTACCATTTGCTACATTTTCATTTTACCGAAAACAACCTTGTCAATGGATAAGTGGGGATTTTTCAAAATTTTTCATAGATTTTTGACCCAAACAGGTCATTTGAGGAAAATAAAAGCGAAATCCTTATTAAGCTCCTGTTTTTTCCATGTAGAATCAAATGGATCAGGAGACTGCACAGGTATATGAGCCTGTGATCCGTAAATACAGGGGCCATCCCAAGCTGGATGGTCTGGCATGCAAAATGCCACACCATGTTAAAAGCGGGGTCTCCGGCGTGCTGCCGGAGACCCCGCTTTTTCTCGTTTTCTCTTTATACCCCGCGCTTTTTGTCCTCCCAGTCTTTACGCTGGGCCGCCTCCTCGTAGAGACGGACATAGCTTGCGTGTCTGCTGGGCGCAATCTTTCCCTCTTTCAGGGCCGCAAGCACGGCACAGCCCTTTTCCTTCACATGTGCACAGCCTGTGAACTGGCACTGGTCAAGGTAGGGGGCAAATTCCTGGAAGGTAGCCGCCAGGTCCTCTTTCCGGCAGCCCTCCATCTGCTCCGTGTCAAAGGAGGAGAAACCCGGTGTATCCGCCACAATGGCGCCGTTCTTCAACCGGAACAGTTCCACGTGCCGGGTGGTGTGCCGGCCGCGCCCCAGCTTGTCGCTGACCGCTCCCACCGGAAGACCGAAGCCGGGCTCCAGCGCGTTGAGAATGCTGGATTTTCCCACACCCGAGTTTCCGGTAAAGGCAGATACTTTCCCTGCGATCATCTCCGCAAGGGCATCGATTCCCTCCCCCGTCTCAGCGCTGACCCGCAGCGTGGGAAATCCGGCGGACCGATAGATCTGGTAGAGAGACTGGGCGGCGTCCAGGTCGCATTTGTTGAGGCACACAATGCTGCTGCATCCCTTCCAGGCTGCCAGGGAGATCATGCGGTCGATCAGGAACGGGTCGGTCACCGGAATGGCGCCGGAGGCGATGATCACCATCTGGTCAATATTGGCCACCGCCGGCCGCTGGAACTGATTGCGGCGGGGCAGGATCTCATCCACCGAGCCGCTGCCGTCCGGAAGTTTGGTAAACTGTACGCGGTCCCCCACAAGGGGCGAAATTCTGGCGTGGCGGAAGCGGCCTCTGGCCCGGCAGGCCGTAGGAGGGGCGCCGCTGCCGTCGTCCACGTAATAGAAGCCGCTGAGGGCTTTTAAGATAATTCCTTCACTCATTTGACAAAATCAATATAGGTCGTACTCTGGAGCTGGTCGTCCAGGTAGACACACACCTCCGCCTGCATGGTGCCTTCCGGCGCGCTGAGGGGCGGCGTAATCACCCGGAACACAGTGTCCACGGTGTCGTCGTACTGGGTCTGACCGTTCACCGTCACCACCACATGGACCAGCGCACGGTCAGAGGGCAGCTCGATGCGGATGGTCTTCTGCACTGTGGGCTGGGAGGGAGACGGAGAGGTGCTGGGCGCCTGGCTCTCCGTGGGGGGCGTGGTGGGCTCTTCGCTCTCCGAGGGTTCAGGGGACTCTGTGGCCCCGGCGTTGGGGTCCGGCCCCTTACTGACCGTCAGGTTCACAATGGTCTTGGGCAGGACCTCGGTGTTGGGGTCCTTGTCCTGGCTGACCACATAGCCAGCGGGCTGAACGTCGTCATAGACCTCCACGGGTGTCCCCAGAATCAGATCCATCTTCTCCAGCCACTTCTTGGCCTGCTCCAAGGTCTGGCCCCGCAGATCAATCATGGCAATGGGCTCAAGGTCTGGCCCTGTACTCACAACCAGGGTAACCTCGTCGCCTGCCTTGAGTGCGGTCCCCTCCTCGGGCTGCTGGGAGATGATATAGTCCTTCGTGACCTCTTCCGAGGCCTGTTCCTCTACCTTTACCACAAGCCCCTTGCTCTCCAGCAGAGTCTTGACCTCATCCAGCTTTTTGTTCTCATAGTCGCCCATCTTGATGTCAGAGGAGCTGCCGCCGCTGACGGTCACCTTGATGGTACGCTCGCCGGACTGGACCTGAGTATCCGCCTTGGGGCTTTGGTCCATGATCTCCCCTTCCGGGTACTCGTCACTTTCCACTGTTTTTTCCAGTTCTACTGTAAAGCCATTTTCCAATATAGTGCTGCTATTCTGGGCTTCTTCCAGGGTCATACCCACCACACTGGGAGTACTATAGAGCGGAATATCCGGGTTGAGCAGCGGGCCCAGGAAAGAGACCCACAAGAAGTATCCGATTCCCGCCAGGAAGATGATGATGGCGCCCACGGCCAGAATGACCGGAATGGGGCTGCCCCGGTCCGACCTGCCACGGCGCTCGTCGTAATCGTCATACCTGTCGTCATACTCATCGTCTCGGCTCTTCCGGCGGCGCGGATGCTCGGCTCCGTCGCTGCCCCGGCTCTGGACGTTACCGGTCGTCTGGCGGGCCGCTGCGGCGCTGCCGGAGCCGTGGAACGTATCCCCGGCCTTGCGTATCTGGGTGGGTTCGTCATTGCTGTCCAGCAGGTCCACGTCCCCGTAGTCAAAGTTGATGCTGGGGTTTTTCCGGAACTCCTCCAGATCCGCCAGCATGGCGTCGGCAGAGATATAGCGCTGGTCCACGTTGGAGGCCATGGCCTTCATGGTGATCTCCTCCAGCGCCTCGGGGATATCCGGATTGATCTCCCGGGGGGAAAGCGGGATGGAGTTGATGTGCTGGATGGCCACCGAGATAGGCGAATCGCCCTCGTAGGGCAGCCGACCGGTCAGCATCTCATAGAGCACCACGCCGGCGGAGTAGATGTCGCTGCGGGCATCGATATAGCTGCCTCTGGCCTGCTCGGGCGAGATATAGTGGACCGAGCCCAGAGCCTCCTGGGTCAGGGTATTCTGGGCCGCAGAGGCAAGGCGGGCAATGCCGAAATCGGCCACCTTTACACTGCCGTCCCGCAGCACCATGATATTGTGCGGCTTGATGTCCCGGTGGATGATGCCCCTGCTGTGGGCGTGGGAGAGGCCCTTCATGATCTGGGTGATGAAGTGCAGGGCCTCCCGCCAGTTCAGCGGCTCCCCTTTCTTCTGCATGTACTGCTTGAGGGTAATGCCGTCGATCAGCTCCATGACGATATAGTCCAGGTCATCGGAGTGGGAGACGTCGTACACCGCCACGATATTGGGATGGGACAGCATGGCGACAGCCTGGGACTCATCGTGGAACCGGCGGCGGAACTCGGCATCCTGGGCCAGATCGCTCTTCAGAATCTTGATGGCGACCAGCCGGTTGAGCCGGTGGCAGCGGGCCTTGTATACCACCGCCATACCGCCGGAGCCGATGCGCTCCAGGATTTCATATCGGTTATCGAGTAATTTACC
Source organism: Pseudoflavonifractor intestinihominis (assembly GCF_040096055.1). Taxonomy (NCBI): domain Bacteria; kingdom Bacillati; phylum Bacillota; class Clostridia; order Eubacteriales; family Oscillospiraceae; genus Pseudoflavonifractor; species Pseudoflavonifractor intestinihominis. The sequence continues at coordinate 3,380 of NZ_JBBMFK010000002.1, forward strand.
TATGTATTGATCCATGGTAAATCTCCTCCTCGGGGGCCTTGTTCACATCAGGTGAGAATGGCCGGATTTTCGTGCGGCTGCGTATAGGGTCAGCGAGCCGCGGCGCTGTCCGTTCTGCCCGACAGCCGGCATCCGCCGCACAAGAGTGCGGCACAGTGCGTCACGTCTGGAGCAGCACTGCCGTTACATTGTCCGGCGCGCCACGGGACATGGCAATATCCAGCAGCCGGCGGCAGCAGTCCGCTTTCTCTCCGCCGTGGATGATCTCGTAGAGGATCTCCTGGTCGGTGACAATATTGGACAGTCCGTCAGAGCACAGCAGCAGGCAACTCCCTTCCCTCAGATCCAGGTAGTACAGATCGGCCCTCACCTGTTCCTCCGCGCCCAGGGCCCGGGTGATCAGGTTCTTGCGGGGGTGGAGCCGGGCCTCTTCCGGCGTGATCCTGCCCTTCTGGACCAAATCCTCCACCACAGAGTGATCCCGGGTCACCCGGTAGATCCCCTCTTCGGTGGCAAGATAGCACCTGCTGTCCCCGATGTTGAGGATGTGGGCCCCCTGGCCGGTCACCAGCACCGCCACCATGGTGGTGCCCATGCCCTGACAGGCCGGATCGCTGCCCGCACGTTGGAACACCGCGGTATTGGCCAGCTCTGCCGCCCGGGCAAGTGCCTCATCAGGCCCCTGGGCGTCAATATTGCCGCTGCGCAGGGCCTCCACAAAGGTGTCTACTGCCAGTGTGCTGGCCACATTGCCCGCCTTGGCGCCGCCCATTCCGTCACAGACAACCGCCAGTGCCAGACCTTCGTCCGGAACGTCCAGGTAATAGGCATCCTGATTCTGATGTCTGACGGCACCACGATCTGTGATGCCCCACGCTTTTATCATGTCGATTGCCTCTTCTCTGCGGACAGTTTTCTCTCTGCCGCCCTCCGCACGGACGGCACCTTCTCTCAGCTCTCCTGCATGGCCTTTCTGCGCAGCTGGCCGCAGGACGCATCAATGTCCCCGCCCAGCTTGCGCCGCACCGTGACTGTAATCCCGTAGTGCTCCAGCCGCTTCTGGAACGCCTCCACCCTGCGGCTGGGCTTCAGCGGGCTCTCCTTTACCTCGTTGAGCGGGATCAGGTTCACATGTCCCGGCGTCCCTTTCAGGTGCTTGGCCAGCAGATCCGCCTGCCAGTCCGAGTCGTTGACGCCGTCAATCATGGCGTACTCATAGGAGATGCGCCGTCCCGTCTTATCAAAATACCGGCGGCAGGTGTCGAACAATCGCTCCACACCCACGGACTTGTTTACCGGCATAATACGGGAACGGGTCTCGTCGTCCGGCGCGTGCAGAGAGACGGACAACGTCAATTGTAACCGAAGATCGGCCAGTTTGTCAATTTTTTCGACCAGGCCGCAGGTAGACAGGGAGATATGGCGCATGCCGATATTGAGTCCGTCTGGGTGATTCACCAGCTCCAGAAAGCGCATGACTGTGTCGAAGTTGTCCAGCGGCTCACCGATGCCCATCAGTACGATGTTGGAGATGGGCACCCCGGAATCCAGCTGAGTAAAGAGCACCTGGTCCAGCATTTCAGAAGGTGTCAAGTTTCTTACCTTGCCGCCCAGCGTGGATGCGCAGAAGGCGCAGCCCATCCGGCAGCCCACCTGAGAAGAGATGCACACAGTATTCCCATGGTGGTAGCGCATCAAAACAGTTTCAATACAGTTTCCATCCCGCAGCCGCCAGAGATATTTTATGGTCCCGTCCTGGGCGGAGACCTGCTTGCGTTCCACCACAGGGACTGTGATATAGCAGCTGGCGCTCAGCTTCTCCCGCAGGCCCTTGGACAGGTTGGTCATATCATCGAAGGAGACGGCGCCCCGGTGGAGCCACTGGAACACCTGCTTGGCCCGGAAGGCCGGCTCTCCCAGCGCCCGGAAATAGTCGGCCATCTCCGCCTGATTCATGGATTTGATATCTGTCATTACTTCGTCGCTCCTCGAACCGGCTGCCGCCGCTCAGGTCTTTTTTCTCAGCTTCGCAACAAAGAAGCCGTCAGTCCCGTGGCGCTGGGGCCAGAAGGTGAACATGCCGTTCTCCGCCCTTCCAAGAGGCTCCGGCAATTGAAATTTCTCAAGTGTAAAGTCTTGATTCCTGTCAAGGAATCCCTGCACTACGTCGCCGTTTTCCCGCTCAAGCAGCGTGCACGTCGCGTAGAGCAGCACGCCGCCCGGCTTCACATAAGTGGCCACATTGTCCAGAATGGCGCTCTGCACCGCCGGCAGTCCTGCCAGCGGCTCCGGGTCCTTGTAGCGGATATCCGGCTTCTTGCGGATGATACCCAGTCCGGAGCAGGGCACGTCGGCCATCACCACATCAAAGGCATTTTCAAAGGCCGGACGGTGCTTTTTTCCGTCCATCACGGCGGTCTTGATGCAGGTGAAGCCCAGCCGCTCCGCGCCCGCCTGGATCAGCTTCTCCTTGTGGGCGTGGATGTCGCAGGACTGGATCTCCCCCTGGCCCTCCATCCGGATGGCGGCGGCAAAGGTCTTGCCGCCGGGGGCGGCGCAGGCATCCAGTACCTTCATTCCCGGCCTGGGGTCCGCGACCTCCACAGCCAGGCGGGCAGCCGGGTCCTGGATATAGAACAGCCCCTCCCGAAAGGCGGTGAGGTGCTCCAGGTTTCCCGTCCCGGACAGCACCAGACAGTTGGGCAGCCAGGGGTGGGGCTGGGCCTCCACGCCGGCTTCCGCCAGGCGATCCAGGGTCTGCTCCATGGTGGTCCGGCAGGTGTTGATCTGGGCGGTAATGGGAGGCTGGCCGTTGTCCGTCTCCAGCAGGGCCTCCGCCTCCTCGCTGCCCAGCAGATCGGTGAATTCCCGCACCAGCCACAGGGGGTGACTATACCGGATGGACAGGTACTCCTCCCGGCTGTCGCTCTCGATCACCGGCAGGCGGTCGATGTTCCGGGACACGTTTCGGAGCACACCGTTGACCATACCCGCAGCCCGGGGATTCTTGCAGTGCTTCTTGGTCAGCTCCACCGACTCGTTCACCGCCGCATTGTGGGGGATCTTGGTCATAAAGGCCATCTGATAGACGCCCAGACGAAGGGCATTGCGCACCTTGATCTCCATCTTCTCCGGCCGGGTGGTGGAGAATTTTCCGATATAGAAGTCCAGCAGCATCCGGTTCTGAAGCACCCCGAAGCACAGCCGTGTGGCCAGGGCCGCGTCCCGGCTGTCCAGCCCGGCCTCCCGCAGTGTTTTTTTCAGGAACCCGTCGGACCAGGCCCCCTGCCGCTCACAGGCAGACAGCGCCAGCAGCGCGGTCTCCCGGGCAGTTTGGTCGGTGCTTGACATGGGTGTTCCCCTCTTTCTCTCTGTCTTTATGCGGCAGTTCGTCCATTATGCCGCTGTACTTTTGAAAAATCAGCTCTGAGGCTGGACGGCAATGGGGTGGCCCAGCAGATAGTCCGCCGCCTTCATCCGCTTTTTGCCGGGGGCCTGGAGCTCGGTGATGCGGAGCACAGTCCCCTCACCGCAGGCCACGTCGATGCCCTGCTTCCCGGCGGCCAGAACGGTGCCGGGCTGTGCCTGGGTCTTGGCCCCGGTCTCCTCCGTGCGGTAGACCTTGATGGTCTCCCCGGTCAGCCTGTCCGTGGACGCCACCGGCCAGGGCAGCAGGCCCCGGACCTGACAGTGGAGCGCGTGGGCGGTGCGGCTCCAGTCCATGGGGGAGAGCTCCTTGCCCAGCATGGGGGCCAGGGTGGCCTCCGCTCCGTTCTGAGGCGTCCGCTGGTCGATGCCCACCTCTATAGCGCTGACCGTCTGGACCAGAAGGTCGGCACCCAGAATGGACAGACGGCGGTACAGCTCTTCCGCAGTCTCATTGGGACCGATTTCTGTGGACTCCTGGGAGATGATGTCCCCCGCGTCCAGCTCGGTGGCCATGTGCATGATAGTCACGCCGGACACTGTATCCCCGTTGAGCACCGCCCAGTTGATGGGCGCCGCCCCCCGGTACTTAGGCAGCAGGGACGAGTGGACGTTGATGCACCCCTTGGGCGGGCAGGCCAGGATCTCGTCGGGCAAGATCCTGCCGTAGGCCGCCACCACGATCAGCTCGGGCGCCAGGGCCTGGATCTGGGCCAGGGCGGTACCGTCCCGCATCTTCACAGGCTGGAACACAGGGATATTATATGTGAGGGCGCATTCCTTTACAGGTGTTGGCTGGAGCTTGTTTTGATGCCGTCCCACCGGCTTGTCCGGCTGGGAGAACACCCCGCAGACCTCATGCCCGGCGGCCACCAGGGCCTCCAGCGAGGGGACGGCAAATTCGGGGGTGCCCATGAAGAGAATCCTCACGCCTGACCCTCCTGCTCCATCAGCTCCTCCAGTTCCTCGGAGGTATAGAGCTTGTCGGTCAGCTCCGTGAACAGGTGGCCCTCCAGGTGGTCCAGCTCGTGGCAGAAGCAGCGGGCGGTCAGGCCCTCGTCCTCCACCTCAAACCACTCGCCCTTCCGGTTCTGTGCCCGCACCTTGGCCTTCATGGGGCGCGTCACCTTGCCCCAGCGGCCGGGTACGGACAGGCAGCCCTCAAAGCCCACCTGCTCCCCCTCGGTGGCCACAATCTCGGGGTTTACCAGCTCAATGACCTGGTCCTCTCCATTGATGACCACCACCACCCGGCGGAGAATCCCGATCTGAGGGGCAGCCAGGCCCACGCCGCCGGAGTCCCGCAGGGTCTCCACCATATCGTCCAGCAGGATAGCCAGCTTGTGATCGAAATTGGTGACCGGGTGGGCCTTCTTCGTCAGCACCGGATCGCCTTTTGTAATAATGGTACGAAGTGCCATGTTATGTTCCTCCTTAATCCATGGGGTTTACGTCCGCAAACACGGACACCCCTTTCATTTCCTTATCGCTGTGTGCGGCGCAGAGCAGCGCCGCCACCAGGGCGCGCATGGTCTTGGAATTGTGTCCCGATATGGTTAGCCGGTAACGGTACCGGTTGTTTACCTTGGCCACCGAGGCAGGCGCCGGCCCCAACAGCTGGACGTCCAGCCCCTGATAGGCCGGGTCGGCAAACCAGCTCTCCAGTGTACGGCGCAGCCGGACGCACATCCGCAGCACCCGGCTCTCCTCCGTTCCGGAGGCGGTGAGCACGAACAGGTCCCGAAAGGGCGGGCAGCCCCGCAGACGGCGCATGGTGATCTCCTGCTGATAGAAGGTGTCGTAGTCCTGGGCGGCGGCGGTGGCGATGACCTCGTTTTCCGGCGTAAAGGTCTGGATGATGGCCCGGCCGGTCTTCTCCCCCCGGCCTGCCCGGCCCACCACCTGGGTCAGGAGGGAAAAAGTCCGCTCCCCCGCCCGGTAGTCGTCCACATACAGAGAGAGATCCGCTGAGATGACCCCTACCAGGGTGACATTTTCAAAGTCCAGACCCTTGGCCACCATCTGGGTGCCCACCAGAATGGGCACCTTCTCCTTCTCAAAGCGGGCGAGCAGCTTCTCGTGGGACTGCACGGCGGACACGGTGTCCGTATCCATCCGCATGACCTCGGTACCGGGAAACAGTTCCTCCAGCTCCTCCTGCACCTTCTGGGTACCGCTGCCGATGAAGTGGAATGCTCCGCCGCAGTGGGGACAGGCATCCGGCAGCCGCTCTGAATGGCCGCAGTAGTGGCACATCAGCCGCCCATTGGCCGAGTGATAGGTCAGGTAGGCCGAGCACCGGGGACAGGACGGCACCTCGCCGCACTCGCCGCAGGCGGCCATCCGGCTGTTGCCGCGGCGGTTGAGAAAGAGGATGCTCTGCTCTCCCCGGTCCAGATTGGCCTTCAGCTCTTCCCGGAGCTGCTGGCTGATGTCGGAGCCGTTTCCACCGCGCAGCTCCCGCTTCATGTCCACGATCTGGACCTGAGGCAGGGCCCGGGTGTTGTACCGGCTGCGTAAGGTGAACAGATGATAAACCCCGGTTTTCGCCAGATACATGCTCTCCACAGAGGGGGTGGCAGAGCCCAACAACAGCACCGCGTTGCTGCGGGCACAGCGGAACTTGGCCACGTCCCGGGCGTGGTACCGGGGGACATTTTCCGATTTATAGGTGTACTCCTGCTCTTCATCCAGCACGATGAGTCCCAGGTTTTGCAGCGGTGCGAACACCGCCGACCGGGTGCCGATGACCACTCTGGCCTTCCCGGAGCGCACCCGCTTCCACTCGTCGTACCGCTCCCCGGCCCGCAGAGAGCTGTGGAGCACGGCGATAGCGTCGCCGAAGTGGGAGGTGAAGATGTGCAACAGCTGGGGCGTCAGGGCAATCTCAGGCACCAGCACCATGGCCCCTCTCCCCCGCTTGAGCGTCTCCTCAATGAGGCGGATATAGACCTGGGTCTTGCCGCTGCCGGTCACGCCGTAGAGCAGGGCGGCGGCGGACTTCCCGGCCCCACACAGCCGGTCAATTCCCTCAAAAGCCGCCGCCTGCTCCTCGTTAAGCACCACCGGCTGCGCAGGCTCGGTCTGCTCCGGCGCCGCCCGGCGGAACACCTCCCGCTTCTCCATCACAGCGAGGCCGCTCTTTACCAGAGACCGCAGCGTGGCGGCCGACGCGCCGGTAAAGTAACAGATCTCCTTGGAAGAGGCCTGCCCCACAGCCGACAGCAGCTCTACCACCGCGTAGCGCAAAGGCGCTGTCTTCCGCTTGGGGGCCACCAGAGCCAGCGCCTCCTCCGGCGGGACGGCCAGGGACACCACCTGCTCGGTCTTGTCCCCCACGCCCCGGGATGCGCTGGTCTCCAGAGTCAGGACGCCCCGCTCCGTCAGCTGCTTCAGGGCCGGATTTGGGTCCTTGGTGCCAAACGCCGCCCGGATCTGGCCCATCTCGGCGGTGCCGCCGCAGGCGTAGGCCAGATCCAAAATCCGCCGCGCATGGTCGGACCGGCCGGCGGCCTCATAGGCCGCCTCCTTGTCCACTCCCTTGGCAATGCGGTACTGGTCCTGGAGGGAGAAGTACAGCCCCGCCGGGAGCATGGCCCGGGCCGCATCATACACAGTACAGAAGTACCGCTCCCGCATCCACAGGGCCAGCTGGATGCTCTCGCTGTCCAGCACAGGGGTATCGTCCAGCAGAGCGATGACCGCTTTCAGACGCGGGGCAGGCTGTCCCCGGCTCAGCGCCAGGATAATGCCCTCGATCCGGCGGTTTCCCGCCCCAAACGGCACCAGGACCCGCATACCGGGCGCGGCACTCTCGCGCAACTCGTCCGGAAGGAGATAATCGTAGGGCTTGTCGATCGCAAAGGTGGCCGCACTGAGGGCTACTTTTGCCAGAATGACCTGTTCCACGCCGCTGCTCCCTCCGGTGATGAGACTTGTCCAACTATCCCGCAAAAGGCAAGTGACAGGCGCTGCCGCCCTCTCACTTGCCTTCCGCAGAAATCTGTGTTTCGTTTACTCCTCATCCTCAGCGTGAGGAATGCACTTGCCCTCGGCCACTTCCCGCAGGGCCAGGGAGACCGGCTTGTCCTCCAGGGAGATGCCCTCCTCCTCCGCCTCGCTGGCGATCTGGCGGGCACGCTGGGCCACCACGTTCACCAGCATGTAGCGGCTGGGGATCTGGGCAAGAAGTTCGTTCATTGCAGGTTTCAGCATCATAAAGCATCGTTCCTTTCTTTGGGCCGCGCCCGCCGGAGCAGGGCGGTGCGCATCGTGGCAAAACAGCCTTGGGCTGTCAAATTCCGTCCACCAGGGCCAGACGGTTCCGGGTCCGGCAGTCCTCCGCCGTCAGGATGGAGATAATCTCCGCCGCCGCGGTGGAGACCTTGTCGTTGACCACCAGGTAGTCGTAGTTGGGAATCTGCCGGTACTCCTCCCGCGCCTTCTGGAGCCGGCCGGCAATGACGTCCTCGTTGTCGGTGGCCCGGCCGTGGAGCCGGCGGGAGAGCTCCTCAAAGGAGGGAGGGATGATGAAGATCAGCACGGCCTCCGGGCACTTTCTGCGCACCTTGGCCGCGCCCTGGACTTCGATATCCAGCAGCACATCGATCCCGGCGGCCAGCTTGTCCTGGATGACCTTCAGGGAGGTGCCGTAGTAGTTGCCCACATACTGAGCGTACTCCAGCAGCTCGTCGGCAGAAATCATCCGCTCGAACTCCTCTCGGCTGACGAAGTTGTAGTTTACGCCGTCTGCCTCACCCACGCGGGGGCTGCGGGTAGTAAAAGAGACGGAAAAATAGATGTCCTTCCGCTCTCCCAGGAGCTCGGCAATCACAGTGCTCTTTCCCACGCCGGAAGGTCCGGAGAGCACGATCAGCTGGCCGCGGGTCTTCTTCTTTTTTATCATTCCGCATCCTCCTCCTCGGTTACCGGGTCCGGTGCGTCCTTGCCGCTCAGGCGGCCCGCCACGGTCTCCGGCTGAATGGCCGAGAGGACGATATGGTCGCTGTCCATAATCAGAACGGCGCGGGTTCTGCGGCCGTAGGTGGCGTCGATCAGCATGCCTCTGTCTCTCGCCTCCTGGATCATGCGCTTGATGGGCGCGGACTCCGGACTCACAATGGCAATGAGCCGCCCGGCGGAGACCATGTTGCCAAATCCGATATTGATGAGCTTCACTGCGCTCCGCCTCCTTACTCGATGTTCTGGACCTGTTCGCGGATCTTCTCGATCTCCGCTTTGATATCCACCACATGGCGGGCAGTCTCAATATCGTTGCACTTGGAGCCAATGGTATTGGCCTCCCGGTTGAACTCCTGGATCAGGAAGTCCAGTTTGCGGCCGATGGCGCCGCCCTGGTCCAGCATATGGGACAGCTGGTCCAGATGGCTGCGCAGGCGGACCGTCTCCTCATCTACCGCCACCTTGTCCGCAAAAATGGCGGCCTCGGTGAGGATGCGGCTCTCGTCGATCTGGGTATTCTGGAGCACCTCGGCCATCTTGGCCTCCAGCCGGGCCCGGTAGTCCGCCACAATGCCGGGGGCACGTTCCTCCACCAGGGAGGTCAGATTGCCGATGGTGACGGCCCGGCTGCGGATGTCCTCCTCCAGCTTGCCGCCCTCACGGGTACGCATGGCGTCAAAATCAGCCAGCGCCATATCCAGTACGGCGCAGATATCGGCGGCCACCGCCTCCAGGTCCTCCTGGCTCTTCTCCACCAGGAACACATCCTGGAACCGGGAGAGCAGCGAGACCGAGATATCATCCCGCAGGCCGTAAGTATCCCGCATCTGGCACAGCGCGGCGTAGTAGCCGTCCGCCACGCCTTTGTTCAGGGTAATGGACACGTCGCCCCCCTCGGACTGTCCGATGGTCACAAAGACGTCCACCTTGCCCCGGGAGATGCTCTTCTGCACCCGGGCCTTGATGGCGTCCTCTGCAAAGACATAGATCCTGGGCAGCTTGATGGTGCAGTCGAGATAGCGGTTGTTGACGGAGCGGACTTCCACCGTGATGGTACGCCCGTGGAGCGCCGCCTCACCTTTTCCATAGCCGGTCATGCTCTTCACCAAAGGGCTCGCTTCCCTTCTTTCGATTGTTTAGCAATATATTATATCAGATTTTTCCCGTTTTGAAAACCCTTTATCTCCGCCTTATTGCCCTGTCGATCCGGGCGGCGTAGAGCATCACCAGTTTGGAGAAGCCGTAGTCATAGATCAGGAACACCACGTTCCCGCCCACATAGAGCACCCACAGCTGCTCAAACACGGCGGGAAGCCCGGCCAGCAGCGCGTCACGCAGCACAAACCAGCAGAATGTCAGTACAACATTGAAAAACGCCAGCTTGCACAGCCACTCCAGCGGCGCCTTCCTCATCTGTTCGATCAGGCTCTTCACCATGGGATACAGGCCGAAAAAGACCAGGTAGAGCAGGACGTTCCCCTTGTCGGGCGAGAGGATCAGACCCAATATCCCGGCCACGGCCCAGCACAAAAATCCTGCGTGGAGACCGCCGGAGATCACGGCCGCGGCGTTGACCAGTCCGGCTACCGCCACAATGCCCATCCGCCCCGACGGAGAGACGGACGCCAGCAGCAGGATCACCAGTGAAAGGGCCGCCAGAACGCCCACCAGCGCCACCCGACCCGCCCCCGTATTTCGCCGCCCCATCTCAGTTGCAGCCCCCGCACAGGCACTGCATGCACATCAGCGTAGTACAGCAGTCACAGGCGTCCATGCCCATGCCGGTATTCCCATAGGGGCGGTAGGCCTGTCCGCCCTGCTGCATCATATTCAGCGCCTGGCGATACTCCATGTTGCCCGGGTCGGCATTGCAGGCAATCTGGTACTGCTGCCGGGCCTCGTCCAACCAGCCGCGGCGGTAGGCGATGCAGCCGGAGAGAAAGTGCCACTCCGCGTCCTGCGCAGGCGCTTCCCGGAGCAGGCGCTCGGCGGTGTCAACATCCCCGGCGTTGATGGCCTGCCGCACCCGGCTGTAAAGGGTCCCTGCGGAGGAGGACTGGCGCTGCTGCTGGTAGCCGTAGCCATAGCTTCCGCTCTGCTGATAGGCGCTGCCGCCATAGCTCCCGCCGCTGTATCCGCCGCCGCTGCGCATCTTGTTGATGGCGTCGTAGGCCTCGTTGACTTCCTTCATCTTCTCCTCCGCCAGGTCGGCCAGAGGGTTGTTCTGGTAGTTGTCCGGATGGTATTTCCGGGCCAGTTCGCGGTATGCCTTCTTGATCTCCTCGTCGCTGGCGTTGGGAGATACTCCAAGTACGCTGTACGGATCGCTCATGTGTCTCTGTCTCCTGTTCTCAATCGTTGACCTCTAGTTCTGCCGGGTGCTGCCCGGCCCAATTCCCAAAACCGCCTGGCGCTTCATTTCCTTCCAGCAGCCGCGGAACACCAGTTCCTCCACCATGGGCATCCCCATATACAGGATATTGCCCAGTACCGGCCCCCAGCAGCCCCGGTCCAAAAGGGCAAAGGCCGAGAGCGCCAGATTGCGGGAGTGGAGCAGCGTGGTGCGCAGGTAATCCTGTTCCTCTTCCTCCCGGCCGCCGAAGCGGGCGTGGATGGGGTTATATCTTCCGGCGGCCACGTCCTCCCGCAGATCGTCCCACGCGTCCACCAGATAGATCCAGCGGCCCACATGGTAGAGCAGCTGTTCCAGCGCCCGGTCCTCTGTCTCATTTCCCGTCTTGGGAGCCGCGGCGCGGAGAATCCGGGCAAAGGTGTCCGCCGTCCGGTCCAACGAGGGTGCGCGTTCCTCCTCCAGCCGGTGCAGCGTCTCCAGCTGAAGCCGGACCTCCCGGTCGAACTCCGGCCGTGCCGCCGCCGCCCGGCGGTATCCCCGCCGGAGCAGCAGGGACAGCGCCCCGGCGCCCAGCCGCTCCCAGAAGCCGCCGTCGGCCATGCTGTCCTGCACCTTCCAGTAGCTGAGGATCACGCTCTCATCCGCCGCCGCCTCCAGCCACGGGCCGGACGCGCAGGTGCACTTCTTCCGCAGGAAAAGCTTGGCCGGACAGCGGCGCATGCAGGTGGACGGCCTGGGATCTGGCGGCGAGAGCAGCATGGCCAGAAAGGTAAAATCGTAATTCAGGAGCATCCGCGCTGTAAAGCCGCAGCGCTTGCCCATGACCTGGCACAGTCCGCAGTACATGGCCTGGTAGTTCTCCAGCTCCCGGACCTTCAGTTCCTCCCGGCAGGGGCGAATATATCCGAACATCTCAGCTTCGCCTGCCGATCATATTCCCGCTCTGTCTCAAACCGGCGGTCTCCGCCATAGTGCTGCCTCCTGCCGTTATTCTGCCAGAGTGAAGTTGACCAGGACGTCGTACTCGCCGCCCAGCACGCCAACATCGCTGCTGCCGTCTATGATGACCTGGGCCTGGACGGTCTGCCGTCCTGTGGCCAGCTGGGCCTGGGACAGGTCCACCACGATCCGCAGCTGGGACTGGAACAGGGCGTCCACCGCCTCCTCCGGGCCGCGGACGGTCACCAGCCGGGACTCGGTCACCAGCTCGGCGTTATACCCGTCCGGCTTATTGATCATCTGGATGTTGTCTACAGTAAACTCCCGGGTGGTCAGCTTGGTGTCGTCAATGGTGACCGTCACATCCACCGAGCTGATGCCGCTCTCATTGGTGAAGTCCTCATTGAGGGTGACCGGGAAGTTGAAGGTCTCCTGGGTGTACACCTGGGAGAGGTCGATCTCGCCCAGGACGATCTTGTCGTAGGCCTCCAGCTCGTCCTCCGGGCCGGAGATGGTGAGGTACATGACCGTCTCATGGTTGACGCCGTAGGTGACGTTCACATCGTCCTCCGTGGCGCCGCCGCCGGGGATGATATCAACGGTCACCGGGACCTGCTTGGTCTTGACAATGGGGTATTCCACGTGGACGGTGTCCACATTGGCGGTCACCACCAGATCCGTCAGCTCCGTCCCGTCGGCGCTCACGTACACAAAGGGCAGATCGCCCTCATAGCTCTCGCTCATATCCTCGATGGTGAGCAGCACCTTGGCGTAGGCCACCTGGTTCACCAGCTCCTGCTGGCCGCTAATGTTGATGGTGCCCGGCGTGATGGTGGGCTTGCCGGCCATATAGTCCTCGGCGTAGCTGCCCTTGAACTCCAGCCGGACAGGGATCTCCTTGCTCTCCAGCTCGGAGACGGTGAACTCCACATAGAGGTCGGAGACATCGTTGTTCACCGTCACGTCCAGCTGGTTGACGTTGATGGGATAGCTGGGCTTCACCAGCAGGCGGTAGGTGCCCGCCTCCGAGATCTGAGACACATCCACGCTCAGGGTAATATTCTCCCGGCTCAGCTTGGAGAACACGTCCGACTTCGCCTCCAGGTCCAGCGTCATGGTCTGGTCGGCGCCCTCGGAGATGATCAGATTGCGGGCCGCCAGGATCTCCGTTCCGGTAAAGGTGATGGGGATGTTGGAAATGGAGCGCTCAATCGCGGGATTTGCCTCCTTCACCACATAGATCCACAAGACAGAGGCCATCAGGAGAGAGAGGACGACGTAGAGCCACTTACTGTCTTTTATCTTCTTCCACATCTGCCTTCTCCCCTTTCTTTGACTTCAAGATGATATTGAGGAAGTTGAATTTGGTCTTATCACTCTCGTCATTCTGGGGCAGAAGCTCGTTGCGCAGCAGACGGTCCAGTGTCTCAGGCGCCAGATGGCGCTTCAGCATGCCGCCCACCGCCACGGAGATGGAGCCCGTCTCCTCCGAGACAATGGCCACCACCGCGTCCGAATGCTCGCTGGCGCCGATACCGGCCCGGTGGCGCATGCCCAGTTCCCGGGAGAGATTGACGTTTCCGGACAGCGGGAGCATGCAGCCCGCGCCCACGATCCGGCCGCCCCGTACGATCACCGCGCCGTCGTGGAGGGGCGCCTTGTTCCAGAAGATGTTCTTCAACAGCTCGGCGTTGACCACACAGTCCAGCGCGGTACCGGTCTTAATGGAGTCGTCCAGCTGGTTTTTCCGCTCAAAGACCATCAGCGCGCCGGTCTTGGTCCTGGAGAGGTCCGTGTAGGCCAGGACGGTCTGGGTGATGGCGTTTTCCAGCTCGCCGGGGGTCTCCTCCCGGACGAATACGCTGCCGATGCGGCTGCGGCCCATCTGCTCCAGAAAGCGCCGTATCTCAGGCTGGAACAGGATGACCAGCGCCAGAACGCCGTACTCCAGCACCTTGCCCATCAAATAACTGAGCATCCGAAGCTGGAATGCACTGACCACCACAAAGGCCACAATCACAAGGAGCACGCCCTTCATGACCTGACCTGAGCTGGTTCGGCGGACGATCATCAGCAGCTTATAGAAAATAAACGCCATGATAAGGATATCCAGGATGTCCGCTATACCAATGGGAGGGAAGCCCATAAAGGTCTCCTGAATCCGTTGTATGATCTGTTCCATTCTTCCCTTCACCTGCACTTTAGCTGTCCGGGCGTCGATTTACGGGCAGATCGGGGCCCTGTTCTCATACTCTGCCTATTTTAAAGATTATACTTTATCGCTGGGGAAATGGCAATACGGCAGTCATGAATTTTCTATAAATTCCCCCGACTCCCCCGCAGGAGGCAGCATCTCCCGCATTTTTACGTATAAAACCCGCTATGCCTTGGACTGCAAAGCATAGCGGGTTTTTCACCTCCGGCCGCAGGTCCCTGCGCGGGCGGCGATGCAGCCCACGGCACGGACAAAGCGTTCGGTTTCACAAAGGGTATTGAAGACGGAAAAGCTGGCGCGAATTGTGCCGGTCTCCAGCGTGCCTGCGGACTGGTGGGCCAGAGGAGCGCAGTGCAGTCCCGCCCGGACCGCGATCCCCATCTCTCCCAGCGCGGCGCCCGCCTCCTCGCAGTCCATCCCGCGGATCCGGAAAGACAGCACCCCCGCCTGCCTCGTGCCCTTCCCCGCCGCGTATACGGTCACACCGGGAATCCCGGCCAACGCCCGGGCTGTACGCCGGGTGAGCCGCTCTTCATGGGCGAATATCTTGTCTGGCCCCATGGCGGAGACATACCGGATGCCCTCCAGCAGTCCGGCGATCCCCGCGATGTTATGGGTACCCGCCTCCAGACGGTCGGGCAGAAAGTCCGGCATCTCCTGTAAAGCCGACAGGCTTCCGGTGCCCCCCTCCAGCAGTGGCTGAGTCTCCGCGCCGCACAGCAGCAGCCCGGTCCCCTGGGGGCCGTACAGCCCCTTGTGTCCCGGCATGGCGATAAACGCCGCACCCAGCTCATCCATGCGTACCCGCAGGCAGCCGGCGGACTGGGAGGCGTCCAGGATAAACGGAACGCCCCGCTCCCTGCACAGCGCGGCGATCCGGTCCACAGGGAGAATATAGCCGAACACATTGGACACGTGGGTGCAGATCACCGCCCGCACCTCACCGGTCAGCTGCTCCTCAAATGTCCGGTACATCTGGTCCGGGCAGAACAGCGGCCCGGAGGCCACCCGGATCTGTACGTCCTCCATACAATGGAGCGGACGGGTCACCGCGTTGTGCTCATAGCCGGAGATGAGCACCGTGTCCCCCGGATGGACCAGGGACTTGATCGCCAGATTGAGCCCATGGGTGGCGTTCATGGTAAACACCACCTGCTCCGGGTTCTCCACCCCGAAGAGCCCGGCGGCCGCCTGGCGGCATGCAAAAGCCGTGTCCGCCGCCAGTGCCGCCGGCTGGTGGCTCCCCCGGCCCGGGCTGGCCATATGGCCCATAGCATAGGCCGCCGCCCGGGCCACGGACGGCGGCTTCTGCATGGTGGTGGCGGCGCTGTCCAGATAGATCATAGCAGCCGCACCTCTTTGTAGCTCCCATCGGCGGCCTGGAGCAGGACCCGTTTAGGAGCCAGGCCCACCCGCCCCAGAATCGCCAGGGCGTCCGCCAGATTGCGCTCCGACACCTTCACCGCGTGGCTGCATCCCTCGCCGGAGACGCTTCTGGGGGAGCGCAGAATGTGGGCAGTGATACCGGCCCGCTCCAACGCCTGAGCGGTCCGCTGGGCATAGGTCAGGGAGCGGCAGATGATCAGGTAATATACCATCAAGCATGACCATTCCTTTCCTGGGTGTTTCTCAATGGCCGAAGCCTTCTGAGAGGAATGTCACCATTGCATGGGTTCTGCGCTGCCCCTGCCGGGCGCGGCGGGATAAAACGCTCCTCTCGCCCCAGTATATGCCGTCCGCCGGAGCCCGGTCACCGGATATGAGAAGAGGCGCCGCCGTCCGGCAGCGCCTCTCATCATACCTCTTCCAGCAAAACCACCGCGTGGGCGGCGATTCCCTCCCCGCTGCCGGTGAAGCCCAAGCCCTCCTCTGTGGTGGCCTTCACATTCACCCGGCTTTCGGGAACGCCCATATGCTGCGCCAGCACAGCCCGCATGGCGGGGATGTGGCCCGCCAGCTTGGGCCGCTGGGCCAGGATGGTCATATCCGCATTCCCCAGCCGGAAGCCGCCGGCATGCACCCGGTCCATCACCCGGTCCAGCAGCACCAGGCTGGAGATTCCCGCAAAAGCCGGATCGTTGTCGGGGAACAGCTTTCCGATATCCCCCAGCGCCGCAGCGCCCAGCAGAGCGTCCATCAGCGCATGGGTCAGCACGTCGGCATCCGAGTGACCCAGCAGCCCCTTCTCCCAGGGGATCTCCACCCCGCCTAAAATCAGCTTCCGCTCCGGCACCAACCGGTGCACGTCATATCCATGTCCGATCCGCAATCCCACTCGCTCCTTTTCCTCCTGCCTGTCCGGGCAGCAGTGATATTCTTATGTATCCCGGCTGTGCAGGATGGCCTCTGCCACCAGCATATCCGCGGGCGTTGTGATCTTGATGTTCTCATAAGAGCCGGCCGTCAGGCAGACCTTCATGCCGATCCGCTCCACCGCGCCGCAGTCGTCGGTAATGGCCGCGCCGTCTTCCACGGCCTTGTGCAGCGCCCCCAGCAGCAGATCGCTGTCAAACACCTGGGGCGTCTGGATGGCAAAGAGCTGGGCCCGGTCCGGGGTCTCCACCACCACGCCGTCCACAGCCCGCTTGATGGTGTCCTTCACCGGAACCGCCGGCGCGGCGGCGCCGCACTCCGCGGCCTTCCGGATGGCCTCATCGATGACCTCTACCGTCACCAGGGGACGGGCGCCGTCGTGCACTGCGATGAGCTCCGCACGGGCGCTCACCTCCTCCACGCCGGCCAGTACGGAATCCGCCCTGGTGGCGCCGCCCACCAGCACCTTTGTCACCTTGTCCAGCCCGCAGTCCCGACAGAGCTGCCCCACCGGTACGATCAGATCTTCCCGGGTGACCACCACGATCTCCCGAATCCGCTCCGAGGCGCTCAGGGCCTGCAGCGTATGTACCAGGACGGGAACGTCATCCAGGGGCAGCAGGATCTTGTCCTGCCCCTCCATCCGCCGGGACGAGCCCGCCGCAGGTACCACTGCCGCACACCAGGGCCCCTGGGATTCCTGCTTTTTTCGCAGCCGTTTCAGCAGTCCCACGTCTTTTCTCCCTTCCGGGGCAGCCTGCCCCATTTACTTCTCCGTCACACGTCTCACAATAAAAGAGCACAACTCCCTCCCGGCCCTTGACGCCCCCGCGTCAGCCGAGGGGAAGTTGTGCTTCCGGCAAGCCGCAGGTTTCCCTTCCCACGGCAGATGATCGTCTCCTTCTATTCCTATTAGGCCATCGCGCCGTTTATGCGCGCCTCCACGTCCTCATAGCTGGCATTCTGGGAGAGGACGATTTCGGAAATCAGGATCTGCTTGGCAGAGTGCAGCATCTTGCGCTCCCCGGTGGAGAGTCCCCGGTCCACATCGCGGCGCATCAGCCCCTTAACCACCCGGGCCACCTCCAGCAGGTCGCCGCTCTTCAGGCGCATCATGTTTTCCCGGTAGCGGCGGTTCCAGTTCTGGGTCATGTCCACCTCAATGTCCGGTATGGCGGCAAGGACTCTGTCCGCTTCGTCCCGCTGGCAGACAGGGCGCACTCCGATCTCCTCGCTGTTCTCCGTGGGGACCATGACCAGCATCCCGCCCACAGGCAGTTTGAGGATATAGTACTCTCTTACCACGCCGTTTACCTTCTTGCGGACAATGCTGTCCACGACGCCTGCACCGTGCATTGGATGGACGATTTTGTCGCCTACCTGAAACATGTTACACCTCCAATTACCGCTCATACCTCCACTATACCTTATATAGTTATATTATAGTCATTTTTCGCTCATTTTGCAAGGGAAAAACGGCAAAATCTACATTCAAACTGTAAATATTGTGAAAAAAGCGGCCTGTTTTCAGCTGAAAACAGGCCGCTCTCGGATTTGCTATTGTGGAATTACTCCGCGTCGGTACCAGCGAAGTCGCCGGAGACCTCGGTGCCCTCGCTGTCGGAGGTGGCAACCAGAGTGTCGGCGCCGTCGGCAGCAGCGGCGGAAGAGCGCTGGGCATCCTCCAGCAGAGCGCGGATGGACAGGGAGACCTTCTTGCGGTCCATGTCGATGTCGGTGATCTTCACGTCCACCATCTGGCCCTCGCTGAGCACATCGCCGGGCTTGTCGATGCGGTGATCGGCAATCTGGGAGATGTGAATCAGGCCGTCCACGCCGGGGACGATCTCGGCAAAGGCGCCGAAGGTCATCAGCTTGACCACCTTGACGTTGGCGGTGTCGCCCACGCTGTACTTGCTGGTGAACACAGTCCAGGGATCCTGGCTCCGGTCCTTCATGCCCAGGGAGATCTTCTTCTTCTCCTTGTCGAAGGAGATGACGTACACCTCCACGGTGTCGCCCACCTTCACCACCTCAGAGGGGTGCTTGATGCGGCTCCAGGAGAGCTCGGAGATGTGGACCATGCCGTCCACGCCGCCGATGTCCACGAAGGCGCCGTAGGAAGTCAGGGACTTCACGGTACCGGTGTACTTCTTGCCCTCCTCGATGTTCTCCCACACCTCGGCGGCCTTGGCGGCGCGCTCCTCGGCGGTGACAGCGCGGATGGAGCCCACCACGCGGCGGCGGGCACGGTTGACCTCGGTGATGCGGAGACGGACGTGCTTCTTCAGCAGCTCGCTCATGGGAGTCTCACGGGGCAGGCCGGTCTGGGAGGCGGGCACAAACACCCGGACGCCCTTGATGCTGACCACGACGCCGCCCTTGTTCTCCTCGGTGACAACGCCCTCGACAGTGGTGTGATCCTCACGGGCCTGCTCAATGTCGTCCCAGCTCTTGACGGTGTCGAGACGCTTCTTGGACAGGGTGACAACACCCTCCTGATCGTTGACGCGCATGACATAGGTCTCGATCTCGTCGCCCACGTGGACCAGATCTTCGACCTTTACAGTGGGATCGTCGGTCAGCTCAGACACCGGTATGTAACCGGCGTGCTTGGTGCCGAGATCAACATAGATCTCAGTGGGCGTAATGCCAGTGACAACGCCTGTAACCTTCTCCCCTGTATTTAAAGTTTTGATCGATTTCTCCAGCATTTCAGCGAAGGATTCCTCGATCTCCATGGTTTCGTCGCTCATTTTGTCATAGACCTCCTTTATAATCCACCCGGGCGTGGACGCACCCGCGGTGATTCCAATAGAAGCCTTCCCGTACAGGTTGGAAGGTTCCAGATCCTCCGCCCCTTCGATCCAGAGGACCTGAGGACAGAGCGCTGCGCACAACTCCGCGAGCCGTCTTGTGTTGGAGCTCTTGCGATCTCCGATCACAATCATGGCGTCGCTTTGGGCGGCCAGAGCCTGGGCCGCTTCCTGGCGCTTGCACGTAGCACTACATATTGTATCAAAAACTTTTAAATTTGTACACTCTTTTTTTGCTTTTTCTACGCACAAATCCCAACTTTTTCTGGTAGCGGTGGTTTGAGACACCAAAGTAAGGGGCTTTTTCCGGTTTTCGGAATCTTCATCCAGCCATTTTTCCAGCGCCTCCGCGTCCGCCAGGACCACGGGATGGGCGCACCACCCGGCGATCGCTGTGACCTCCGGATGGTTGGGCGTACCGATAATCACCGGCTGCCGCCCCGCCTGTTCCGCCTCCGCCACGATCTTGTGGATACGGGAGACGTTGGGACAGGTGGCGTCCAAAATCTCTCCCCGGGCGCTGAGCGCCTCATAGACCGCTTTGGGCTCGCCGTGGGAGCGGATGATCACCGTGGCCCCCTCCGGGACCTCCTCGGGCCGCGCCACGCTGGTGAGTCCCATGGACTCCAAACGGCGCACCACGCTGTCATTGTGGATCAGGCTGCCCAGCATCACGCACCGCTTCCCGGACGCCGCCGCCTGCTCTGCCATCTCCACCGCCCGCTTGACGCCGTAGCAGAAGCCGGCGTGCTCCGCCATTGTCACCCTGCTCATGCGGCCTTGGCCCCCAGGGCGTGGATGCGCTCCATCAGCTCCTCGGCGATTACCTTATACTCCTCGGCGGTGCCCTTCTTGCTCTCCACCTGGGGGTAGTAGGGTTCGCCAATGACGATGGTGGTGAAGC
Organism: Pseudoflavonifractor intestinihominis; assembly: GCF_040096055.1. Classification (NCBI taxonomy): domain Bacteria; kingdom Bacillati; phylum Bacillota; class Clostridia; order Eubacteriales; family Oscillospiraceae; genus Pseudoflavonifractor; species Pseudoflavonifractor intestinihominis. The sequence continues at coordinate 23,308 of NZ_JBBMFK010000002.1, forward strand.
GGAACCAGTTCTTCTTCTCGGGGATGTAGACCGGCACAATGGGCACGCCGGTACGGACGGCCAGCATGGCCGCGCCGCTCTTGGCCTCGCTCTCGTGGCCGTACTTGTCCACCCCGTCCTTTACCCGGGTGCCTTCGGGGAACAGCAGCACCTTCTCGCCGCTCTTGAGGTACTTGATGGCGGTCTTGATGGCGCCCACGTCCGACTTGCCCCGGTCAACGGCAAATACACCCGCCTTTTTCAGCAGCCAGCCCAGCACCGGGATGTTCATGAACTCCGACTTGGCCATGGGCCGCAGCTGGTACTTCCGCCCCAACGCCATGACCAGGCAGACCGGGTCGTTCAGGCAGGAGTGGTTGGCACAGAACAGGGCCCCGCTCTGGGGCAGATTCTCTTTCCCGATGGCCCGGCAGGGGTGGCAAAGGCTGAAGAAGGGCCAGATGATGCTCCACAGGATGGAATACACGGTATGAATGCTTTTCATGAGTCCAGACGCTCCTTAATGGTTTTCAGCAGCACCTCGAAGCTCTCCTCCAGGGAGTTGCCGGTGGTGTCCACAGGGATGGCATCCTCCGCCTTGCGCAGGGGCGCTGCGGCCCGGCGGGTATCCTTTTCGTCCCGGGCCACGATCTCAGAGAGCACAGTGTCGTAATCGCTGTCCACACCCCGCTCCTTCAGCTCGGCGTACCGGCGGCGGGCCCGGTCCTCAGAGGTGGCGGTGAGGAAGATCTTCACGTCTGCCTCAGGCAGCACCACGGTGCCGATATCCCGGCCGTCCATAATCACGTTCTGCCGCCGGGCCAGCTCCTGCTGCATGTCCATCAGAAAGGCCCGCACCTCGGGAATGGCAGACACCATGGAGGCATACCGGGAGATCTCAGGCAGACGGATCTCCTGGCTCACGTCCTCATTGTCCAGGTACATATGCTGGAGGCCATCCGTGCCGTGGCGCAGATCAATGGACAGCCCGGGCAGCATACCGATGACGGCGGCGCTGTCCTCCGGCGAAATGCCGTTGCGGTAAGCGGCCAGCCCCACCGTGCGGTAAATGGCGCCTGTGTCTACATAGAGGTATCCAAGGGATTTGGCCAGCATTCTGGCCAGCGTGCTCTTTCCCGCGCCGGACGGTCCGTCCACCGCAATGCTTCTGTACTTCAACACAAATCTCCTCCCGCCTGTAATACGGCCTCCGCGGCGGACTCCCCCGCCGCATGGCCGGTAGACCACGCAATCTGAAGATTGAAGCCGCCGGTATAGGCGTCCACATCCAGCACCTCACCTGCAAAGTAAACTCCCTTTACAAGTTTTGACTGCATTGTCTTGGGGTCCACCTCGGTAACCTTGATGCCGCCGGAGGTCACAATGGCCTCCTCCACCGGCCGGGGACCGGCGATCTCCACCGGTAAACCTTTCAGCAGCTCCAGCAGCCGGCGGCGGCCCTCCCGGGTCACGGAGTTGGCCTTTGTCCCCTCCGGAATACCGGTCAGTTCCGCTAGCACCGGCACCATCAGCCGGGGCACCAGCCCATCCAGCACATTGTGGAACGCCCGGTTGGGGTTTTCGCCCAGATCCCGCAAAAGACGGGCGTCCAGGGTCTTCTCGTCCAGGGCCGGCTTCATGTCGATCCAGACCGTGTAGTGCTCCTTGTCAAAGTCCCGCATATGGGCGCTGGCGCTGAGAATCAGCGGGCCGGAGAGGCCAAAGTGGGTGAACAGCATCTCCCCCTGCTCGTGGAAGATCACCTTTTTCTTGCTGTTCTTCACCTTGATCGCCACATTTCGCAGGGACAGCCCCTGCATTCTGCGGCATAGGTCTCCCTCCGCCACCAGGGGCACCAGGGAGGCCTTGGGCGGAATGATGGTATGGCCCAGTGCCGCCGCCATCTGGTATCCGTCGCCGGTGGAGCCTGTCAGAGGGTATGACACACCGCCGGTGGCAAGGATAACCGTCTTACAGCGGTACTCCCCCCGCTCGGTGCGCACCCGCAGGCCCTCTCCGGCGGAGCGAATGTCCGCGGCCCGCTCCTCCCGAATCTCCACCCCCGCCCGGCGCAGGCCCATCAGCAGGGCGTCAATGATATCCGCCGCCTTGTCTGACTGGGGAAAGACCCGGTTGCCCCGCTCGGTCTTGAGTTTCACGCCCAGGGAGGTAAACAGTTTCTTCACCGACGCAGGCGGAAAGCGGGTCACCGAGCTGGTGAGAAACCGGCTGTTGTGGGGGATGTTTTTCAATACCTCGTCAGGGGCGCAGTCGTTGGTCACGTTGCAGCGGCCCTTTCCGGTGATGTACAGCTTGCGGCCCAGCTTCTGGTTGCGCTCCAGGAGGATGACGGACGCCCCCTTCCGGGCCGCAGTCAGGGCGGCCATACAGCCTGCCGCGCCGCCGCCGATGACAATGATCTCTGTATCTATGGTCAAGTTCCCGCGCTCCTATCTGTCCCATCTTCAATTTTTTCATAGACCTCGTACTCGTCCCAGATCTTCTCCAGTTTTCCGAAGGTCTCGGAGAGGTCGTCATTCTTCTTCCTGCCCACTGCCACGATCAGGGCGTTGACCAGGGAGAGAGGCGCCACCAGGGAGTCCACAAAGGAGGCCATATCACTCTTGGCCAGTAGGGCATGGTCGGCAATGGCGGCCAGGGGTGAGGCCTCGCTGTCGGTAATGGCCAGCACCGTGGCCCCCTGCTTCCGGGCAAACTCCATGGCCCGCACGGTCCGCCGGGAGTAACGGGGAAAACTGACGCCGATGATCACATCCCCCTCCCCAACCCGCAGCAGCTGTTCAAAGAGCTCGCTGGCGGCAGAGGTGTGCACCACCACCACGTTGTCGAAGATCAGGTTGAAATAGAACCCCAGAAAGCTGCTGATGGCCGACGCGGAGCGGATGCCCATGATATAGATCCGCCTGGCCGACACAATGGCGTCCACCGAGGCGGTAAAGGCCTCACGGCTGGTCTCCTCCATGGTCAGACGGATCTTCTCCATATCCGCCTGCATCACCATGGAGAGGATGTCGTGGTCGCCGATCCGATCGTTGGACACCTCGATCCGCTGGATGCTGGTCAGCTTGTTGCGGATTATCTCCTGAAGGGCCTTCTGCATGGCCGGATATCCGTCGTACCCCAGCTCCGCGGCAAAGCGGACCACTGTGGACTCGCTGACGTTCACCGTCTTGCCCAGCTTGCTGGCCGTCATAAAGGCGGCCTTGTCGTAGGACTCCAGAATAAAATTGGCAATGAGCTTCTGTCCTTTGGAAAAGGTGCTCATATTGGACTGAATGGATGATAAAACATCTCTCGGCATGAATGCGACCTCCTGCGTTTGCGCAATGAAGCCGCCCGCATCCGGCTTCTGAATTTTACGGAAAACAGCCGGAACATCCCCCGGCGCAGGCCGGTAGGTCCGTCTGCGCGCAGGGCATGCGGCAAAGAACCGCGCATCAGCCGTGCGCCGGGGCTGATGCGCGGGCAAGCCGCAGCGCGGCTCACAAGCGGCAGGCACTGTCCGCCTGCTGCGGTCGTTCGGAAAAACAGCGCGGCGTTTACGCCGCGCGGAGACAGCCGCTGTGAAAAAGCGGCTGATTTAATGATAGCGGTTATCCCGGAGAAAATCAACTGTCTTTTCCCGCCGGGTCACTCCCCATCTCCGCTCTGGCCCAGCGCCAGGCGGAGCTCCTGAGGCGTCAGACGCCGCCACTCCCCCGGATGGAGCCTGCCCAAGGTCAAGCCGCCCTCCCGCACCCGCTTGAGACGCTTTACCTCCAGTCCCGCCAGGGCGCACATCCTGCGCACCTGCCGGTTGCGTCCCTCGTGGATGACAACAGACAGCCGGGCCCGGCCGGCCCCTTCCCTGCTGAGCACCCCAATCCGGGCGGGTGAGAGCGGCACGCCGTCCAGCTCCATGGGGCCGGACAGCACGGGGATGGCCCGGTCCACATCTCCCTCCACCGTCACCAGATACTCCTTCTCCACCTGGTGGCTGGGATGGATCAGCCGCTGGGTAAAGTCCCCGTCGTCGGTCATCAGCAGCAGGCCCTCGGAGTCCAGGTCCAGCCGTCCCACCGGCCAGACCCGGGCGCCGCAACCAGACACCAGCTGGGCCACGGTCCTGCGCCCCCGCTCGTCGGAGAGGGTGGTCACGTAGCCCCTGGGCTTGTACAGCATCAGGTATGTATGGGCGCCCGCCGGGCGAACGGGCTTCCCGTCCAGCCGGATGTCGTCCCGCTGGGGGTCCGCCTTTTCGCCCAGTGCGGCGGTACGGCCGTTGACCGTCACCCTGCCCGCCGAAAGATATTCCTCCGCCCGCCGGCGGGAGGTCAGACCGGCCGCGGACAAAATTTTCTGGATTCTCTCTTCCATGCTGCCTCCCGGTTTTGTCAGCTCCACTGTCGCTCACAGTAGGAATCTAATATTTGCGGATAGAACGCCGCCTTCACGCCCTCTCCGTCTCTGCGGAACAGGGACAGGATGCGGTCCAAAATGCTCTGGGACCGGGCCACGTTGCTCTCCACGCTGTGGGAGTACACCAGATAGGTGCTGCCCACCTCTTTGCCGTCCACACAGTAGGTCAGGCTTCCGGCGATATCGCCCTCTTCCACAGGGGCCTCCACCACATCCGGCAGGTCGATTTTGGCCGTCACCCGCTCATGCTCCGCCAGGGGGTAGCGGACATTCCGCTCAATCTGGACCGGCACAAACCGGACCAGGCTCCCGGTGACAGGCAGGGACCGGAAGTCCCGCCCGGCAGACGCCAGCAGAATGGACGGCCACTGGGAGAAACCGTAATCGAACATGGCCGCGTGGTCCGCCCAGTCGTTGGGCGCGTTGAGGGTGACCGCGATGAGCCGCTGGCCGTCCCGCTCCGCGCAGGAGACCAGGGTCCTGCCGGCCGCGTCGGTATAGCCGGTCTTCATGCCCACGCAGCCCTCATACCGCCAGAGCAGCTTGTTGTGGTTGGTCATGGTCCGCCCCGCCAGAGTGATGGACTTGGTACCCACAATCTCAGCCAGGTCAGGCTGCTCCATGACCACGATGGCCAGCTTGGCCATGTCCGCCGCGGTGGAGTAGTGCCCCTCCGCCGGCAGGCCGTTGGGGTTGACGAAGTGGGTGTGCTCCATGCCAAGCTCCTGGGCCCGCAGGTTCATCCACTCCACAAAGGTATCCACATCCCCGGCGCAGAAGCCGGCAATGGCCAGGGCCGCGTCATTGCCCGACACCAGCAGCAGGCCGTAGAGCAGCTCCCGCAGGGTCAGCTCCTCCCCTTCCCGCAGGTACATGGAGGAGCCCTCCGCCAGGGTCCACTCCTTCTGAATGGTCACAGTCCTGTCCAAGTCGGAGGTGGACTCCGCCGCCACCAGGGCGGTCATCAGCTTGGTGATGCTGGCAATGGCCCGCTCCTCGTCCGCGTTCTTCTCCATCAGCACCCTGCCGCTCTCCGCGTCCACCAGGATGGCGCAGGAGGCCGAGAGCTCCGGTTCCCCGGCGCCACGGGCGGTCAGGGGCAGACAGGTCAGGCACAGCACTGCGGCCACTGCGGCCGTGAAAACACGCTTCATACAGCATCACCTCAGAGCGCCCGCCAACTGTACAGTGCAGGCGCAAGTTGATGCTAGTATGGGCCGAATGGGGCCGGAACATACCTGGGATCAGAAGGAATCGGTCTCCGCCTTTTTCTCCTGCTGCTTCTCGATAAAGCCGGTCACCTTGTCGATGACCTCGGGCACCATCTCCACCACCCGGTCCACCGCGGTTCCCGGCGGAGGCGCCACGGGCAGCATGCGCACCGTGTCCCCCTTGACGATCAGGAAGGCGATGGGCATAATGTTCACGCCGGCGCCGCTGCCGCCGCCAAAGGCGTTGTCCGTGTCGGGCTTCTGGTTCTTGGTGGTGAAGTCGCTACCGCCGGAGGCAAAGCCGAAGCTCACCTTGGACACGGGAATAATGGTCACGTCCCCAGCTTCAATGGGCTTGCCCACAATGGTGTTGACGTCCACCATCTCGCGGATCTTCTGCATGGTGGTGCTCATCAGGTCGCCGATGGGATGCTGCTTGTTTTCCATAGTCAGACCGCCTCTTTCTTTGTTTGCTCTTGGTTCCGTCCGGACCACAGCTTCAGAAATTTGATCCCCAGCCTCAAGGCCAGCGATACCGCCTGCCCCAGGCGCAGGGAGAAGGACCCGTAGAGATAGGCCTCCGGCTCGGTCAGATTGAAATCCACTCTGGTTCTGACGCGCCGGTCGCCAATATTGAAATTATTCTCCAGCAGGGGCCAGATCATACCGATTGCCGCGTTTACGCCACCAAAGGCCAGGGCTGCCGCCGCCGGATCAGGGGCCGCCGCCGTCACGTCCAGCAGCAGCCTGTCCACCCGCACCTTGCGCCGCAGCTGTCCCGCCGCGTCCGCCACCAGCGGGAGCACCGCCTTCAGCGCAGAGAGCTTTCCGCCCGGCTTGGGCTCCGGCTGCTCTTTCTCTGGCTTCCGGCCCTTCTTTCGCCGCTTTTCCGCCTTGGGCCTCTTCTCTCCGCTTTTTTTCTTGGGCTTGGGCGGATACACTCTGATGCGCAGCGGGCCAAACCGCAGATGCACCAGTGTGCCGGAACGGCTGTACTCCACCGTGCCGCCTATCCGGACCAGGGAGAGCAGCACCAGCGCCGCGGCGATTGCCCCCAGGACAATCCATACCGTCATGCACTCACGCCTCCGTCTCTCCGCTGTCCCAGGCTTCTTCCTCTGTCTTCGCGGCCTCCTGCTCCGCCTTCAGCCGCTCCAGGTTGGCCTGCATCTCCATGGTGATCTGTCCGTCCTCCGGGCTGGCGCTGGGGAGCTCGGGCAGGTCCTCCAGGCTGCTCAGGCCGAAGGACCGCAGAAAGGTCTGGGTGGTGCGGTAGAGGATGGGCCTGCCAGGCACCGCCAGACGCCCGCACTCCTCGATCAGATCCCGCTCCAGCAGCAGTCCCACGGTATAGGCGCTGTCCACGCCGCGGATCTGGTCCACATAGGCCCGGGTGGTGGGCTGGTAGTAGGCGATGATGGCCAGCACCTCCAGGGCGGGCTGGGACAGCCGGGCAGGCCGCCGGCTCTCAAATGCCCGGCGGATGCAGTCGGCATACTCCGGCGCGGAGCAGAGCTGATAGCTGTTCTCCAGCCGCAGCAGACGCACGCCGCGCCGCTCATAGCTGTAGTAGTCTGCCAGGCGCTGGCAGACAGTGTCCACAGTGGCCCGGTCCAGGTCCAGCGCCATGCACAGCCGCTCCACCCCCACCGGGTCCCCGGCGGCAAAGAGAATCCCCTCGATGGCCGACTCTATCTCCTTCACTTCCATGCGCAGCCCTCCGTGTGTCGTCAGTTCACGTCCGTGGTAAACTCAAAGTCCTCCGCCGCCTCGTCGGTGCAGGTCACCGTGCAGTCGGTCTCCGTGCCCGCCAGGCGCACCCGCCGGGCCCGGCACAGCTCCAGCACGGCGATAAAGGTGGCCACAATCTCGCTGCGGCTGCGGTTGCCCTTGAACAGAGCCCGGAACCGGGTCACGCCGAACCGGATGAGCTGCCGGAGGATCTCCCCCGCCTTCTCGGCCACCGGGTAGGGCTCCCGGCCCACAATGCCCTCAAAGGCGGCCATGGGGGGCGGCAGCCGGTTGTACGACCGCTCCAGCACCGCCAGCATGGCCCGGCGCAGATCCTCCCCCTTGTGGACATAGCGGTATACTCTATTGGCCGGAAGGGCTTCCGGCGTCTTGGTGATGTAGTCCCGGCCCACCTCGTTGCGGTCGACCAGCGTGGGAATCACCGCCTTGATACGGTTGAAGCTCTCATGGCGCTGGTGCTCCTCCAGGGAGGCGATGAGCTGTTCCATCTCGGACAGGGCCTCCTCATCGTGGATAGAGAGGAGCATTCTGGTCTTGATGAACACCAGCTGGGCCGCCATGGCCACAAATTCGCTGGCCACCTCCAGATCCAGCTCCTTGCGCTTGTTCATCCAGTCCATGTACTGGTCCAGGATCACCGCGATCTGGATGTCCTTGATCTCCATCTTGTTCTTGGCCAGCAGGCTGAGGATCAGGTCCAGAGGGCCGGTAAAGTCCTCCATGTCCTCTGCCTTGGCCTTGACCACCTTTTCCAGATGAAAAATCGGCGTCTCTATGTCACTCACCCCAGAAAATCCAGAATCTGTGAGCCCACCACCAGGGCCTCCCAGGGCAGACCGGTGACGCGGCACAGGAATTGCAGCACGCCGTTGATGCAGAAAGACAGCGGTCCGTCCAGCACATTGAAGAACACCAGCGCAATGACCGCGATCATGATATACCGCTCATAGCGCAGGATGGTGTAGTACGCCCGGTCGGGCAGGAAGGAAAAGAGCACCTTGGAGCCGTCCAGGGGCGAGATGGGGATCAGGTTGAACAGCCCCAGGCCCACGCTCAGAATCGCCACATTGCACAGGAAATAAAACGCCACCAGCAGCACCATGCTGTCCGTGGGCAGCAGCAGATGGTACACCAGGGAGCAGATCAGCATGGTCACGATGGCCATCAGGAAGTTGGAGATCGGCCCCGCCAGGGCGGTGATGGCCATGCCCCGCTTGGGGTTTTTGAAGTAGCGCATATCCACCGGCACCGGCTTGGCCCAACCTACCCCCACAAAGATCATCATCAGGAAGCCGATGACATCCAGATGCTTGATTGGGTTGAGGGTGAGCCGGCCCATCCGCTTGGCGGTGGGGTCCCCCAGGCGGTAGGCCACATATCCGTGGGACAGCTCGTGGAAGGTAATGCACACCAGGGCCGCCGCCGCGCTCACCAGCAGGGAGAGCAGCCCCATCCAGTTCATATTTGCCATATAGTCCATTACTCTATGCACAAAAAAATCCCCTTTCGCGGGGGCCGGCCGCCCCACAGCACGGGCTTTCCCCCAGGAACCGCTCCCAACCGGAGCGCAGAATTCATCGTAGAGAAAATATTATACCAAAGGTAAACGGAAAATACAAGAAAAAGCCCCCTTCATCAGCTTTTTTCAAGTTTTTACCGGCTGCCCCGGGGACAAAAGAGCCGGTCCGGAGACAGATATCTATCCCCGGACCGGCCGCTCTTTACCGGATGTAGGTGCGCAGAATGCCGATGCCCTCGATCTCTACCTCCACCACGTCGCCGGGCTTCATGGCCCCGATGCCCGCAGGGGTACCGGTGGTCACCACGTCGCCGGGCTCCAGGGTCATGGAGGCGGTGATGAACTCCATCAGCGCCGGGAGCTTGGTCATAAACAGCGAGGTCCGGGAGCTCTGCACGGTCCCGCCGTTGAGCCGGGTCTCGATCTTCAGGTCGGAGCCATCCACCTCGTCGGTCACCAGAGGGCCGATAGGGGCAAAGCCGTCCATGCTCTTTCCCCGGCTCCACTGGCCGTCCGACTTCTGTACGTCCCGGGCGGTCACGTCGTTGAGGCAGGTATAGCCCAGGATATAGTCGGCATACTGGGCGGCCTTCACGTTCTTGGCCCGCTTCTTCACCACAAAGGCCAGCTCGCCCTCGTAGTCCAGCCGCTCCACAAAAGCGGGCGCGGACACCTCGCCCTCAGGGCGGTTGACCGTGTTGGGCGCCTTGATGAAGAGAATGGGCCGGTCGGGCACGCCCTCCCCCATCTCCATGGCGTGGTCGTAGTAGTTCTTGCCCACGCAGATAATCTTGGTGGGCTCGCAGGGCGCCAGCAGCCGGCACTCCGCCAGCGGCAGCCGCCCGCCGTCAAAAGACAGCTCCTCGTAGGGCGCTTTATCCAGCGTCAGGACCTCGTCCCCTTCCAGAGCGCCCCAGACAACCTTTCCTTCCCGGTCAATCCGCACCAGCTTCATTCCGATTCCCCCATACTCTTCAGAATTTCACTCAGCAGCTCCTGCCGCCCGTCCCCCTTCTCCGCTGAGAAGGCAATTACCTTTACATTATCCGGCAAACCAAGGGTTTCCCGGATGCGGGTCAGGTTGGGCTCGATCTCGCTCTTGCGGAGCTTGTCCAGCTTGTTGGCCACCACTAGGAAGGGCTTTCCGCTCTGCTTGAACCACTTGCCCATGGTGCAGTCGTCCGCCGTGGGCTTGTGGCGGGCGTCCACCACCATGATACCCAGGGTCATCAAGGCGTTGTCTGCGAACCAGCTCTCGATCAGCCGGCCCCAGCGGTCCCGCTCCGCCTGGGACACCTTGGCGTAGCCGTAGCCCGGCAGGTCCACCAGATAGAGCTTCTCGTCAATGAGGAAATAGTTGATGTGGGTGGTCTTTCCGGGAGCCGCGCCCACCCGGGCCAGGTTCTTCCGCAGCAAAATCTTGTTGATCACCGAGGACTTGCCCACGTTGGACCGGCCGGCAAAGACCACCTGAGGCAGGCCGTCCCGGGGAAAATCTGCCGCTTTGGCGGCGGAGCGAACAAATTCCGCCCGCTGCAAATTCAAAGCCATGGTTCCGTGCCTCCCTTACTGCTTGATGCGGACGTCGCCGTCCGCCCGATGGGACTCCGCCAGTGGGGCCGCCGGGGCCACTTCCCCACCTGCGCAGTCCTGGCACAGCGCCTCGGCCAGAGCCTGATCCGCCTCTTCAATGGACACAAAGTGCAGCGCCCCGCGGACCGTCTGGTCGATCTCCTCCAGGTCCTTCACATTGTCTGCAGGGATCAGTACCGTGCGGATACCGTTGCGCAGGGCGGCCATGGTCTTCTCCTTCAGGCCGCCGATGGCCAGGGCTCTGCCCCGTAAAGTAATCTCGCCTGTCATCGCTACATCCTGCCGCACCGGCGTACCGGTCAGAGCGGAGACCATGGCCACAGTGATGGCAATACCGGCAGAGGGTCCGTCCTTGGGCACCGCGCCCTCGGGGAAATGGACGTGGATGTCCTTTGTCTTATAGAAATCGGCCTCAATGCCCAGCCGGGCTGCCCGGCTGCGGATGTAGGTGAGAGCCGCGTGGGCCGACTCCTTCATCACGTCGCCCAGGTTGCCGGTCAGCTCAATCTTGCCGCTGCCGGGCACCACATTGGCCTCCACCTCCAGCAGTTCGCCGCCCACCTGAGTCCAGGCCAGGCCGTTGACCACGCCCACCAGGGCCTGCGTGGGCCGCTTCTCCGGCTGATAGCGGCGCACACCCAGCATGCTCTCCAGGTTATCTCCTGTAACGCTTACAGACTTTACACCATCTGTCACAACGCGCATTGCCGCCTTGCGGCACACGGCGGCCAGCTGCCGCTCCAGCACGCGGACGCCGGACTCCCGGGTATACCCGGAGATGAGCTCCCGGATAGCGTCGTCCGTCATGCGCAGCTGGCTGCGCTTGAGCCCGTGGCGCTTGAGCTCCTTGGGCAGCAGGTGCTGCTTGGCAATCTGCAGCTTCTCCTCGTCGGTATAGCTGGTCAGCTCAATGACCTCCATCCGGTCCAGCAGAGGCCGGGGAATGGTGTCCATGGTGTTGGCGGTTGTGATGAAGAGCACGTCGGACAGGTCAAAGGGCAGCTCCAGAAAGTTGTCCCGGAAGGTGCTGTTCTGCTCCCCATCCAGCACCTCCAGCAGCGCCGAAGAGGGGTCCCCGTGGATGTCGGAAGCCAGCTTGTCTATCTCGTCCAACAGCAGTAAAGGATTATTACTTCCCGCCTGTTTGATGGCGGTGATGATGCGTCCGGGCATGGCGCCCACATAGGTCTTGCGGTGGCCGCGGATCTCCGCCTCGTCGTGGACGCCGCCCAGAGAGATGCGGGCCAGCTTTCGGTTTGTGGCTCGGGCCACAGACATGGCGATGGAGGTCTTGCCCACACCGGGCGGGCCCACTAGGCAGAGCACCTGTCCCTTCAGCTCGGGGGCAAGCTGCTTGACGGCCAGGAACTCCAGGATCCGCTCCTTCACCTTCTCCAGGCCGAAGTGGTCCCCGTCCAGCGCCTTCCGGGCCGCGGCCACGTCCACCCGTTCCTTTGTCTTTTTATTCCAGGGCAGCTCCAGGCACACGTCCAGATAGTTGCGTAGCACTGTGGCCTCGGCGGAGCCGAAAGGCTGCTTCTCCAGCCGCCCCAGCTCCTTGGTCAGCTTCTCCTCCACCTCGGCGGGCAGCTTGGCGTGGGCGATCTTCTGCCGGTACTCTTCGATCTCACTGTCGCCGTCAACATCCTCGCCCAGCTCCTGGCGGATGACCTTCAGCTGCTCCCGCAGCACATAGTCCCGCTGGCTCCGGCTCAGCCCCTCCCGCACCTTGTTCTGCATGGACTGCTCCAGCTCCAGGATCTCCACCTCCCGGCGGAGCATCTGCTGGAGCTTCTCCAGCCGGCGGACAGGGCGGAGCTCTTCCAGAATGACCTGCTTGTCCTCCGCCCGCATGACAATATTCTGGGCGATGTAGTCGGCAATATAGCCGGGGTCGTCGCTGGCCATCACGCTCAGCAGCACATCCGGGGTCATTCTGGGGGCCAGTTCGGTGTAGGACTCAAACAGGTCGTAGGTCTGGCGGATAAGGGCCTCGGTCCTGGGAGAGTTCTTTACCGGCTCCCCCACCTCGATCTCCCCCACCTGGGCCTGGAGATAGGGCGTGGTCTGGAGCAGAGCCTCCAGTCGGCCCCGGGCCACGCCCTCCACCATGACCCGCACATTGTCCCCCGGCATCCGCAGGATCTGCCGCACTGTGGACACGGTGCCGATGGTATACAGGTCCTCCTGCCGGGGGTTCTCCACCATCAGATCCCGCTGGGCCACCAGGAAAATAGGCTGGCTGTTGGTCATAGCCTCGTCCAGCGCCTTGATGGAGGCCTCCCGGCCCACATCAAAGTGCAGGAGCATGTTGGGGAAAATGGTCAAGCCGCGCAGCGCCAGGGTGGGCATGACGGCGGATATCTTCTGTTCAGACATGGATTTCACTTCCTTCTCAGGGAATGCGAAAGGGGCGGGAGCCACAATCCCCCGCCCCTCAAAATGTTACAGCTGTCTCCCCGTGAGGACGGGCCAGACGCTTTTTTCAAATTCAGGACACGTTGCCCTGGGCCGGCATACCGCCCCGCTCCGCACGGAGGGCCGCGCCGCCAAGGCGGGGCCGCTCGGTCCGGCTGGGGTCCCGCTCAATGATGGGCTGGGCATGGTTCCGGATGGTGTCCGCCGTGATGGTCACGGCGGTGATGGTGGGGTCGGAGGGCACGTCGTACATGACCTGGGTCACGCTCTCCTCCAATACGGCCCGCAGGCCGCGGGCGCCGATCTCCCGCTCAATGGCCTTGTCGGCCGCGGCCTCCAGGGCCGCGGGCTCAAAGCGCAGGGCCACGTTATCGTACTCCAGCAGCTTTTCGTACTGCTTGACCAGGGCGTTCTTGGGCTCGGTGAGGATCTGCACCAGCTGCTCCTTGCTCAGGGCCCGCAGGGTGGTCACCACCGGCAGACGGCCCACCAGCTCGGGGATGATGCCGAACTTGATGAGGTCGTGGGGCTGGACGTCCTTGAGCACGGCGGAGTGGTCCATCTCCTTCTTGCTCTTGATCTCCGCGCCGAAGCCCATGGTCTTCCGGTCCTGCCGCTGCTCGATGATCTTCTCCAGACCGTCAAAGGCGCCGCCGCAGATGAAGAGGATGTTCTTGGTGTTGAGCTGGATGAACTCCTGGTGGGGATGCTTGCGGCCGCCCTGGGGCGGGACGTTAGCCACCGTGCCCTCCAGGATCTTCAGCAGCGCCTGCTGGACGCCTTCGCCGGACACATCGCGGGTGATGGAGGTATTCTCGCTCTTGCGGGCGATCTTGTCCATCTCGTCGATATAGATGATGCCGCGCTCGGCCAGCTCAATGTCAAAGTCGGCGGCCTGGACCAGACGCAGGAGGATGTTCTCCACGTCGTCGCCCACGTAGCCGGCCTCGGTCAGAGTGGTGGCGTCGGCAATGGCAAAGGGCACCTTCAGAATCCGGGCCAGGGTCTGGGCAAAGAGGGTCTTGCCGCTGCCGGTGGGACCCACCAGCAGAATGTTGCTCTTCTGGAGCTCCACGTCCTCCCCGCCGCCGAAGTAGATCCGCTTATAGTGGTTGTAGACCGCCACCGACAGGGCCACCTTGGCGTCCTCCTGGCCGATGATATACTGGTCCAGCACATCCCGGATCTCTCGGGGCGTGGGGATCACGTCGGGGATGTCCGGGCTGGTCTGCTGCTCCTCCGGGTCATAGGTGTCGTCCAGAATGCTCATGCACAGATGGACACACTCGTTGCAGATATAGGCGCCGGGTCCCGCGATGATGCGGGCCACCTGCTCCTGATGCTTGCCGCAGAAGGAACAGCGGACCGATTTCTTTTCGTCGTTTTTTGCCATATTGTTACCTCTTGACTCTCTGTTCGATTGCGGCGGCGCCGGGTGGAGCCTGCCCGGCCTGCATCTGCCGCGGATTCTGCCCGCGGGCCGCCGCCGAAGGAATGCTGGAACAGCGCGGGGGCACAGAATGCTCCCGCGCTGTCTTGGGGGTTATCTCTGGTAGATGACCTTGTCGATCAGGCCATACTCGCAGGCTTCCTCCGCGGACATGAAGTTGTCGCGCTCACAGTCGGCCGTGACCACTTCCACCGGCTTGCCGGTGTTGTCGGCCAGGATCTTGTTCATCCGCTTCTTGATGACCTCCAGGCGCTTGAGGTGGATCGCCATGTCGGTAATCTGGCCCTGGGTGCCGGCGGAGGGCTGATGAATCATAATCTCGGCGTTGGGGAGCGCCAGACGCTTGCCCTTGGTACCGGAGGACAGCAGGAATGCGCCCATGCTGGCCGCCATGCCGATGCAGATGGTGGACACATCGCACTTGATGTACTGCATGGTGTCGTAGATGGCCATGCCGTCGGTCACGGAGCCGCCGGGGCTGTTGATATAGAACTGGATGTCCTTGTCCGGGTCCTGGGCCTCCAGATAGAGCATCTGGGCCACGACCAGGCTGGCAGTGGTGGCGTTGACCTCCTCGCCCAGGAAGATAATGCGGTCATTCAGCAGGCGGGAAAAGATGTCGTAGGAGCGCTCGCCACGGTTGGTCTGCTCCACTACATAGGGTACTAAGCTCATGGTTCATGATCTCCTTTGTTGGATGTAGGGACGCGGGAAGAGGTCTGCTTCCCCGTCCGGCACGTCCGCTCCCATCTCACCCCAGGGCACACACGCCCCTGGAGAAACGGCGGGCAGTCATACTGCTAAAGTATACCCGCCGGCTGGAATCTTATTCCTCGGTCTTGGGCTCCTCGCCCTCAGCCTTGGGCTCCTCAGCCTCGGCCTTCTTGGTGGTTCTCTTGCGGGGAGCGGCCTTCTTCTTGGGCTTCTCCTCGCCCTCGGCCTCGTCCTTCTTGGCCTCGCCCACCTTGCCGCTGTTGTAGACAACCTCGGCGGCCTTCTTGGTCCGCAGCTCGCTGACCAGATCGCTCTCGGCCACAGCGGACTTCACCTGCTCGGCCTTCATGCCATACTGCTCGGCCAGGCGGTTGTACTCGGCCTCCTTCTCCTCGTCAGAGATCTCGATGTTCTCCGCGTCGGCGATGGCGGCCAGGGCCAGCTCCACCTTGATCTGATGGAGGGCGCCCTCCTTGGCCTGCTCACGCATGGCCTCCTTGGTCATACCCATCATCTGCAGGTAGTTGTCAAAGGGGATGCCCTGGGAGGTAATGCGGCGGGCATAGTCGTCCATCATCTGGTCAGCGCGGTAGTCCACCATGGCCTCGGGGACCTCGACCTCCATGTTCTCCACGGCCTGCTCCAGCAGGGCGTTCTCATAGTCGTCCTGAGCCTGCTTCTCGCGGCGCTCAGTCAGCTTCTTGCCCAGGTCGGCCTTGAACTCGGCCAGGGTCTGGAACTCGGACACGTCCTTGGCGAACTCGTCGTCCACGGTGGGGACCTTCTTCTCCTTGACCTCGTTGATCTTCACGTGGAAGACAACGGGCTTGCCGGCCAGGTCGGCGTGATAGTCCTCGGGGAAGGTGATGTCGATATCCTTCTCCTCTCCGGCCTTCATGCCCACCAGCTGATCCTCGAAGCCGGGGACGAAGGAGCCGGAGCCCAGCTCCAGGCTGTGGCCCTCGGCCTTGCCGCCGGCGAAGGGCACGCCGTTGTCAAAGCCCTCGAAGTCCAGCACCACGGTGTCGCCCAGCTGAGCCTCACGCTCCACGGTCACCAGGCTGGTATCCCGCTGGATGTAGGGCTTGAGCTCGTTGTCGATGTCCTCGTCAGTGACGGTGACCTCGGCCTTGGGGGCGGTGAGGCCCTTATACTCGCCCAGCTTCACCTCGGGGCGCACGGTGACGACAGCCTTGAAGGAGAAGCCGTCCTTGCCGGCGTCCAGGATCTCCACCTCAGGCCAGGCCACCACGTCCAGGTTCTCCTGCTTCACAGCCTGGCTGTAGGCCTCGGGATAGATCTCATTGATGGCATCTTCGTAGAACACGCCGGAGCCGTACATGCCCTCGATGATCTTGCGGGGGGCGTGGCCCTTGCGGAAGCCGGGGACAGCGATCTTGCCGCGCTGCTTCTTATAGACCTTGTCGATGGCGGCCTCGAACTCCTCGCCGCTCACCTCAATGACGAGCTCAACCTTGCTCTTCTCCTGCTTCTCTACGCTTTTGACATTCATCTTGTTATTTCCTCCTGTCAGCACCGGGGCAAAAATTGTGCTCACCCGGGCGCCTATTTGCGTTATCCGATTTATACTACCAGATATTTTTCTAAATTACCAGTCTTTTTTCGAATTATTCACAGATTATTTGCGGCTCGAAGTTCAGGTAATCCGCCGACACCAGGTGATACTCCACCCCGCCGCACTTTCCCTCGATGGCCAGCCGGTGGCTGCCGCCGTGGAGATG
This sequence comes from Pseudoflavonifractor intestinihominis, assembly GCF_040096055.1. Lineage (NCBI taxonomy): Bacteria > Bacillati > Bacillota > Clostridia > Eubacteriales > Oscillospiraceae > Pseudoflavonifractor > Pseudoflavonifractor intestinihominis. Next base: position 40,105 of record NZ_JBBMFK010000002.1, read on the forward strand.
GCCGTAATAACAGCGCTTCACGCCGTACCGCTCCAGCAGCGCGATGATCTCAGGACAGGTGTATCCCTGATACCGGGGCGGATAGTGGAGAAAGCAGAGCTTCTCCCGTTCCCCCGCCGCCTTCAGGGACGCCTCCAGTCGGATGAGCTCCCGGTTGAACACCTTCTCGTTGTGTCCGTTCTGGTCCTCCTCGTAGAACCAGCCCCGGGTGCCGCAGAGGGCCACGTCCCCGTACTCCCCGCAGTTGTTGTGGAGGATGCTCAGGGTGGTAAAGCCGTTCTCCGTGAAAAACCGGTTCATCTTGGCGGCAGTGGTCCACCAGTAGTCGTGGTTTCCCTTTAAAATATACTTCTTCTTTCCGGGCAGGGCGTCCAGGAAGGCAAAGTCCTCTCTGGCCTGCTGGAGGCTCATCCCCCAGGACAGATCCCCGCAGAGCACCACAGTATCCTCCGGCCCCACCCGCTCAAAGCCCCGCTTCAGCTTGTCCACATATCCCGTCCAGTTGCCGCCGAACACGTCCATGGGCTTGTCCACGGCCAGGGACAGGTGGGTATCTCCGATTGCGTAAAGGGCCATGCCATACCTCCAGGGAAAATTTTCTTCAGCGGAGCATATCCAGGACCGCGTCCACCATGTGGTCCTTGGTGACGGTCTTGTCAAACCGCAGGGCCTTGCCGGCCAGACCGGCCAGAGGCGCGGGGGCCTTCACGCCGGTCTTCTTGGCCAGCTGGGCGATGATGTCGGTGCCGGAGGCCAGTTCCGTCACGCCGAGGGCCCCCAGGACCGTGTCGCAGAACTTGAAGGGGCTGGCGGTGGACACCACGATGGCAGCGGTGTTATCCCCGCTCTCCCTGCGGTACTGCTCCAGCACGTCGTAGGCCACGGCAGTGTGGGGGTCGATGAGGTAGTGGAACTTGTTCCACACCTTGGCGATGACCTTCTGGGTCTCGGCGTCGTCGCAGTAGCCGGCGGCAAAGAACTTGCCGATCTTCTTCTTGATCTCCTCGCTGACCTCATAGCGGCCGCCGGCGGCCAGCTGGGCCATGTAGCCCCGGACTTCCTCGTCGTTGTTGTTGCTCAGCTCAAAGAGCATCCGCTCCAGGTTGGAGGAGATGAGGATATCCATGGAGGGGGACATGGTGTTGTAGAACTTCCGGTTGCGGTCGTACACGCCGGTGTTCAGGAAGTCGGTCAGCACGTTGTTGCTGTTGGACGCGCAGATCAGCTTCTGGATGGGCACGCCCATCTGCTTGGCGTAGTAGGCGGCCAGGATATTGCCGAAGTTGCCGGTGGGCACGCAGACGTTCACCGGGTCGCCCAGGGTGATCTTCTCCTCCCGCACCAGGTCGCAGTAGGCGGAGGCGTAGTAGACGATCTGGGGCAGCACCCGGCCCCAGTTGATGGAGTTGGCGCTGGAGAGGAAGTAGCCCCGCTCCGCCAGCTCCGCGCGCAGCTTCTCGTCGGAGAACAGCCGCTTGACGCCGGTCTGGGCATCGTCAAAGTTGCCCACCACGGAGCAGACGCCCACGTTCTCGCCCTCCTGGGTGTTCATCTGCAGCTCCTGGATGGCGGAGACGCCGTCCTTGGGGTAGAACACCAGGATCTTGGTGCCGTCCACGTCCCGGAAGCCCTCCAGAGCGCCCTTGCCGGTATCGCCGGAGGTGGCCACCAGGATGCAGGCCGTCTTCTTCTCGTCGTTCTTCTTCAGGGAGGCGGTCAGCAGATGGGGCAGCATCTGGAGCGCCATGTCCTTGAAGGCACAGGTGGGGCCGTGCCACAGCTCCAGGCAGTAAGTATTGTCGTCCACCTTGCGGACAGGGGCCACCTCGCGGACGTCGAACTTGTCCTTGCTGTAGGCCTTGGCCGCATAGGCGGCCAGCTCAGAGGCGGTAAAGTCGTCCAGATAGGGCTTCATGATGTACACGGCCCGCTGCTGGTAGGACATATCCGTGAGGGTTTTCAGTCCGTTCTGGGACAGCTTGGGAAACACCTCCGGGGTCAGAAGACCGCCGTCCTCTGCAAGCCCCTGTGCGATGGCCTGAGAAGCGGCAAGCCGCATCTGCTTGTTTCTTGTGCTCACATAGTACATACTTTACTCACAACCCTCATCAGATTATTGAAGAACACATCGCGCACCAGCGCTTCCGCATAATTGCGCCGCAGGAGCCGCTCGTACAGTTCCGCCATATCCTGAATGCCGGACATTCCCCGGGGCATTCTGGCGATCCCGTCCCAGTCCCCGCCGATGGACACGCTCTTCTCTCCCCCCAGGGAGAGGAAGTGCTCCAGATGGGCGATGACCGTGTCATAGTCCGGGTCGGCCCCCAGGAAGTCGGCAAACATATTCAGCCCTGCCACACCATGATGTTCTATTATGGCAGTAAATTGCCCGTCGGTCAAGTTTCTTGGCACAGAAAATACGGCGCGGGCATTGGAATGACTGGCAATGAAGGGACCTTTACACAGCTCCGCCACATCCCAGAAGCCGGGATCGGACAGGTGGGACACGTCCACCAGCATGCCCAACCGGTCCATCCGGCGGACGAACGCCTTGCCCCGCTCCGACAGCCCCCTGTCCTTCTCCTCCGCGTTGGACCCGGACAGGACGTTGGCGTGGTTCCAGGTGATGTTCACCGCCCGGACCCCCAGGCGATAGGCCTCATCCAGCTTCTCCAGGTCGCAGTCCAGCAGTTCCGCCCCCTCCACCGAGAGAAAAGCGGCGCACTTCCCCGCCCGGAAGGCGGCGTCCGCCTCCTTAGCCGTGCGACAGTGCACTGCAAAGTCGCGGTTGGCCGCCATCTCCCGTCGGAAAACGGCGTATTCCGCCTGAAACAGCTGCCACGGCGGTAGCTCTGCTCCGTCAGCGGTGTCGCCAAAGATGGCAAAGAACTGGGCGTAGGGCCCAAAGGCCGCTGTCCGCTCCAGGTCCAGATGGCCCTCGCTTCTGCGCAGGCCGCCGCCTGATACCAGGCAGCGGGAGATGGTGTCGCAGTGGCCGTCAAACAGGCATACTCGCTCCGTTGGAATCACTTCCCTCTCCGTCCCGGCTGGCGGGACGGACTAAAATGCGTTCTCAAGATAGATGATGCGGGGCTGGGCCGTGGCCGTCCCCTGGGGGGCATAGACCTCCGCCACGTCAAACCGGGGCTGCCGCTCTGTGGGGTTCTGGGCCAGATAGAGCTCCGCTGTGGTGCGCAGGCGCGCCTGCTTGCCCCGGTCCACAGCGGCCCGGCCGGGGGCGAAGCGGTCGCTTTTGCGCAGCTTGACCTCTACAAAGAGGAGATACGGGCCGTCCTCCGCAATGAGATCGATCTCCCCGAAGCGGGTCCGGTATCCCGAGGCCACCACCCGGCAGCCCCTCCGCCGCAGCTCTTCCGCCACCAGGGACTCCCCCCAGCGGCCCAGCAGGCTGGTGTTCATACGCCCTCTCTCCTCTTTTTGCTGTAAAGCTTTTCTGCTATTCAGTTATTGTCCTGAGCGGCCTCCGGCTTTTTCAGAAAACTCTTTCTATGGATCGGGCAGGGACCGTATTTCATCAGCAGCTCAAAGTGCCGCTTGGTGCCGTAGCCCTTGTGCCGCTCGAACTCATACTCCGGGTACAGCTTCGCCATCTCCTCCATGTAGCGGTCCCGGCTCACCTTGGCCAGGATGGATGCAGCGGCGATATTGGCGCTCCGCCCGTCTCCCTTGACCACGGTCTCGTGGGCGATGGTGATGCCATTGTCCCGGTTTCCGTCGATCAGGGCGTAGTCCGGCGCGGGGTCCAGGGCCTGAATGGCCAGCTCCATGGCCTTCATGCGGGCGTTGAGGATGTTGATGGCGTCAATCTCCTTCTCGTCCACCGACGCCACCGCCCAGGCCGCTGCCTTCTCCCTGATCTCATCAAAGAGCCGGTCCCGCCGCTTGGGGGTCACCTTTTTGGAGTCGTTCAGCCCATCCAGAATCAGGCCTTCAGGGAGGATCACCGCTCCGGCGTACACCGGACCGGCCAGGGGGCCCGCCCCCGCCTCATCGGCGCCGCAGATGAGCCGGTACCCCCGCTCCTTGCAGGCGCGTTCGATCTCCCACAGGTCAACCTGCACCGTCTGCTTCATTCTGCTTCCTCCGCAACCGTCTGGGGTTTCTCCAGTGTAAAGCGTCCTAGCTTTCCAGCGCGGAACTCATCCAGCAGCACCTTTCCCATCCGCTCCGTGTCCGGCTCGCCGCCGGAAATGAGGAATCCACGCTTCCGGGCCGCCTGCTCCAGGAGGGCATAGCCGTAGGCAAGGCCCTCCTCCTCGCCCCGCTCCGGCACCGCCACCTTGTAGCGCTCCGTCAGGGCGGCGGGATAGGCGGCCGCCAGCTCCTCCATCAGGTGGCAGGCCAGGGTCTCGGTGTCCATGATCTCGTCCTTCACCGCGCCGGTAAAGGCCAGATGGAGGCCGGTCTGGGGGTCCTCAAACTTGGGCCACAGGATACCCGGCGTGTCCAGCAGGTCCAGGCCGGAATCCACCGCCACCCACTGCTTGCCCCGGGTGACGCCCGGCTTGTCGCTGGCCTTGGCCGACTTCCGGCGGGCTACCTTATTGATAAAGGTGGACTTGCCCACGTTGGGCACGCCCACGATCATGGCGCGGATGAGCCGCCCCACCTGGCCCTTGGCCTGCCACTGCTGGATCTTGTCCTTCAGGACCTCCTTGACCACGGGAGAGAACTGGTTGATCCCTTTCCCCTCCTTGGCGTCGGTCTCCAGCACGGACCAGCCCTTGCCCCTGAACCAGTCCCCCCACAGGCGGTTGCCCGCAGGGTCGGCCTGGTCGGCCCGGTTGAGCACGATGAGGCGGGGCTTCTCCCCCACCAGGGTGTCAATGTCCGGGTTGCGGCTGGAGACAGGGATGCGGGCGTCGATCACCTCGGCCACAATGTCCACGTACTTCAGGTTCTCGGCGATCATCCGCTGTGTCTTTTTCATATGGCCGGGAAACCACTGAATATCCATCTTATTTCCTCCGTATTTCTCAGGCCGCCAAAGGTGCGCTTCTGCGGCCGCAGACTCTGCTTCCTCTATCCGGGGTGCTTCGCCCAGTGGATTTCATTATACACAACTCTACCGGAAAATGGAACCCTGTCCGGTTTGTTTTATAAGAATGCAAATGGGGAGCCGCCTCCCGGCGGCTCCCCTTCTGCGGTTCTGGATTAGAGCTTCTCCTTGATCTTGGCGCTCTTGCCCACGCGGTCGCGCAGGTAGTAGAGCTTGGCACGGCGGACCTTGCCGTGACGGACGACCTCGATCTTCTCGGTGGAGGGAGCATGGATGGGGAAAACCTTCTCCACGCCAACGCCATAGGAGACACGGCGAACCGTGACAGTCTCCTCAATGCCGCCGTGCTTCTTGGCAATCACGGTACCCTCGAACACCTGGGTACGCTCGCGGTTGCCTTCCTTGACCTTGATGGACACGCGGACGGTGTCGCCCACTTCGCACTTGGGGGGCTCGGCCTTGAGGTGCTTCTCGGTAAATGCCTTCATGAGATCCATTATAATTTCCTCCTAGTTTATAGGCGTTCATGCCCGCTTTCTGTCGCCAGGCACAGTTCCCGGCAGCGGCAGAGGACCACCCTTTATTGAGACTGAAATATGATATCACAGGCTTTTCCAAAATGCAAGAAAAACTTCTGTTTTCCTGTTTTTCTTTCTCCTTTACACCCTGCGTGGTGTCTGGATTTCTCCGCTTCACTGGCACCTGCGCCCTTCTCTGCATAGGATATGGCAAAAAGGAGGTATCCCCATGCCCAAAATCTATCTCTCCCCCTCCACCCAGGAGAACAACCTCTACGTCAACGGCGGCACGGAAGAGGAGTGGATGAACCGCCTGGCCGACGCCATGGAGCCCTATCTCGTCTCCAGCGGCATCCAGTTCACCCGCAACACGCCGGACATGACCGCCGCGTCCTCCATCACCGCCTCCAACGCCGGACAGTACGACCTCCATCTGGCCCTCCACTCCAACGCCGCCCCTGACGGGCAGTACGGCCAGATCAGGGGCATTATTGTCTTCTACTACCCCACCTCGCCCAGGGGAAAGCGGGCGGCGGTCATCATGGCCGACAATCTGAAGACCATCTACCCCCTTCCCAACAACGTCCGGGCAGAGGGCACCACCTCCATCGGCGAAGTGCGCCGGGTCAGAGCTCCGGCGGTCTTCCTGGAGCTGGGCTACCACGACAACCCGGACGACGCCGCCTGGGTGAAGAACAACCTGGAATCCATCGCCCGCAATCTGGTTCTCTCCCTCACCGAGTACTTCGGCATCCCCTTCCTCATCCCGATCCCGCCCCGGCAGGGTGTCGTGGATGTCAACTGGGGCTATCTCAATATCCGCAGCCGCCCGGATACCTCCGGCCAGGTCATCGCCAAGGCCTACGACGGCACCCGGCTCACTGTGGTGAACCAGTGGCAGGGCTGGTATCTGGTGCGGTTTGACGGCGTGGTGGGATACGCCAGCAGCGACTTCATCACCCTGCTCTCCTGAGCGGGAGGCCGCGCCATGGTAATCCATGTGGTCGCCCCCGGCGACACCCTTTTCTCCATCTCCTCCACTTACGGCGTCCCGCTCTCCTTGCTCGCCATTGACAACGGCCTGGCCCCTCCCTACCGCCTGGCAGTGGGGCAGGCGCTGGTGGTGCAGTTTCCCCGGCTGACCCACACCGTCCGCCCTGGCGAGACCCTCTCCGCCATCGCCGGTCGGTACGGCATCTCTCTCCGGCAGTTGCTGCGCAACAACCCGGTTGTGGGCGGCGGCTCCCTCATCTACCCCGGCCAGACCCTGGTCATCGCCTTCCAGGGCGAGAAACTGGGCGCCCTCACCGTCAACGGCTATGCCTATCCCTTCATCGGACAGAGCGAGCTTCAGTCCCTTCTCCCCTACCTCACCTACCTGACGCCCTTTACCTACGGCATCACCCCTCAGGGCGGGCTGATCCCGCCCGACGACAGCCAGCTGACCGCCGCGGCGCTCCAGGGCGGCGCCGCCCCGCTGCTCCACCTCTCCACCCTGACGGAGGACGGCAGCTTCTCCAACCAACTGGCCGGCCTGGTGCTCCGCGATATGGCCGTGCAGGATGCGCTGATCGACAATCTGGAGCGGACTGTGCAGGAGCAGGGCTATCGGGGGCTGGACGTGGACTTCGAGTTTGTACCCGCCCAGGACGCGGGCGCCTATGCGGACTTTCTGGCCCGACTGTCCCACAGATTCAACCCCATGGGCTGCCTGGTCGTCGCCGCGCTGGCCCCCAAGACCTCCGCCGAGCAGGAGGGGCTCCTCTACGAGGGCCACAACTACCGCGCCATCGGCCAGGCCGTAGACCGGGCGTTTCTCATGACCTATGAGTGGGGCTACACCTACGGCCCGCCCATGGCGGTGGCGCCGCTGCCCAACGTGCGGCAGGTGGTGGAGTACGCCCTGACGGAGATCCCGGCGAAAAAGCTGTGGCTGGGCATCCCCAACTACGGCTATGACTGGACGCTCCCCTTTGTCCAGGGAGAGAGCCGGGCCAAATCCATCTCCAGCCAGGAGGCGGTGGCCCTGGCGGTCCAGTACGGCGCAGAGATCCAGTACTCCCCACAGGCCCAGTCCCCTTTCTTCCAATACACCGACGAGGCCGGCGCCGTCCACCAGGTCTGGTTTGAGGACGCCCGCAGCATCCGGGCCAAGCTGGCCCTTGTGCCCCGGTACGGCCTGAGCGGCGTGGGCTACTGGAACCTGATGCGGGCCTTTCCCCAGAACTGGCGGGTGCTCAACAGTCTGTACGATATTCTGGACCCGTGAGCCCGGCGAATCGGAGCGGATTTTATCATTCATAATTTGTTCACGCCCCGTTCGTAATCTGTCCATCACTTTCCAGCCGGATGTGGTATCCTTATCATCGTCAGGAACCCATACAACTGACCTCCTCCCTCTCTTTTTTCCAGGAACCTACACTGTCTCCCCGCAGAGCGGCAATCGCTCTCTGCGGGGATGACAGACCAAAATCACAGTGTCCCAGCGGGATGCTTTTATCAGGATATGACTTGAGACGCGGCAGAGCCGCGTCTCTTTTTGTCCTCCTATCCCCGGAGGAAATTTTTTCGGGAAATTTGAAATTTCCTCTTGCATTCTATCTCTTCCTGTGATATTATAATCAAGTCGTCAGCGAGCGGTTGTAAAAATCGCCAGCAAAGCGATATGCGGCTGTAGCTCAGTTGGATAGAGTGACTGGCTACGAACCAGTAGGTCGGGGGTTCGAATCCCTTCAGCCGTACCAATAGGCTTCTGAAATCGTAAGGTTTCAGAAGCCTATTGTTTTACTCTCAGAAGTTTTTCGTTTTTTTCTCATTTTTTACTTGCATTCTCTCCTCCCCTGTGGTATTATAGGTAAGCTGTCAGCAAGAGATATGCAAAGCAGTATGCGGCTGTAGCTCAGTTGGATAGAGTGACTGGCTACGAACCAGTAGGTCGGGGGTTCGAATCCCTTCAGCCGTACCAATAGGCTTCTGAAATCGCAAGGTTTCAGAAGCCTATTGCTTTATCTGTCCTGCACGGATTTTATCCCATATTTGACGGTAAAGCGCCAGAAGCGTCTGAGATAAGACGCTTCTGGCGCTTTATTTTTCCAATCGTTCCTTTTATCGGCCGGCAATGTTTTGGATCTCAGCGCAGAGCTGTCCCAGATCATACTGCCCGGAGACTATGTGAATCTGATGGACCTCCTTGTCAAAGCAGCCGTGCTTCCGCTCCAGCATGGCCGCCACAGGCGCGGGCAGCGTCCCGTGCATGCGGAGTGCAAATCTGTCTTTGATCGTATCCAGATCCGCTGTCACCAGAATGCGAATTGCCCGCTCCGGCAGCAGCGCTAGATGCTCCTGCTCGGAGATGACGTAAATCACGCTCTCGCCCTCCACCGCCTCCTGGAGCTTTTTGCAGAAGAGCTTTTGGGCCACAGCTTCATTGCCGGAGAGGCGCAGATAGTCCCTGCCTGTATACACCCGGGCGTGAAAAATATCCTTCAGCTGGTCCGCCAGAAAAGACTTGCCGGTGCAACTCTCTCCCATGATACCGATTACCATATTGCTCGCCTCACTGCTGATTCTGTTTTTCGATCTGTTCCGCCAGGTCGTTGAGGTAGACCCACCGGTCCATCTTCTCCTCCAGCTCCCCTTCCAGCTGGGCCTGCTCCTCCTGGAGCTGCTGGAGGGCCACATAGTCGCTGGCGCATTCCTCCTGCCGGCGCTTCACGTCGGCCACCTTCTCCTCCAGAGCGGCGATCTCGCCGTCGATGGACTCGTATTCCCGCTGCTCCTTGTAGCTGAATTTCAGCTTTTTGGGTCCCTGGGGCCTCTCCTGCTTCTTCTCAGCTGCCGGAGCTTTGGTCCTGGCCTTCTCCTCCGCCTGCCGGGCGGCCAGGTACTCGGTGTACCCGCCAGGATAGGCCCGAACCACGCCGTCCGCCTCCACGGCGAACACCCGGCGCACCACTTTGTCCAGGAAAAACCGGTCGTGGGAGACCGTGACGACCGCCCCGGGGAAGGTCTCCAGATAGTCCTCCAGAATGGCCAGGGTCTGGATATCCAGGTCGTTGGTGGGCTCGTCCAGCAGCAGCACGTTGGGCGCCGAGGCCAGCACTGCCATCAGGAACAGCCGCCGCTTCTCCCCGCCGGACAGCTTGGAGATGGGACTGTACTGGATGTCCCCCGGGAACAGGAATTTGTCCAACAGCTGGGTGGCGGTGAGAGTGCCCTCAGGGGTCTCGATATAGTTTCCGATCTCCTTGACGTAGTCGATGACCCGAGTCTCCGGGGGCATGACGGGGTTTTCCTGGCTGAAGTATCCGATGCGTACCGTCTCGCCCCGCTCAATCTCTCCCCTATCCGGGGTCAGCCGGCCGGCGATCAGGTTGAGCAGCGTGGACTTGCCGCTGCCGTTGGTGCCCACAATGCCGATCCGGTCGTCCCGCAGGAGCATGCAGTCAAAGTCCCGCAGCACTGTCCGCCCCTCAAAGGACTTGGTCACCCCCCGCAGCTCAATGGTCTTCTTCCCCAGGCGGCTGGAGATGGCCGACAGGGTCAGCTCAGCCCGCTGCTCCGGGCCCTTCTGCTCCTTCAGGGCCTCGTACCGCTCCAGGCGCTCCCGGCTCTTGGTACCTCTGGCGGTGGGGCCCTGCATCACCCACTGGTACTCCCGCCGGAGGATGGACTGCCGCTTGCGCTCACTGGCCTGGGCCATCTCCTCCCGCTCCGCCCGGATGCGGAGATAGTCCTCGTAGTTGCCCTCATAGAAATAGAGCTTGCCCCGCTCCACCTCCGCCATCCGGGTGACCACCCGCTCCAGGAAGTAGCGGTCGTGGGTCACCATGGCCAGAGCCCCCTTGTACTGGCGGAGATAGTCCTCCAGCCAGCGGACCATCTCGCTGTCCAGGTGGTTGGTGGGCTCGTCCAGAATGAGCACGTCGCTCTCGTGGACCAGGGCGGAGGCCATGGCCACCCGCTTCCGCTGGCCGCCGGACAGGGTGCCCACACGCTGGTCAAAATCCGTGATGCCCAGCCGGGTGAGGATGGTCTTGGCCTCGTACTCCGCCAGCTCCCGGGCCTCGGGAGAGAGTCCGGCGAACACCTGCTCCAGCACGGTACGGCTCCCCTCAAAGGCCGGGTTCTGGGGCAGGTACTCCACCCGCACATTGGGATCCAGAGAAACGGTACCCTCATCCGGCTCCTCGGCCCCTGCCAGGATCTTCAGCAGCGTGGATTTTCCCGTGCCGTTGATGCCGATGACCCCCAGCTTGTCCCCCTGGTTCAGGTAGAGGGACACCCCGTCCAGCAGCACCTTGGTGCCGTATGCCTTTTTGATGTGCTCCGCCGACAAGAGCATATGTCATTCCCCTTTCTGGGTTGCGTTTTTTGCTTACAGTCTCTCCAGCCTGGCCCGGAAGGAGATCCGCCTGGGCGTGGCCACCTCGTCGAACTGGACCACGTGGGCGCCCCGCTCCCTGTCCACCTCCACAATCGTGCCCAGACCGAACATCTGGTGCCGCACCCGCTGGCCTACAGAGAAGGCAATGGCACTGTCATCCTCCGGCAGGTAGCGCTGGCTGGCGGCAATGGCGTTCTGGGCCTCCCGGATCAGCCCCTCCCCCGGCGGCCTGGTGTAGGTGAGCAGCTCCTGGTCGATGTCCAGCAGGAACCGGGACGGATAGCGGGGCGAGCCGTCGAAGTTGCGCCCGTCCGCCTCGGAGAGGTAGAGCCCCTTCTCCGCCCGGGTCAGGGCCACGAAGGCCAGCCGCCGCTCCTCCTCCATCCCCTGGAGGGTGCGCACCTTCCGGGAGGGAAAAATCCCCTCGTTCATGCCGCACAGGAACACATAGGGGAACTCCAGACCCTTGGCGGCGTGGACGGTCATCAGCTTCACCTTGTCCCCCTGGTCCCCGGCGTCGCTGTTGCTGAACAGGGCAATGTGGGCCAGGTAGTGTTCCAGGGTGGTCTCCTCGCCGCAGGTGGTCTCGTACTCATACACCGACTGCTTCAGCTCCGCCAGATTATCCAGCCGCTCCTGGCTGCCCTCGGTGCGCAGCATCCGCTCATAGCCGCTCTCGTTGAGGATAGCGGAGAGCACCTCCGAGATAGGGCGGCCCTCATATCCGGCGGCAAAGGTCTCGATCAGAGAGACAAAGGCCTGAGCTTTTGTGCCCTTGAACACCGGGTCCTCCAGGTTGTCCAGCAGGCTCTGGTAGAGGGTCTTTCCATGCTCCGCCGCGTACTCCTCCAGAAAGGCCATCCGCCGCTTGCCCAGGTTCCGCTTGGGCACGTTGGCGATCCGCCGGAAGGACAGGTCATCCTTGTAGACCATCATCCGCAGGTAGGACAGGGCGTCCTTGATCTCCATGCGGCCGAAAAACTGCACGCCGCTGTAAATGGTATAGGGGATCTTGGCCTGGAGCAGCACCTCCTCCACCGAGCGGGACACATAGTGGGCCCGATAGAGCACCGTCATGTCCCGGTACGGGACCCCCTGGCCGTGGAGCTGTTCCATCTCCCCCACCATCCATTTTGCCTCTGCATCCTGGGTCTCCCCCAGGTGGCACAGCACCGGGGCGCCCGGCGGCAGGGTGGGAATCAGGTTCTTCCGGATGCGGTACTTGCTCTTGTCGATCAGCGCGTTGGCTGCCGCCAGAATCTCCGGCGTGGAGCGGTAGTTCTCCATCATCATGATGGTTTTCACGTTGGGAAACCGTCGGTCAAATTCCAGCAGGTACTTCACGTCTGCGCCCCGCCAGGTGTAGATGGTCTGGTCCGGGTCCCCCACGATGAACAGGTTCTGATGGTAGCCGCAGAGCACCTCCATCAGTTGGTACTGGAGCTGGTCGATGTCCTGGAACTCGTCGATCATGATGTACTCCAGCCGCTGCTGCCACTTGAGTTTGATGTCCCCGTGCTCCTGGAAGATGTAGAGAGAGAATTTGATAAGGTCGTTGTAGTCCAGGCCGAAGCATTTCTTCTCCTGGTAGAGGTAGCCGTAGAAAATGATGTCCCCTGTCTTTTCAGCGCTGAGATACTTCTCCTTCAGGGTGTCCAGGGATAGATTGATCATGTCCTTATAGTAGTCCGGCATCCGGAACAGCTTGTAGTTCTCGATCATATCCCGGGCGGCGGCAAAGGTCATGTCCCGCAGGGTCAGCCCCCGCTCCTCGTAGATGATCTGAAGCATGGCGTCAATGTCGGAATTGTCCAGCACCAGAAAGCTCTTGGGGTACTGGACCGCGTGGCTGTCCTCCTGGAGGACGGAGACGCAGAAGCCGTGGAAGGTGTTGATGTACCCGGTGTCGTTGTCCCCGGTGAGCTGGTGGATGCGCTGGCGCATCTCGTTGGCGGACTTGTTGGTGAAGGTGACGCAGAGGATGTTGCCCGGCAGGATGCCCAGCTCATTGACCAGATAGGCAAACCGGCGGGACAGCGCCCGGGTCTTGCCGGAGCCCGCGCCCGCAATGACCCGGACAAAGCCCTCGGTGGACGTGACCGCCTCCCGCTGGGCGTGGTTCAGGCCCTCCAGAATATCCGTCATCCAGCTCCCCCCTTATTAGAACAGGTGTTTTCTTCATATTATATCAGGAATCCGCCGGACCCTCAATAGCGGGCATTGAAAAAGGGTCCGCGGCAGCTGCCTGCCACGGACCCTCTGTATGTGTCAGGGAAGCGTCAAGCGCCGGCGGCAATTTGTGATCGTCCCCTTCCAACCTGGTCGTTTGTCCGACCATTTTGACCGCCGGACGCTCGCCCCATCTTTTTCTCCAAAAGTTCAAAATTGAACTAAATTAAGCCAGAAACCGGGCAAAGAAGCAAAAAGAAATAAAAAAAGAGCCCGGGGAAACGAATTTCCTCGGACTCTTGTGGGAGTCATTATTGGGGGACAATGTGCTTAGTTGCGGAGGGATGAGCACATGGTACCTAAGGGAAATCCGTTTCTTTTTAAAGTATTATAGCACTTTCTTGCCCAATTTACAAGCCATAAGTAGTACCAGAGCATGGAAGAACTGCCCGCCAATAGATTTGAGCCGACTTGCGTATTATAAACTCAAATCTACGATTGTTAAAGGTAGGTAACTATAATGTATCCACCTCAAATCCCAATGGACGGAATCTACCGTACAAAAATCCTTGCAGTCAGACAGGATGATGCGGCATATTGGCTACGCTATGACATATCCGTTGGCCCATGTGTGGGATGGGCTACCTACATGTATCAGCAGACCGGCAAGTGGCCTCTGATCTGGAGATTAGATAAGCGTAGGGGTGCCACTGCTATCCGGTGTGCACTGGACGCACTCCACCGCAGTGGTTACTCCGATATGCAATCATTGGCGCAGGCAGCGGGACATTATATATGCCTTGGCCAATTCGCTGTCCAGTTCCGGGGTGCGCTCCTCGGCAGGAATCGCTTCCAGGGTATCAATTACCTTCTGCGCTTCATCCTGTTCAAACCATTGCTGACATTGTTCCAATAATTCCATATCCGTACCTCCTTATTTCGGTTCTCTATATGGTTGTTGTTTTACCGTAAATTATCATTCAAATATCCCAGTCTATGAAATCTTCACGGTTCAATACAAAGTGCTGATACAGGCACTTCAAATTTTCCTGTTCATCCCGTGAGAGCTTCGCCCCGTTTTCATACCGCAAGGTGTCGGCATACAGGATAAAACCATCCACTTTTCCTGATGAAGCCCGAAACTCACCGTTTCCAATCATGGCTACATTGCCACATACAAATGTAACCGAAGAAGAAGTGGTGTGGATTTTCGTAATTGCTTCGATCATCTGATACTATCACCTCTCATCTTCGGAGGATACCATTCTCCACCCGGATGTCTGCACCCGGATAACAGGACGGAAAAAGTCGTAGTCATTGTGAATCCCGTTATCCTCCCGAACCTCCGGTTTACAGTGAGGGGAACAGGGTAAATATCCAAGCAAAGGGCCCATGCCACCGCAGATATTACAGCCGCCGTCGCCGCCGCAGGTGGTCAATATTTTCCCCTCTACCAGCTCCCGCTGATAGGGGTCGTAGGCAATAGACAGGCCAAAGAAGTTGGGCTGCTCCATGTCGTATGGCTTGCCCTGATCTTCCTCGCTTTCAAAGTGGTGCAGATGCATGGAGTAATCCAGCCCATCGCCCCAGGGAAACAGGGTGCGGCATCCTCCTCCGCACAGATAGGCCCACTCATCCGGCGTGGGAAGGCTGGCTGCCAGCTCCCACAACAGGGATCGCTGAAACTCCAGGTAGGTCATTGGATGGCACAGCCACGCTCGCCAGCTATCACCATTGCGTTCAAAGCGGAAAGTTTCGTGTATTTCAAAGCTCTGGCCGCTCCGGCCCGCCCACTTCTGCAAGTTCTTCAGCCAGTCAGGGTGGGCGGTGATGCGTGGGTCGTTCATGGGTACGCTTTCCCAGCCGATCTCCTCCAGTTTTCTGCCCACAAACATGGGGCCGATGGTCACCTGGCGTACCGGGGCCATGCCCTGCCGGAGAAATTCCTCCGCAGTGCCCTCATATTCGATTTCCGCAAACATATCCGCCAGTTCCTCTTGGTTGGCCTTGTCCATTCCTTGGACAAAGCTCTCCCAGCCAAGCGTTACGGTATCGCCCGGGACAAAGACAAACTCCCGGCCACCTTTTTCAAACAGGCCGGTGGTGCAGCGTTGCCCCCAGCGGGAAAAGGCGTATAGTTCCCTGAATGTCAAATGATAACGAGCCGCCAGCGTCTGCATCAGCCAGAGCTTATCGGCCAGTTTCAATGTATCAAATTGTGGGCGAAATAGTTTTTCATTCATAGCAGCGCACCTCACAGCAAGTCTGCCTTGATACCGCACCGTTCCAAAACCGGCAGCACCTGTTCCGGCTTGGAGGACATGAGGGTCATATGCTTGAGATTGGGAAACTGGCGCAGTTCCGCCTCAGTAATGGTGTTGAGATCAAAGGCTCCATCCTCACCATCCCAGAACGGACAGAGCTGGGTATAAATCTCGCTGCCGCCATCCATCTCGATCTCTGTCACCTCCAGGGCCAGCCGCTCCGGGACAGGGTATTTCTCCAGCCACTTCCGAATCTCTGGGATGGGTTCATACCCTTCCGCGTCAATGTCGATCTTGCGTCGGCTATACTCTCTGGCAAACTCATGGGCATCCAGTTTAGGAGCCAGTAAGCCTTTCTCGTACATCAGGACTTCCATGACCGCCAGCTTGAAGTTGAAGGTATCAAAGTGCAGTACTGGTTCCGTCGGCTTGGATACCTTGTATTTCTGCGCCTTCGCCGTCTTTTTCTCTGGCTCTTTCCAGCTGATCTGCACCATGGCGGAGAGGGCCTCCAGCTTTGCTTTCTGCGCTGACTGCTCCTCTGGAACAGGACCCGGCAAACGGGTATAAACGGTAAAGCCGCCTAATTGGAGGGTATGGGCAAATCCGGCGAAATCCTTCCAGCTGGCCTCCCGGTAGTCCTTGGACCCGATCCAAACCGCTCCGTCAAATGTCTGCCGGACCGCATACTCTCCCTGTGCCGTTACCCGGACACCAAGGGTTTTGATGGTCTGCTCATCTTCATCCAACCAGCCCTGGAGTCCAAGCTCGTCCCACAAAGCAAGGGCCTGGGTATAGGGACTCTCCCGGCCAGTCATGGGGCTTTTCCGCGTTCCATTTTGCAGGGCAATGCGGGCGGGCCCCAGCTTTTCCGCCAGCTGCGAAAGGGTAAACGGCGGCGTAAATACCAACCCCAGGATGGTCAGGCTGTCTTTTTTGAGAATGATTTTTCGCTCCGTGGCCTTGGACGGTAGAAAGATGGGCAGATTCGGGTACACTTCTTTGTACTCCCGCCATTCCAGCTTTTTGGGCTTGTTTGCCGTCCGAAGGAAACCCCAGAAGTCGATGGGATAACGAAACACCGGCCCAACCCTATCCCGTCGGGTGACGATGACCACCGTGCCATCGGTGAGTATTCCAATGTGCTGCATTTTCTCCCCGCCGAACATTCCCGGACGGAGACGCAGCACTTCACGGGTGTTCCTATTGATGAGCTGGGCAAAGTCATCGGAGAGGATTTCGCCATTTCCCTGCACCAGCAGCCAGTCCCCGGTAAACCAGCGAAGTTTCAGCCCCTCGCCCATTCCAGTCAGGGGGGCAATTCGGCACCGCCCGGTGTCCATATCCAGTTCCAGCAGGCATTCTTCCATCCGCCCCTTGCCACTGACTGCGTGGATCATGGTAATGCGGCCTGTGCCGGGAACGGGAACGGTCTCGGAGAGATGGTCGTATCCATCCAGAGAGAAGGGATGTTTTGTTACCTTGCCGTTTTCCCAGCGGTAAATCTGCCCCTTGTACCACTCGTTGGAAAAGTAGACCCGGCCCAGACCGTCTGCCACGATGCCGCAATGGTATTTGGTGCTCCATCCATCTTCCGGCAGAATCCAGTTTTTCACATCCTGGCAGGTACCCTGGTCAGTCAGTTCAATCCGTGTAGCGTTGGTGGGATCACCCACCCAGAGGGAATGGTCCGCCCAGCAGAGGGTCCGGGGTGGACCGTCATATCCAATGGGGGACGGCTCGGCCCAGTTGAGGGCGGCTGGATTCTTGCTCAGTAATGCCCGGCCAATAGTCCCGCTACCAGCGGCTCTGGACGCGGCATAGAGTTCATGTTCCGCGGAATAGGTAAGGCACCCAAGGTGCGGCAAGCTGTGGGAGCGGATTACTTGCGGCGGACGGTGGCGCAGGTCGGCCACACAGCCGTTTTTCCATTCTTCTGCATCCTGGTTTTTCCATTCACCCACCGCAAAATCACCCGCCAGAGAATTGAAGAAATAATCGTACTCATCCTGAAGTATGTATTCCTCGCAGGGCATCAGCTTCCCAGGGTCCTGCTCCTTGGCATGGTCGCCCCATTTTCGCCCTTGCTGTTTCATCAGGTGGCAATATTGCCCCTGCTTTTTGCAGTAGCGTTCCCATTCGTTGCGTTCTTCCTCTGGGATCAAGGCAAACAGATACTCGTCCTCATCGTCCAGGTTATACAGTGCCCAGCCGAAGGTAGAAAGTTCCTGTCCCAACGCTGCCGCCCCTTTTTCATGGGATAGTTTCATATACTGAACGCCAACGGCATCAAAGCGTTCATCCAGCAGCGCCGGGACCTGTGCGCCCCATTTTTCTCGAAGTTCCGCCAGAGTGTCCTGTACGGCTCCGTCAAATTTCAGAATGCCCAGCGCATCATCTATGATTTGTTTGAACTCTGCCATAGGTAGTTTCTCCTTTTCCCATTTCCTACATCATAGCGACAGCCATGTGGTCAAAGCACTGATTTCCTCCCACAGCAGCGGGGACTTCCCAGCGGCGGCAAAGGCTTTTTGGACACCGCCATAGCGCCGCTCGGAGTGATCCGCCAGCTGGAGCGCAGCTGCCTCCAGATTGGGAATCGCCATCACAGCATCTGCCAGCGCCTGGGCGGAGAGTTTATCCCCGATCAGAGAGGCGGCAAAGTAGCGCAAATGGCTGTGAGAGAGGGCGGATAAATCGTTTAGTTTATGCAGCTCATAGAGTTTCAGGGCATAAAGGGAAGGAAGCCCATCCAGAGCCGGTAGTTCCTGCACAGCTGGGAGTGACTGGAGATAGAGTTTCTGAAGCCGGGTCGCTGGAGTCAGGAAAGGGGCAAGATCTTCCGTTTTCCGCATTTCCTCCAAATGGAGATAGGTAATGCTGGTGAGAAGTGGGGTGATGTCGCCATTCTTTTCCCCACGCAGGTGGAGGACACGCAGACCGGGGAGAGAAACATTGTCCCAGGAAACAGAGGCCGACAGCCATAGGGACAGTGTATGAAGCTGCTTTAGCTCGGAGAGAACTTCTACACCCTCACACTTTTCCATTAGGGTTAGTTCCTCCAGATTGGGATAATCTCGCAGGAAGGACAGGTTCACCTTCCGCTCTCCCGTCACAGACAGACACCGTACCGCATTTGGTTTTAGTCCATTCAGATCAATCTTTTCTCCGCTGCGCCAGAAAACTGCGGTGCAATATGCCTGTTCCATGTTGCGTTCTCTCCTTATTCCTCAAACTCGCCCTCAATCATTCCATTAAGATATTTTCCGGGATCAGCGATAAATGCCTCCCATTTGGCTAACGGATGAAACTCCTCATGCTCAATGTCCAGATACCAGAGTTTCTTATCTCTGGGACTCCACAGCAGCAAATAGTCGCTGTAATTATCCATTTTCGCCATGAGAGAGAGCAGCTTTTTCCGCTTCCAGGTCATCTCCTGCACATCCATGTAGGGGTACAGTTCCGCCCATTTCACCAGCTCCCACTCTGGAAATTCCAGACGCAAGGGGCCGGTCTTTAAGTATTCCACCAGCTTGGCAGGTAGCTTGTAAGGCATGAGTTGACGCGCCTTTTCCTGTTCGTTGTGCCATTCCTCCGGCTCCAGAGCTTTTAAGTAGGCGGCCATTTCCTGATTTTTGTTCTGCACTGCTACGGTGTAGGGCCGGTCACCGTATTTATCTGGGATGGTGATATCCGCACCCTGCTCCACAAGCCAGCGCACCATAGGAAAATCGTTGTGCCGTGCAGCTTCAGTGACAGGAGTCGAAGCGTAGGGAAACACCATATCTGGCTTGTGATAGTTGATGTCCGCCCCGTTTTGAATCAGATACTCCACCAGCAGCTGATTTCCATGGCTCGCCATACTGCGCAGGGCTTCACCGCCGTATTGTTTCAAATCCATGCTCATCCTTTTCAAAATGGGGAGTACATTAGGGTCATCCCGATCCACCAAGTGGAGAAACAGCCTGCATATATCCCTTTGCGCTGCGGGGATTCTGACTCCCACATCTACCAAAAAGGAAAACAGGGCCAGGTCTTGACTGCGCAGGGAACCACAAAGCAATTCTTCCGGGTTATGGGTCAAATCTGCTCCGCATTCAATCAGGAGCTGCACCATGTCCATCCGATTTTCCAGCACAGCCAATTCCAGTGGAGAGGCTTCGCCATCCCGCGGCCACTCTCCAATCATTACCTGATAGCACTGCGGCTCATTGGGAGAATGCCCTGCATGAAGCAAGGAACGAATCGCCTCTATGTCACCACTTTTGATGGCAGCCATCATGGGAGGTACATTTGAATAGCTTACTTCACTCATCCGAATTCTCCTGACATTCTATTGAAAAATTTCCGAATACCGTTCTTTCAGTTCCTCTGAAGCTGCTTCCACCACTTTCTGACCACCCTTGGCGCTGGCTTTGCCCCAGATCACATAGCAGACCGTTTCCCATGCGTATTGCAGCACTTCCTCCGGGCTGGCTTCTATTTCCTCGGCGGGTTCCTCGTCATCATCGTCATCCTCGTCGGAGGAAAAACCGCTTGGAACGATCTCAGACAGGTGGATTTTTGCCTCCAGCAGAGCGTCCAGGCTTTCTGCGTTTGCCATCCACGCGGCATAGTCCTTGGAATACTTCATGTTCTGCATGGACAGCACCCCACGGACAAATACAGGGACGGTATCGGCGGTAAATCCGAACTGTTTCACATACTCCCGGAGGAATTTTTCCTGTAAGTGGGAGTGCTCATCATCACAGAGATCGAGATAATCCCATACCAGCTGCCGCCACTCTTGCCCCAGCATTCCCAGAGCGAACACGGCAAAACTTCCGGGGAGCGCGCACTGCTCATCGCTGAGATTGGTGTACTGCTCATATTGCCGCATGGCAAGCCGGGCGTACCGTTCCATCAGGGGGTGGAGGCCGGGGTACTGCACGGCACAGGCAAAGAGCTGGTTTACTCCCTTTTTGGGCAGACCTGTGATGGGAAGATACCTCTTTTCCGGTCCTTTGAACTCCACCGCATAGCTGCGGGGAAAATCCTCCTGCTCCAGAAGCTCACACAGGTAGTTCAGCACTTCACGGCAGCATTCCTCCGTATTGTCCCTGGCAGTAATACGGATTGCAGCAAAGGCATCGTTGGCCGATGCGGTGAAGTGCTCTGTTTTCCTCTTTTGCAGAGAGATCGGTAGCCTGCCGGTTCCATTTTCCCGGAGCTTTTTCACCATATCCGGACGGACTTTCTCCACCAATCCAAAGAGGTAATTGGTGTCCAGATACTCAAAGTCCAAACCATACACTTTATAGCTCACCGCCACATAGCAGGCAAAACGCAGCAGCGGCTCCGGGACCTCCTCTGCACGGATACCTGGTTTCAGGGAATACTCCCGATTCCAGCGGTGGTCATCTTCACGACCGGTCACGACAAAATACTTCTCCTGCAGCTCCTGTTCCAACAGGCCAAGTAAATAGTAGTCAATTTCACCCCACCGGCTCTGGCGGCGCAGGTTTTCGCTGAAAGCAATGGCCTTTTCCGCGTCAAGGGTCTCGGCCTGCTGCGCTTCGGTCCATTTTCTCACCAGAGCGTGCACCTCAAAGGGTGCGCCTTCGCTGCTGACCACTACCGGCGGCCAGAGGGAATCAAGCCGCGTGATTCTCCCGTCAATGGCATCCTGGATACACTGGTCAAAGAGCGGTTGCAGTTCCTCCTGCACCTCGGGCTTCATCCAGTAACAGCGCCCGTCCGCACTATTTCGTTTTGGTAAACTCATATCAGGCCACCTCTTTCCAAACCATAAAAAATGCCCCGCGACACCCTGTCACTTGGACAGGCTGACGCAGGGCGCGAAAAGGCCGCACAGAACCAGGACCTGTATCCCAAGGTTCTGTGCCTGACGATATTCTGCTGTATTTCCCGTCCGTTTGGACATAGGTACTGATCTCTATCCATTTGCGTTCACCTACCGCACATCCTCTTTTACCCGCTCCATCTCGTCCACCAGAGCCCTGACCTGGAACTCCACCATATCCTCCGCCACCTCTGGAAACAGGAAGGGCATAGTGTCCGGAATGGCCTTGTGCACCATCATCATGGCCAGAGCCAGATTACCGAACAGCCGGGGGTCAATGCCGTCTGTGGGGAGGCCAAAGATGGCCAGCAGTTTCCCATAAAAACTGACCTGGTCCTGTCGGAAGGCCTGAAAATTCTCTTCGGAAAGGCAGCGGCGCACCTGCTGCTCCTCCTCGATGGACAAAACAGCGACTCCGCTTTTGGACCCGTAGCAGCAGTTTTTCAGGAAGGTTTCCACCCCTGCCCGCCAACTAAGTCCGGGGGCTTCCATCAGCTTTCGGGCATAGTCCAGCAGTCTGGGCTGCTGATATCGCAGGGCGTGGAGCACCAGTTCCTCCTTGGATGCGAAAAAACTGTAGAAGAAGGTCTTGGAGATCCCCACTTTTCTGCACAGAACATCAATACTGCTGTGAATCAGGCCCCGATCCACGATACACTGGATCACGGTGGTCATCAGGGCCTCCTTTACCAGTTCCCTTTCCTCATCGGAATACGCCTTTCTTGCCACAAGCCGTCACCCCCTAATAAAATACAAAATTAAAAAATAGTCTTTATTTGTATTATAGCGAAACTCAATTGAAATGCAAGCCTGTTCCCAAAAATAAGTCCCCCGGTGAAACACACCGGGGGCATGGTATGATGTTCCCAAGATGCCTGAAGTAATCTTTGCTAACACTGTGCTAAAACCATCCTGAAAGATGTGGTTATAAACTGCCTCCCAATGCGTTACTCTGACCACATTTTCAGACACAGTGCCACTCGGAACACACGGAAACACTGTTCGTAAAAAGTACTATAGAGCAAGCAGAACGGAGCAAAGATAGCTATAAAGCATTAAAAAATAATTTTACCTCTTTATTTATAAGTTTCTGTATATAGTACCTGTACATCACAATCAAATCTGATTTTCCAGCACAGCATAGCCTGCCTTCCATCGTCTTATATACAAAGAAAAGGAGAAAAAATAAATTTTCTCACGCCAAGCCCCCCCTTTGTGCTGCCCATGGCCACAGGCACGATGCCTCTAATCAACGGTGCAATCGATCCAAGCAAACGTTTCATATTATCATTATATTTTCAGCATATTATTGCTATATTTAATCCATATTGTGACTATTATCGCCATATTATCTGCATATTGTAAAAATCTCTGGCTGTTCTCCCCGCATATTACTCCCATATTATGTCCCTATTTTGCGCATATTGGCCCGTCGCCCCACCCTCTGCATACTATTTTGCCAAAACGTCAAATCCTATCTCGGATGAAAGACTTTTACTACCCAAAAGTATCATAAACCGTCTCTGATCCTGCGCTGTTACGTATGTGCTTTCCTCCAAGGGTAATATGAAACGCATAAAATCGCGCTATATACTGGCCAAAGCATCATTGCGTTCTCATTGTGCGCCATTCGAGCTCAGCGTGCTCAAGTTGTTTCAAGTTTGCAGTTGCCCGCTCGGTCTTCAAAGTTTTCAGTTGCAAACCCTGGCAGTCAGCATTCCACAGCTTTCTCTGTTGGCCAGCTAAGTTGAAAAACGCAAAAGAAAAGGCGGCCTATGCTCTTCAGCACGGCCACCATAAGCAACACGTAGCACCGCAACGGTCTTTGCCTGGTGATCTGGGATATATAAAACACCAGATAGTTGTCCACTGTCATAACCCGCAGGTCGTGCTTTGCTTCCGGAGTCAGCATCACCTCAATAGCTCATACGCCCAGTTCTTTCTGCAGCTCGTCAAATGCCTGTTTTGCCGGGATGGTTTGGCCCGTCTTCATCTGTGTATATCCTTTTTTCAGCTCCGTATCCAGCTGCTGGCCGGTCATGCGGCTGATATCCAGCGGATGCTCCGGCAGTTCCACCGCAAAGGGCATCCCGCGCTGGAGGATAATCTGTTTATAGAACATAGTGATGGCATTGGACGCCGTGATACCCAGATCACGAAGAATGGCCTCCGCCTGCTCCTTGATCTCAGGTTCAATGCGCGCATATAGGTTCGCAGACTTTGCCATATCCAAGGACTCCTTTCAGGGTTTCATACTTTCCTTTGTTTATATCATACTCAATTGTGCGGACAAAGCGGATGGCCTACAGCAATAATATTTAGGGAACCAAAGGGCAATTCTGGAACCTGGCGTCACAGTATCGGGCAGCAGGCATATCCAGGGCAGCTAAGGAGCAAAGGAGGATGGTCCTGGTCAGCATCTTTTCTTTGTATATAAGAAAACCCCAGATTTTCGCCCGGGGCTTCTAATGGATCAGGTGTTCTTCTGCCCCTTTTTGACAAGGGCAAGGAACTCTTCCTCGCTCAAATTGCTATTCTTGACGGCATCACTCAACTAATCGTTTTACAGCTTGGGGATTTTTGAGCGTATCCGATATATAGTCAAGTGTTCTTCGGATATCTTCAATCGCTGCCGGTCGATAGAGTATCCTCATTGCGCAACACCCTCAATTATCTGCCAGGCAGTATCTGCATCGATTAGGTTTCCAGAATTCTTACCCGCTTCCAGTTCCACAAGCAACTGTTTCATGGCATTTGCCTTCATATACCCGCCATTACTCTCGTTTACGGGGAAGGGAGGCCCCCCAGCATTGATAGTCTGGGTGAAGGAGAGTCCGCTTTGGGCATAGATATTTTCAATCTGCTCGCGGACTTCCTTAGGCACCGACACGGTATTATCCATGGTACATCTACCCCCTTTGCTCAAATAATCTATCACATGAACCTCCGAAATACAACCTTTGTAGTTACAATGTGTCCCCAATCAAAACCCTTAGTTCTCCTTCTTAAATACAAAGAAAAGCTGGCGGGGAGTTTCCTTTTGCAGAGCCCCCATCCCCCCTCTCATTTAGGGTTTCTGCTCGACGCCGGATGTTGATAGCAACAAACAAATGTCGGGCCGGAAGTCTAAGCCGGGGCCAGGTCGGCCCGGGCAACGGTACATGGCGCACCTTTCTTGTTTTCTTTGTATATAAGTCTCAAATATCGTTACCGCAGAGGCATTACTGTATGAGGGTCATATGTTATTATATTCTTTAAAAATATCGGGCCCGCCATCCGTCCTGCCGATCAAACGGGCGGTGGTACTCATCCCCGCTGCTGCCCAGTGGGCCTCCACCACACCACGCCGCTGTGATACCGCACCGTCGCCCGCCAGCCGCCCTCCCGGGTGCACACAAAATGGCGGCACAGGATCTCCCTGGCCGTCTCATCATCCACCGTCCCGGGGGCACAGCGGGCGCACTCCCCCCGGACCAGGGCATCGGTGTCGGGATAGGAGATCTCCTTTTCAAAGGGTAACACCGCCACATTGGGATCAATGCCCATCTGGTAGAGGACACCCACGAAATAAATGTAATCCTTCCACTCCCAATTTACCTGCCCTCCCACCTCATCCAGTTCGTGGATCCAGGCTGTGGCCAGGCCGGTGTTCATGCCCACCACGCACAGTTTATTGGCGGCCCGGTCCATCCGCCGGAAGCAGTCCGTCAGGTCGGCCTGGCGGTAGAAGCAGTTGTAGCCGAAGACCAGGTCGTACCGCCTCTCCGGGGTAAAGTCCTCCCACTTGGCGTGGAAGGCGGAGAGGTTGGTCAGCCCCCGCTCCGCCCCCGCCCGGAGGACAAAATCCAGCACATCCCGTGAAATGTCCACACAGGCCACCTCCCGGCACAGCTCCGCCAGCGTTATGGTATAGCTGCCCCAGCCGGGGCCCAGCTCCAGGGCGGTCTCCACCCCGTGGGCGCGCAGCAGGGGGCGCAGATACGCCAGCACCTGAAGGGCGGAGGGCTCGGGGGCATAGACCTTCTTCCGAATGAAGGTCCGCCAGAAGTCCTGCTCAGCCCGGTCATCCGTCATGCGTGGCGAGGTGCTGGCCGCCACATGCTCCGCCCACCGCCGGGCAAAGTCGGGGATGGGTACGCGTTCCTTCACGGTTGGGCACCTCCCTCCCAGTGGGTGTAGGAATAGAGCAGCTCCTTGGTGTAGGGGTGTACCGGGGCCTCCATCACCTGCTCCCGGCTGCCCACCTCCACCAGCCGTCCACGCTGCATCACACCGATAGTGTGGCTGATCCACCCCAAAAGTTCAATGTCGTGGGTAATGTAGAGATAGGTAAGACCCAGCTCCTGCTGCAAGTCCCGCAACAGATTCATGATGCTGGCCTGCACCGACACGTCCAGCATGGAGGTGGGCTCGTCCAGCAGCAGCACCTCGGGCTCCAGCAGCAGGGCCCGGCAGATCACCAGCCGCTGGCCCTCTCCCCCGCTGATCTGGTGGGGATAGCGGGAGAGCAGGTAATCGGGTAGTCCCACCTGTCTGAGCGCCGTCTGGATTTTGTCCATGCGGTCCTCTTTTCCCGCCCCCAGATGGTGGATGGCCATGACCTCCAGCAGGCTGTCCATGATCCGCATGGAGGGGTCCAGCGAGCCCTCCGGATTCTGAAAGATCACCTGCACGCGGCGGTGATAGGTTTTGCGCTGTCTGCGGTCAAAGGCGGCCACATCCCTTTCCTCAAAGCAGATGCGCCCGCTGGTGGGTCTGAGCACCCGGGTGATCATACGGGATAGGGTGGTCTTCCCGCAGCCGCTGTTGCCCACCAGCCCGAAGGTCCTCCCTTTCTCCAGGGCGAAGCTCACCTCATCCACCGCCCGGATGGTGCGGGTCCGAAATACACCGCTGGAAAAGACCCGGCTGACCTTTTCCAGCTCCAGCACGTTACGCATAGAGAAAGCACCTCACCTTCCCGCCTTCAGGCAGCGGATAGTCTCCCGGCTTCTCCCGGCCACACCGCTCCCCCGCCTGGCGGCAGCGGGGATAGAAGGGACAGCCGGTGTGCTCCAGCCGCCTGGGGTCCGGGGGCGGTATGGGCACCATGCCCCGGCTGGGCAGGGCGTGGATCAGCCCCGCCGTATAGGGGTGCCTGGGCCGGTCCATCACCTCCTCCGCCGTCCCCTGCTCAATGATCTGCCCCATGTAGAGCACCCGGATATCGTCGCACAACCGGCGGGCCAGAGACAGGTCGTGGGTAATGACGATCATGCTGCTGTGGTACTCAGTATAGATCTGGCGCAGGACGGAATAGACCTGATTGCGGATGACCGCGTCCAGGCCCTTGGTGGGTTCGTCGGCGATGACCCAGCCCGGGCGGCAGGCCAGTCCCAGGGCGGATACCAGCCGCTGATTCATGCCGCCGCTCATCTGAAAGGGATACTGCCCCAGGATGCGCTCCGGGTCCTCAAACCCGAACCGGCGCAGCATTTCTGCCGCCTGCCGGTTTGCCTCTCTCCGGTTCCGCCGCCCGTGGGTGGTGATGGACTCGGTGAGCTGGCGGCCCAGCTTCATCACCGGGTCCAGAGACGCATTGGGGTTCTGGGGGATGAGGCCGATGGCCGCCCCCCGCAGCTTGCGCAGCTGCCGCAGGGGCATGGAGTAGAGCTCCTCCTGACCGAAGAAGCACTTGCCCGTCACCCGGGCGGTATTGGGCAACAGCCGCAGCAGGGACATGCCCATGACGCTCTTCCCGCTGCCGCTCTCCCCGATGACCCCGGAGATGCGCCCGGCCCAGAAGGTGGTGGACAGGTCCCGGACGGCATAGACCGGCCCCCGGGCGGTGTCAAAGCACACCGACAGGTTCTGGATTTCAATATCAGGTACCATGCTCACAGCTCCTTCACCGAATCCTGTTTGACGTCCATCCTGTCCCGCAGCAGATCCCCCAACAGATTGACCGACAGGGTAAGCAGGATGATGCAGATACCCGGCGCCCACAGCAGGTGGGGAGCGCTGCGGAAATACCGGCGGGCGGTGCCGCTGACCATCTCGCCCCAGTCCGGGGTGGGGGGCTGGATGCCCAGGCCCAGATAGCTCAGGCCTGCCACCGACAACACCACCCGTCCGATCCGGGTGGTAAACAGGATGATGATGTTGGTGCGGATATTGGGCAGCACGTGGCGGAGAATGATGCGCAGGTGCCCCGCCCCCAGACAGCGCATGCTCTCCACATACAGCTCGCTTTTAACCTTTAGAACCTCCCCCCGCACCAGGCGGGAGAAACCCACCCAGGAGGTGATGACCAGGGCCAGGATGATGCTTTTGTTGCCCCGCTCCATGACCCCCACCAGGGCGATCATCAGCACCATGCCGGGCAGGCCCTGAAAGATGTTGGAGACGGCGGTGATGGCGCCGTCCACCACCCCGCCGCAGTAGCCCGCGGCCACGCCCACCGCCAGTCCCATACACATGGAACAGGCCGTGGCCACCACAGCCAGCAGCAGCGAGGCTCTGCCGCCGTAAATGACCCGGCTGAGCACGTCCCGGCCCAGGGCGTCGGTGCCCAGGGGGTGGGCCCAGCAGGGGGGCAGCAGCCGGAGTTCCATATGCACCTCCAGGGGATCGTAGGGGGCCAGCCAGGGGGCAAAGATGGTCATGAGAACGATGGCCGCCAAGATGAAACAGACGGCCGCCAGCTGGATCTTCTGCTTTCTGCGCCTTGTCATGCCTCTCCCCCCTGCAGACGGATTTTGGGATTGACCGCCAGATAGAGCAGGTCAATGGCCAGCGTGATGAGCACAAAGGTGGTGCCGGTGATGAGCACGTAGCCCTGGATCACCGGGTAGTCCCGGTTCTGGATGGCGGAGAGCACATAGCTGCCCAGACCGGGGATGGCAAAGATGTTTTCGATGATGGTGCTCCCTCCCAAAATCCCGCCGAAATAGTTGCCCATCAAGGTGATGATGGGCACCAGAGAGTTGCGGAAGGCGTGCCCCACCATCACCGCCCGCTGAGACAGTCCCTTGGCGTTGGCCACCACGATATACTGTTCTCCCAGCTGAGCAAGGATGTTCCCCCGGGTGAACCGGGAGGTGGAACCCACATTTGCCGCGGACAGGGCCACCGCAGGCAGTACCAGGGAGGCCAGCCCCCGGTCCAGGCCGCTGGTGGGCAGCAGGTGGAGCCACTCGGCAAACAGGGTGATGAGAAACAGGGCCAGCCAGAAGCCGGGCACCGACAGCAACAGCGTGGACAGCCCCTTGAGCACGGCATCCAGCCATGTGCCGTGGCAGGCCGCCATGAGCACGCCGCCCCCCACGCCAAAGGCCACCGCCACCAGCATGGCGGCCAGGGAGACCTTCAGGGTAATGGGTAGGCGGGTGAGCAGCTCACTGGCGATGTCCTTGTTTCCGGTGTAGGACTGGCCCAGGTCGCCGTGGAGCACGTTGTTCAGCCAGTCCAGATACTGGGCGGGCAGAGGTTTGTCCAGCCCCAGCTCGGTGCGCATGGCCGCCCGGTCAGCCTCCGTGGGAAATTCGATGCCGATGCGGAACAGGGCGTCGTCCACCGGATCGCCGGGGGCGAGCCGCCCCAGCAGGAAGGCCGCCAGGGAGATGCCCACCAGCACCGGAATGAGCACCAGCAGCCTGCGACCAATGTACTTCAGAATGGTCATGGTCCACCCCCTTTACAGTGTGCATCAGGTATGGAAAACAAGCCCCCGCCGTGGGACGGGGGCTTGTTTTTTGCGTATGGGTCACTTGGCCCAGCATACCTGGGTGAAGCCGGTGAGGCCGTAGACCGTGGCCTGATAGCCGGTGATGTCGCTGGAGGAGGCCACCACCTCCTGGGAGTAAAGCACGGGGATGTTGGGGAAGTCCTCGGCGGAGATCTCCTGGAGCTCCTTGTAGATGGCCGTCAGCCGGTCGGCGTCCAGGCAGGTGGACGCCTCCTCAATGAGTTCATCCACGTGGTCGTTATGGTAGCCCAGGCCGTAGTTGATATTGGTGCTGCCTTCGCTGTACAAAAAGCCCTTGAACAGGGAGAATGGGTTGGCGGAGGGCAGGCCCTGGATTTTCAGGCACATGCTGTAGTTGCCCGCCTTCATCTCGTCCTTGCAGGGGCCCCAGTCCATCTGCTGGATATTGACCTTGATGTTGGTGCCCTCGATGTTCTCCAGCAGGGCCTGGATGTATTCGGCCTCCTCCTGATAGGGGTAGCGGTTGGCGTCCACGCCGGGCAGCAGGAACCGCAGCTCCACCGCCTGGTCCCCCACCACCTCGCGGATGAGCTGGGCCCCCTTCTCCGGGTCGTGTTGGACAGGCTGCTCCTCATAGAAGGGGGAGGTGTAGTTCAGGAAGCCTCCGGCGGCGATGCCGTAGCCGTTGTAGAAGCTGTCGATGATGGTCTGTCGGTCCAGCAGCAGGGACAGGCCCTCCCGCATCTGCACGTCGTTGAAGGGGAAGGCCCCGCCGTTGACGTTGAGGAAGTGGGTGATGCCGGAATCGCCCACGGAGACGTTGTAGGCCAGGTCGCCGTCGATCTCCGCGGCCTGGGCGGGCGAGATGGCGCCCAGATCGCACAGGCCCTGGACCTCACCGGCCCGCAGGGCGGTATAGCGGGTCTCGGCGTCGGGGATGACTTTGAAGCGGAAGGTCTGGGCGATGCCGGGGGTGCCCCAGTAGTTGTCGTTGCGCTCAATCACGCAGTACTGGCCCAGCACGTTTTCCGTCACCACATAGGGGCCGGTGCCGATGGGGAAGCCGCTGAAGGTGCCGTCCTCAGCGAAGCAGGAGGGCTCAAAGATGGCAGAGCCGTAGTTGACCATGGTGTAATCCAGCAGGGGCTGGCCCTCGGAGAGGGTGAGCACCACGGTGTAGTCGTCGGTCTTCTCATAGGAGACCAGGCCGGGATAGATGGTGTCGATGTTCAGGCCATAGAAGGAGGACTCGAAGGGCCCCTTCTTCATGCGGTCGAAGTTGGCCAGCACGATGTCGGCGTTGAAGGGGGTGCCGTTGGAAAAGGTGACCCCCTCCCGCAGGTGGAAGGTCCACACAGTGGAGTCCTCGTTGTGCTCCCATTCGGTGGCCAGGGCGGGGGCGGGCTTGCCGTGCTCGTCCTTGGTAATCAGGGGCTCCCATACCCCCAGGGACATGGAGGCGTAGTAGGCGTCCTGCTCACCGGGGCACTGGTCACGGGAGGCGGCAAAGACGATCTCCCGGGTCTGGTCCACCGAGGCGGCGGGGGGTTCGGAGCCGGCGGGGGTCCCGGACCCGGCGGGGGCGGAGGTCCCGCCGCAGGCGGTGAGAGACAGGGCCAGCACGGCGGCCAGCAGTGCGGATAACAGCGGTTTTTTCTTCATCAATACTCTCCCTTTCTTCAGCGATCATATGGATGGAAACGCACAGCGGAGCTGTGCGGAGTTCCCGGAATAAAGCTACCCCTCCAGTCCCAGCTGGAACAGGGCGTTGGACCAGGAGCCGCAGGCCTCCTGCAGCCGCCTGCGGATCTCGGGGGGCACCTCCCGGCGGCGGGGCGGGCGGCCCAGCCGGTCGGCCAACTGCCGGAGAAAGGCCAGGTCCGCCGCCGTCTCCCGGTCCGGCCGCAGCAGCCGGTAGTGGCAGTCGTAGAGGTCCCCCCTGTGGGCGGCCCGGGCCCGGTCCTGCCCCCTGGTCAGGGGGGCGTTGACAAAGGGGGTGATCCGCTGTACCGGCTCCAGGCCGATCTGGTAGAGGGCGTTCCGCCAGGAGCCAAAGCGGCGCACCAGGGCACTCCGCAGCTCCGGGTCCACCTCGCTGCGCAGGGGGGCCCGGTTGAGCCTCTGGGCCAGCGCCCCCAGCCGGTCCAGCTGCTGCCTGTCCGCTGGGCTCAGGTCGTCAAACTTCCGCAGGCCGGCGGCCACGGCCTGGTCCGCGCTGGCAGCGGCCAGCACCTGATTCCAGGTCTGGTAACGCTTGCTCAGCCGGCGCCCTACTTCGGGCAGGTCTGACGGGTGAGGGAGCCGCCCCAGGGCCTTGGCCGCCGCCGCCACCTTGTCCAGCAGCTGCCGGACCTCCCGCTCCTGCTGGGCGGCCCGCTCCGGCGGGAGTCCGCCCTGTCCCGCGGCGCGGCTCAGACCGGCGGCCCGCAGGGCGCCCGGCCAGTTCCGGAACCGGCTGCGGAGATAGTCCTTCAGAAGCCAGTGGACCTCCCCCTGGGCCGGGGAGTGCCCCAGCCGCTCTGCGGTCTCCCGCAGCAGGCCCAGCAGCTCCTCATCGGTGAAGGCGGCGCAGAGCTCCGCCCCCTCCTCCCTGTCCAGGGTCCAGCCCCCACACAGGGCCTCCTCCGCCGGGCTCAGGGGCCCCTCCTGTAAGAAAAGGTCCATCAGCCGTGCCTTCCGCCCGTCCATGCTATTGTGTTTCTCCATATACGCTCCCCTTCTCCGCAAAAAACGGCTGCGGACATGATGTCCACAGCCGTTTTTCTGTGCGCGCAGCTGCCAGGCACGGCGTCCCGTACCTGGCGGAGTCTCTTTTTGTAGGTCTTCTGACTTGCGCTTGGGGCAGGAACTTCCTGCCTTCGCCGACATGCTCTGCCTTCTCAGGGTACGTCCCCAATGGCTCACGTTTGGTGACGAGCAGCGGACATCACGCATACAGCGGCGGTTACCGTCCGGGATTCTCACCCGATTCCCTTGTTCAGCCCCTCTGTTGCCGAGGGGCCACAAAAAGCTGGATTGTCCAAAGAAAAAAGCGGCCCTTCCCCTCTGGAAAGGCCGCAATGATATAAAACAGGCTACGAGTTCCAAAAGGTGCTAATCATGTACGATCACTGCCGGCTGACGTCCTTCGACGAATACGGTCTTCCGCGCCGGATTCCCACCGGCTTGTGATAAAGAGCACCTGTTCAGAAACAAGTTTCTCATCGTATCTGTCTCATATTTAGTTTTGTTCATTATACTTCATTTGTCTGCATATTGCAAGCGCGGTTACATGTTTTCCTTTTATCTTTTATTTTGTGTAGGAGTATAATATATGTTGGACAGCTGAATAAAAAAGGAATAAAGGATACGGCCTCATCGATTAAAGTTGAGTTGCGACACAATAGCTTAACGAAAGGGGGCCATTTTCTTCATGAGCAAGATATAACACAGGACATGGCATACCGGCAATCTCTGATGAAATACACAGAGAAATGCGTCATCAGGCCCGCCAGCCGGAAATACAACAAGAGCCGGTCGTACATCTACTTCTGGAAGGCCCTCTGGGATGGAAGTGTAGCATCCGGCGGCCCCAAGGCCACCCCAACCAGCATACGGAGGCGGAGTTGAAATTGATCCGCGATATACGCCGGTGTAATCCGGACCTGGGTATAGTTGAACTGTGGCGCCGACTGCGGCAACGTGGATTATACCCGACGCCCAGAAAGTTTATTCTGAGTGATGCGTAAACTGGGCCTGTTCCTTATCCGTTATTTTATTCAACGTCGGATAACTTAGGATCATTTGCCTTAGATCTAAAATGCTTCCTTAGATCCTCCGATGTAAGCCAGCCCTTCTCTTCGCCTGACATCCGTCCCTTGGCAAGTTCGTCCATCAAATGCATGGTAGCTTGTATCCGATCATAATCCCTCATATCTGCAGCAAAGGTAGGTTTGGCATCTGACATAACATTCACCTCCCTCTTTAACACTTATCCTTTTAATCTGAACTGCGGTATTGGTTGCTGAAACGATACTACATCACAGCTCGCTATTCTAAAAGGCCAGATATATCTGTAATCTTTTCCAACACCGCAGCCTTGTATATAATTCTTCAAAAATGAAACACGAAGCAGCTATCAAACAATGTTGTGAATTTAAAATTACACAAGACAAGCGTCTTTGCTTCCGTTGGTTTGCCAATCTTTTTTCTGTGATAGATATAATAACACAGGCAGCCAGTAGTTTCTATTTAATTCTCAGCACACACCTCATAAAACATCTTGGGGCCGGGACAGTGTAGCTGACCCGGCCCCGTTTCGGATTTTTTGTCGTCTAACTATCTTCTTTGGCGCGGATGCTATCCAGCACCCCTATAATCTGTGGTGCTGCATTTGCGACGCGATATCGACTGTTAAGTATAACCATATGGCGCCCATTGTCAATCTCATAGCCATCATAGATATCATCCATATAGTACATTGCATGGCCAAGCCCATAGTAGTCATAGTTGCATAAGAACACGATATACAGCTCTGGCAAATCTGAGCTGCTCTCGGCCCGAGCAAAATAATATCTATCTGCTGCACTCTGGTAACAGTGGCGCAATTGCTCCAGGTCCTCTATCCGGTCCTGCATGTACCGGATAATATAACAGTTGTGCTCCCCATCCTCTATCATGGCATCAGGCGGCTCAAGACGCTGACCCACACCGCCAAACATATCTATCCAGTCATCTCCTGTATAGATGCGTCTGAACTCCGTGATTTTGGTCTCTGAAACCGCTCCCAAAAATGCCTTAATGCTACTATTATCCTGTAAGATGCGTGCGGTACATAAATTGTTTTCTGCGGCATGCTACGGTCCTCCATTCTTTGTGTCCCTGGGTCTACACAATATCCTCCAAATCGTAATCCATCGAAATTTATTCTATGCAAAGCGGAGCATAACGATTTTAATTTCCAAATTCGATTTTCCATGTCGCAGAAATACTGTTCGAGCAGTATGCTGCTTTGGTTATCCAGTGGGTTTTGCCAAACCTGCATTGCATTGCAAAAAATGATTCCTGGGAAACTAAAAGCGCCTTTGTGTGCAGGTTGAGTAGAAGGCAGTCCGCGAAACAGCGGCAAGCAGAAGCCCCGGCCTTCGAGTGGAGGCCTGGGAGGTAAAGACATGTGCTCCGTACTTCTTTTTGTACATAAGAAGTGGGAATGCGCGGTACTTGTTTTATCATCTTGTCATGCCAGGGGGGATTATGAGGACTGAGTGAAGGGAAATCGATGCTTTGATTGCCATAAGGCCCTATCCAGCATAGGTCGCAGCTTACATGAAAAAGTGTCTGCAGCGGTCTGACATTTGATGTGCCAAAATCTTGTCTGCAAAGAATATGGGCGGATGTCCCAATACGAGCCGCCTTATTTCAGTGAATGGAAAAAATCATGCTAATTGCTACGGGCGTCCTTTTAATATATCTAACTGATATTTTCTATAAAAATATTACGGCAGGTCCCCTTCTTGCCGTCTGTGACTACTGGCACGATACACCCACATATATTTTCTGCCTGAACCTTGTTCTTTTGGGCCTACTTGTCCGTTATACTACCAGACAGAGGGGGTGATGGAGTATGGGCTGGCATGATGACACCCTATTGCGGAGAATGTCTGATGGTGATGAGGGCGCACTGGAGGAGCTGGTAGGTCACTGGTATCCCCGGATCTACGCCTACGCCCTCCGCACCACCGGCCGGGAGCAGGACGCTCAAGACGTGACTCAGGAGACCTTCCTGGCGGTCCTGCGGCACCGGAAAACCTTTGTAAGGCGCAACTTCCAGAGCTGGCTGTTCACCATCGCCCACCACAAGTGCGTGGATCTGTTCCGGCTCCAGGGCAGACTGGCCTCCGCCCCGGAGGAGCTGGACAAGCTGAGCGAACCAGACCCCAGCGGCCAGGTGCTGGACCGGGCTGCTCTGGAGCAGGCGCTGGACAGGCTGCCGCCCCTCCAGCGGGAGGCGACGGTGCTCCATTACTTCCACGGCTTCACCCCCAAGGAGATCGCCGCCATGACGGACAATCCCCTCTCCACCGTGCGTTGGCGGCTCTCCGCTGCCCGGCGGGCCATGGCGGAGCAATTAAAGGAGGATGGGTATGGATAGACAAGCACAGACCATTCAGTGGCTCAGGGCCTCCCTACCCCAGCAGGCCCATAAGGTGAGTCCGGCACAGCTGCTGAGACCCGCCCTGGCCGAGCTGCCTCCCGGCCTATTTCTGGGGGCGGTAGGGCTGTCCCTGCTGGCCGGACTTCTGGCTGGAAGACTGGCCATTCCCTTTACCGCCACCTTCTGCGCCGCTCCTCTGCCGCTGTTCCTGCTCTACTTCCGCTACTTCTGGCGGAACGAGCCCCGGATGCGGGAGCTGGAGCGCACCTTCCGCTTCTCCTTCCACCAGATGTGCCTGGCCCGGTTCACGGTGCTCTTCGGCAGCACGGCGGCGGCCCTGCTGGCCCTGTATCTGGCCGCCGCTTGGAATAGCCCATTCCCCCTGGGCCTGGCTCTGTGCGGGGCCTCCTCCACCGCCCTGCTGGGGGGCGCACTGCTGCTGTTCTCCCTGGGAATACGTACCGCCAGTCTGGGTCTGCTGGGAGGTACCCTGTGGATGGGGCTGTGCGCCCCTCTGATGGGGCTGCGCCTGGAGGCCTGGCTGGCCGCCCTGCCCCTGTGGGGGTGGCTGATCCCTATTGGTCTGGGGACTGCCCTGGCGGCGGCCGGAGTGAAAGGAGGCGGCTATGTGCGTACTGAGTGCTGAGTGGAAGAAATTTATTACCTTCCGGGAGCTGTACGCGGCCCTGATCCTGGCTGTATGCCTGACGCTGTGGGGCACCATTCCCTATGCCCGGGATCCCAGCGGTTTCTGGATCAATGTCTACAACTTCAACGTCAACATAGCCTCCATCCTGATCCTCTTTCTCCAGGTGGCTGGGCTCTCCCGGCTGTTCTGCTGCGAGCGCGCCGGGCGGACTGATGCTCTGATTCGGGTAGGGCGGCTCGGCCTGCGGGGCACTTTTGCCCCAAAGCTGGCCCTGGGACTGGGCTATGGGGCGGCCTCCTCCCTGTTCCCCGGCCTGCTGGCCTTCTGCCTCAACGCCCTGCTCTGCGGCGGTGTACCGGCCCCCTTCGGTGCGGGAAACTCTGTCTCACGGATCCCGCTGTGGGAGACGACGGGGCCGCTGGCCCTCTGGGGCTGGGAGATGCTGTTCTCCCTGCTGGGCGGGCTGTGCGCCGCGGGGCTGGTGCTCCTCTGCTCCGCCCTGGCCCACCGCCCGGCGGCGGCCATGGCAGGGGCTGCCCTCTGTCTGGCCCTCCCTGCCGCATTCCAAGTGGGGCTGGTGTCCCTCTTCTCCCGGTTTCTGCTGCCCGAGGGGCTGGCCGTAATCGCGGAGGGGCTCTATCGGCTCAGCAGCTGCGCCTGGTCCGGCATCCTGAGCTATGACGCCCAGCTCTTAGGGGGTGACGGTGCCCCTCTCTGGCGGCCCATTCTTTACTGTCTGTGCCTGCTGGGAGCGGAACTGGCCCTGACCTGGGCAGTCTGGAGCAGGAGGGCGAGAAAATGATACAGGAGCTGCGGCGGATTTGGACCGCTCCCTTGCCCTGGCTGCTGGTCCTGGGGCCAACAGCCCTGAACGGGGTCCTGGCGCTGTTCCAGCGGCGCTACGGGCCGGAACGCTACTGGAGTTTCGTGGGCCAGTTCTGGGACAAGCTGGGACTGGCAGCAGTGGCCGCTCTGATACTCACCGTCTGCCTGTCCCTGACGGACCGGGACAGGAGCTGCCAGACGGAGTCTCTGATGCTTACCACCCGGCTGGGACGGAAGCACCTCTTTCTCCGCCGCCTGCTGGCCTGCGCCCTGTGTCCCTTTCTCTTGGCTCTGCTCCTTTCGGCGGGGAATTTCCTGTGCGGGCTGACGTTGTCCGGGGGACTTTCCATTCCGGAGAATTGGGCAGCCTCCTATCTTGGCCACACCCTGCTGGCGGGGGTGGGCGGGTCTCTCCTGGCCTTGGCCGCCTGCGGGCTGTGCGAACTCTTTCGCTCCCTGCCCGTCGCCTTTCTTCTGACGGCTGTGGTGCTGGTGTTCAGCACCCTGGCCCCCGACCTAAAGGGGGAGCCGCTGGACCTGTATATCCTGGCTAACGGCTTTTTTGCCAAACTGATCCGGGGGCGGGCTCTCACCGGCTGGGCCTCCTACAGCCCGCCATGGGGCTGGGAGTGGTGTCTCTGGGGCCCCTGGCACCTGTGCCTCACCGCCCTGTGCGTAGGGTGGGCTGTCCGCAAGAGAAAGGAGCGCAACCAATGGTAACTTTACAGGTGGAACGGGTCAGCAAGCTGTACGGCAGCTTTGTAGCCCTGAAAGAAATCGAACTGGAACTGGGCAGAGGGGTATACGGCCTGCTGGGCCCCAACGGGGCGGGCAAGACCACCCTCATGCGCATCCTGACCGACCTGCTGATCCCCTCCCGGGGGCGGGTGCTGTGCAACGGGAGGGATATCCACGCCATGGGGGCGGACTACCGGGATCTGCTGGGCTATTTGCCCCAGGATTTCGGGGTTTACCCCAACTTCACGGCGGAGGGCTTCCTGTGCTACATCGCCCGGCTGAAGGGGCTGGACAGAGAGACCGCCCGGCGAAAGACAGCAGAACTGCTGGATCTGGTGAGGCTGTCCGACCGGAGAAAGCGGCGGCTGGGGGGCTTCTCCGGCGGGGAGCGTCAGCGGGTAGGCATTGCTCAGGCCCTGCTCAACGACCCCCAGATCCTCATTCTGGATGAGCCCACCGCCGGGTTGGACCCCCAGGAGCGCATCCGCTTCCGGGGGGTGCTCAACCAACTGGGCAGGGATCGCCTGGTGCTACTGTCCACCCACATCCTCTCTGACGTGGAGAGCGCCGCCGACCAGGTCATCCTGCTGCGGCGGGGGGAGATTATCGGGCGGGACAGCCCCGATGCACTGCTGAGACAACTGGAGGGTAAGGTATGGTCCGTACCGGTCACACCACAGGAGCAGGCTGAGCTGGCTGTCCGCTGCCCGTGCAGCAATGTATCCCGGTTGAACGGTGTGACCTATATGCGCCTTCTCTCGGACGCCCCGCCCACAGTCCGTGCCCGAAGTGTCACGGCCAATTTGGAGGACCTCTATCTCTGGTACTTCGGTCAAACAACCCCATAAAAAATCCGTGCGGACCAGGCATAGTTACCCGCACGATACATCTTTGGAGCTGAACGAGCAGGAAGAGAACATCCTCTATGCAGATCTGTTACAAGCAAAGATAGATCACGACAGCGGCGTTGAATACATTGCGGCAGGAAACCCAGAAAATCACTTTGTTTTTACAATGTATGGTTATTGTACGTCTCATACCTTCTCGTTAGAAAAATAAAAACCAGTTGTGCGATTGTTCTGATCACACAACTGGTTTTGTATATATAACATATTTTAATTTCGAAATGCCCTGCGGGACAGAACAACAAACTCAGATTTTGACAATTGCCATGTGGTATCCATCCCGCCATTTCCTACCGCGCCGCCCACCTACGGCGATATCAATCGTTTTACCAATGTCATCCGGAGTATATCCACAAGCAATAATTGCATGGTATAAATTGCTGCATCTTGTCCTGGGGGCATACATTCCATCCGCATATCCAAGCACGGTACGGCCTGCAATGGCACGGTCCAACATCGTAACTCTCGGCATAAATACTACTTCCTTTCATTTGTATTGATTTACGTGTCACAAAGCGTTGTCTGTTTTATAGTATGCGACAATTTAATATCCTATTTCACCAGATTCGATGTTGTATACAACATTTAGGCATTCCCCCACAATTTAATTACCATTTTTACAGAAAACATCAAATTCACTCTGTTAATATATCACTAAAATTTAATTTTTAAGAGGTACGATAACATATAGCCGCAAAACTATTACTATGGCTTTATAGTAGCCCTGGGTGTAATCTGGAGCTGTTTCTTTACTCATGAACACAAGCCATGCCCTTAGGCCCCATTCTTATATACAAAGTAAAGCTGGCAGGGATTTCTTCTTTTTTGACGTGCTCCCCCTCTCTACCGTCCAGGTCTTCCGCTCGACGCTGGATGTTGATAGCAACAAACAAATGTCGGGCCGGAAGTCCAAGCCGAGGCCAAGTCGGCCCGGGCAGCGGCATACGGCACACCTCCCTTGTTTTTCTTTGTATATAAGTCTCAAATATCGTTACCGCAGAGGCATTACTGTATAAGGAGCATTTATTATATTCTTTAAAAAATAGCATTATCCTGCAGGATAAAAGAGTATAAGGGACACCAATGCGCGCTGTATGTAACTTTTTATACTCATTAAAAATATCGGGCCCGCCATCCAAGGCGAGCCCAATTATCATATTACTCAGGTTAATCAATCTGATAGAGTCCTTTACTCTGTGCCTGAGCTCTTTTCAAGTAGTCAATCACTATCTAATCACCTCAAACAAAGTACAACACATAACAAACCCCGGAAGAAGGTCTATACGCCTCTTCCGGGGTCATTTTTAGATAGCCGGTTATCGTTCAGCCAGTGCCTGTTTCAACTCTTCCTCAAAAGCCTGTACCTTTTCCATGCACAAGTCCAGTTTTTCAAAAATCTCCTTTTTTTCAACGGACTCGCCGAGTTTCACGCTCTCCGTACGGAAAATCGTCCACCATTTCCATTCGTCCTTTCTGGGCCGGACGAAGGGCAGAGAGCTGACCCGGTCGCAGGTTTCCAAGAAGTCCTCCGTTGCGTTCTTGGAACTAAGGGCCAGTTGAATATGTATCTTGTCTCCCGTACGGTTGACGATTTCGTAAAAATAATGGTTCTCTGTGCCCCAGCCACTGGGAGCGCCGGGGATGTCCGGGAAGATTTCCGACATCTGAGCTGTCGTAAAGCGGGTCAGGGTACGGTTACATCTCGCCAGATTTTCCTTCACTTCCGGCCGGCTTACGGTCCACTCCCTCAGGATACCAGCAATCTCGGAAAGGCGCTGCCCCAGTGCATCCTCGCTCTGCAAATATGGGAGGACCACATTGCAGATGGCGTCACTCCACTCCGCATGAAACTTTGCCATGCGGGGCCAGTCTCCCTCATCCACAATACTCACATCTTTCAGCTCATAAGAAATCCAAGACGCTTTATACTGGTCGGCCCGTACCCAGTTCAGGGAGATTCCCAGTTCTTCCTCAATTTCGTCCTTATGGCTGTACAGCAAATCAAAGGATTCCTTATTCCATGCGGCATCGCTGCTTCCCAAATAGAAGTCGATCCGTGCTCCATCATAATTGGCGATACACTGCACCGAGCATCCGCTGATTCCAAAGAAGCCCGCCACGGTATTGGATGTGCCGGGGCTGACATTCCCAAAACTACCCCGGTGCATATGCTGCTTCTGGATAAGCGGCAGAGCATAGGCCCAGTACCGTCTGCGAAGTTCAAAGCGGCTCGTTTCCGCTGCCTTTTCACTGTCCGAATCTTTCAGATAAAACACCAACTCCATGGGGTCCACACCATAGAGGGCAAATAACCGCCGAAGAATCGACAGCTTCAGCGCCGTGCTGGTGTTCTTCTCGAAATAAATTGTGTCGTCAATCTGGAGCGCACTGCGCAGCTCACTTCCGGTGTCAGAGACATACCCCGCAAGATCTGTTGCCTGATCCGTGCTGCATGCCAATGCCGAAAGGACAGACTTGTCTTTCTGGTGCAGGAACTTCACCACATGTTCAAACATATCCGTCCAACTGGCAGTAGACTGCTCCATATTCAGCAGGCTGTATTTTACGATCTCCCGACCTGTGAGGTCTATATCTTCATCATCCAACGTGCAGGAATCAAACTCTTTTTCCGCAGGTCTGAAGTCCGTCTGCGGGCAGGGCCAGATTCGAAGCGCTTGGGCGACCATCTCTTTGTCTCGCTCTTCCAGTTCAGGCAGGCCCCAGGACTCCTTCTGCCCGATCTTCTGGTTCATCCGCAAACCGCTGTTCCGGTATCCTCCCTTCTCGGCGTCCCGTTTCTCCCGAAAGCTTTTGTTGCTGAGATTAGGGTTGTATCCGGTCAGCGTCAGGTTGGCCAGGCGGTGCTGCCATGTCGCATGGATCTCTGCCGCATTGGGCCCCAGCTCCTCCGTCCAGGCCGGCGTCAGGTGCTGAGGCATAACAGTAGGAATGTATCTACACGACACACACCTTTTCACAGTCCATCTTATTTCCAGGCGAGCTAAACAGCAAATAGCATCCTTGTACAATACCTCTTCTTATTTCTACAGTCCTACAATTTCTAAGTCCTGGGCTGCACAGGCAAAAGGCAGTGCATCTTTTCGACTGCAAACCCCTGTTTTAGAAATTTATTGAAGCAGAGTAAACCGGCCTGAGAAAAGGCTCAGGCCGGTTGGTGCATCTATGATGTATATCTTTTTTGCTTGGTAAGGGGTATTGACATTGGCTTTTGATTTAATTATGTCATTTCCCTTAAAAAAGAATCGACTTCCTCCCCATCATCGAGCAAGAAGAAGTCTCCCCTTCCCCCTCCAAGAACGAGAAGAAGTCTCACCCTCCCCTCTCTTCGCTCAAGAAAGGGTACTTTACCATGCTAAAGTATTTTCTTTAAAGTCTCCTATTAAGTATGTTAATCATATACAGCACGTGCTGTATCGTTCAGGTTTTGCAACGCTCCGGGAACGTGTTCGCGCTGTATCGTTCAGGTTTTGCCGCGATCCAAGCTGTATCGTTAAGGTTTTGCTACGACCCAGGCGGTTCTGACGGGGTTTTCAGCGTTCCAACCGGGTCTGCAGGGGCTTCTGGCGGCCTTCAGCGACCGTTCGAGGGATTTTACGCTCCAGCATCGGGCAGAGGCCTTTAACCTGCGAGAAAGGCGTTGTATCAAACGACCAACTACCACCGGCTTTTCTTTGTATTCAAGATTGGGTTACTTCCCATGCAAGCACGAGCGGGACAGTTAGCTTACTTTACCGGCACGCGCAGTCCACCCCCTGTGCGGCGCATGAGAAAAATAGAGTTCTACTCTCTCACACGGCACAGGGGGTATATCAGACCTACATTTGATCTGATCAGCGGTAATCTGCCAATCCACTCCCTTCCATCTTCTCGCTCCAGGAAGGTTTGTATGAGTGGATTCCCCCGGCTTTCGCCGGCGAGAAGCCCTCCTGCCTAATTTATATGAACCCGGTCAGGCACACCCGGTTGACGGAGGTTTTAGATTACCATGCCCACGCATTCCCCCGAACAGACTTATTGCAGCGGCTCTGTCACACCTGGTCCAGTTATTGATATCGTGGGCTGGTACACGCATCGACCCACGCTGCCGGCACCTGCCGGCAGATCCTATGCAGCCTGCTCGCTGTGGAGGTAGCTCGGTTGGAATGATGGGTTTCCTCCAACCGGGTGTCCCTGGCTCCCATGCGCCACGAGGCGTTGTCTATATCTATATATATGCGGCAAATTTATTTTCTATTTCGCAAAAATCAATGTTGTATACAACAATTAGAGTATTTATCACAATTTAATTGCAATTTCGTGCTGAAATTCTTAAAATATGTCACTTAGTGCCCTCAAAAAATTATTTTTAAATTTTTTAAGGGGAACGATGTGCGGTAAGGTCTTGATGGCATATAGCCGTAGGCCTATTGCTAATATATGCATGTCATCAAAATCTGATTGGCGCATAGGACCAGCAACTCTCCCCCATACCTATACACACAGCGCTCACGACACAGTGTCGTCGCAACTGATACATTGTTACATAGGTGATAGATCGCTGTGCTCCTACATATATTATATGCCTTAAAAAAATTTACATCATCCGGCAGGATAAAGGCACCCAAAAGGCATCAATAAGTACTGTATACAACTTTCTGTGCGCAGAAATATCGGGCCCGCCATTCAAGGCGGGCCCGAATTATTATATTCCCAGGTTAATCAATCATGATGGAGTTCTTTACCCTGCTCTTCCTGAGCCTTTTTTAAATAGGCAATCGCTTCTTCCGGCTCATCCACACACCAATGAAAAAATCTGACAATCAATTGCTCCTGGGTGATGCCCATAAGCCGGATCATCTCTTCCACTTTCGCTGCAAGGTCAGCATCAATTGTAATTGTAATCAGTTCAGTGTCGTTTTCCATGGATTATCCTCCTTATTACTTATCTTATATACAAAGAAAATCCATTGTCAAGCTATCTTTGTGCACCCACCTACACACATATTGCTCCCGGACGTCTGCCCGATGCTGGATTGTATATGGCTCCCAGCATCGGGCCAGTAGACAGTGG
The DNA here is from genome assembly GCF_040096055.1 of Pseudoflavonifractor intestinihominis. Lineage (NCBI taxonomy): Bacteria > Bacillati > Bacillota > Clostridia > Eubacteriales > Oscillospiraceae > Pseudoflavonifractor > Pseudoflavonifractor intestinihominis. The sequence goes on from NZ_JBBMFK010000002.1 coordinate 83,312, forward strand.
TGGACAACAGCGTCCATTATTATAATGTCTTAATCCCAATGCTTTTCTTCGTATATAAGATATTATTGGCCCTTCTTTTGGCCACCGTCCAAGATGAGACCCAGCCAGCAGTCGGTGCAAAACACATCATGGATCGTATATCCATATTTGCGCACCAGCGCCTGCTCATCCACCGGCTCAGGCTTGGGGGCCTTGCCCAGCATGTACAGTGCCATCTGCCGTGCATGGCGCCATACCTCCGGCAATGCGTATACCGCATGGGCCGGCGTCGCTCTACCGCAGATGCTGCATTTAATCTTGGGCATATCCAGCCCTGCTTCTTCAATCTCTTTGACGATTTCTGCCGCTTCTGCATTGATCTTATCTTCTGTTTTCATAAAGCCCCTTCTTTCTTATTAGTAAACCTTTCAATTTAGGTAATGGAACTCCTTGTTGGTATTATGCAATAGGTAAACCGTTGGAAATCCGGTAAAAGATAATATCCTCCACTTCAGGGGAAGCAAATATTGACCGTCCAGAGGCCGGCATTGCAGCCAACGTGGCCTTATGCATCTGCTTGACTTGCTGCCGCGTCGCAGCCAACATGGCAGTAAATTTGCTGAGAGTTGCCTGATCCATACGCAGCAGCTCTTGTACGATTTTTTCCGCGTCGCCATGATAATAGCAAATGGCATTGTAAAGAAGTTCGAGTGAGATTTTGGATTTTGCTTCATCGGTCATTTTCTCGTATGTGTCGACAGCATAACGGTAGCATTCCGTCATATTAGTTGCCCTTCCTTTCTTTATTTACGACTGACAAGTATCGGTAGGCTGTGGGGCGGCTTACCTGTGCCAGCCTGGCCAGTTCTGTAACATTGATTTCCTTGCATTGGTATCTTGCATAGTATCGGAAAAAACTATCTGGGATGCGCTCCGCCGTGATAGGAGGGCGGCCCAGCTGTTTGCCCTTAGCCTTGGCATTGGCCACGCCGGAGCGCACTCGGGCCCGGATCATGCTTAACTCAAGCTCGGAAAATACGGCGATGAGCTGGAGAAAGGCCACAGTCATCGGATCTGGGTCAGTCGTCCGGCAGTCGATGGTGATGCTCCCTAAGATTTGGAGTCGGATACGTTTGAGCTTGATAACATCTACGATCTGGCAAAACTGCTACACCGATCGGGACAGGCGGGACGGCTCTGTGATTATCACCGTGTCTCCCGGGCGGACTGTATCCCACATCATATCCTGTTGCTCTTTGGTCGGTGAATCCCCGTGCTCATACTCCATCCATATTCGTGTCGCCCCTGCTGCCTTGAGTTCCCTCACCTGTCGGTCGATGTCTTGGCGGGTCTCATTTGTGCTGCATCTTGCATACCCATGTGTAACGATAATCTTCTCCGCCGTTTTCGTTACAGATTCCACCTGTTTTTGCCTCCTTCGAGCCCCCAAAAAGGGTTCCTCAACGTGTAACGGCAAACACTTGTATTACGGACACATACGACTCATCTCCTCCATTCTCCGCAACGCTCGGTTTTCAATATCTGCCTCATACGAATATGGCTCCAGTTCGCTATAAAGTCCAAGCCCTAACTGCAGCCCAGCAGCAAAACTATCCAGTGACACCTGGTTTTGCAGCATGGATTGTGCGTCAATTAGCGCAAGCAACAGTTTTCTCTGTGATACATCATGCATTACAGCCTTCAGCTTCGCATAAGCTTGTTCCATTTCTTCCTTCTCGCGTATTGCCGACGAAGTTCTGCAAAATCGGTCATGCAGAGCACGCACATAGTCTTTCAACCGTTTCCCCTCCCCTTCTTAACATTACTCCTGTGTCGGGTTTTGAGGCGGGAATTGATCCAACATGTTGTCCTGCAGGTCATCGATCAGATGCACCAAGCGTTCTTTTATTGCCTGATAGTGATTTACGGTATTGATATTGTGACTGGCACACAGGATGTACAGTGCCGTCAATGCGGCTGCACCATTGCTCAAAGCGGAGAAATAGGGAGCATCGTCAACTAACCCGCACAGCCTGGGCATCAGGTACTCAATCTTACGCTCGCGATCCTGATCTTCTTGTTCCAGGACTTCTTTCAGGATTTTTCGGTAACCATTCATTGCAATCTCTCCTTATTTTTCAAACCATTCAAAATAATTGTACGTGCAAACACAGCAAGAGGTATGCCGCCGCTTTCTTGAGCCGCTTGTGATATGGCCTCGTACTCGCTATTTGTTAGTGACAACCGGATACACCGGTTGCGATCCTGCCAGATTTGTCTCCAAAATGGCTGTACCTTGTACTTGCGAGCAAGGGAGTCCAGCTGTCCGGGTTGTATGCCCATCTTTGCAGCCAAATCGCTTTTACCGTATACTACACCTGCCTCCTTGTAGGACAAGAGCCTCTCCAACAGTGGGTCTGTGCCATCGAGCGCCGGTCCAAATAGAGTGTCAGCACCCAAGCCAACCATCACGGCGAGCAGTGCATACCGATCTGGCGAGGATAGATGCCAACTTATGAGCCGTGATATTACAGTGGCAGACAAGCTGGCAAAGTACTGCTCATAGATCTGTGTGCCATAATACTCCCTGGCTGCTTGCTGGATTTTAACGACACTCAGGGTCTGATACTTGTTGATCTTGTCCACCCATATCCTGCGTTGAGCAATGCGGTATGCAGATTGTTGTATCCAACTGTTGGGGCATAGTCTCCGCTTAACAGCGCCGCAATCATGTCCGCCAGCGGCTCCATCCACGGGGCTTTCTCCCGGGAAACAGCCTCCTGGCAGTGAATTGATACGAGCGGCAGGAAAACCTCAGATAACCTCGTAAATTTGATGGGTACAGTAACAAGTGGGATCTTGTGCATCGGGCAGTGGGCCAATAGGGGGATCTGGTGTACTCGGTGCCAATAGGGCTCTCCATATTGCTGTGTATCTAATCGACAGCAGGTAGGGCAATACTTTAGCCCCTCCATGCCATCCGGCATCTGCATCCGCACACTGGTAATACCTGATCCTCGGCCAGCCCGTAACGCCTCCCATACCTGCCGCTTTTTATCTATAGTAAAGAAGCGGGTATAGTATGGCAGCAGAGTATGATTGGCCAATACATCGTCAATTGACAGCACCCCTGGCGGTAATTCGGATAAGATGGCAGCGCAGTCGCCTCCAGGGATAAGCCTGCTACGCAACATAAGCCGGCCACCGTATAGCTCACTGATAGTGGTTGCGTGCTTGCTGTGGCCACTGCATACATGGTAACGGCAAAGGACCGAGTACCACCACTCGTCTGGGTATGGGGATGGAAAATAGGTCAGCATCGGCGCAACCCTATCAAATGTACAAGCGCATCAGGGCCCCAGTGCAACTTCCGGTCACCCATGATAATCCTCCTCCAGTTGCCCATGTTTTCTTAGCTGCTCCTCGATGTTCTTTCCTTCCATATACGCCACAAGCAGGTCTCTATCATCCCGCTGTGCCGCCTTGCGGCCCCTTTTGTTGGCATATTGCCTTGACACCTCTTCCTGCTCTTGCGGTGGCTCTGGCGTGGCTTCCCCAATCTCAAAATCCGAAATGTGAGTGCCGGCCGCATAGGTCCTGGGAACCTTGATGGCCAGCAGTTCGACCGCCCGCTGGATCACTTTTTCATCGATGCAGCTACGGCCTTGCAACAAGGCTTGGGCCTGTGACTCAGCAAAGATTTTAATCACATAGGCCGGGATACCGCCGCTGCAATCGTACATCTTATTTGATAGAGATGTTGTCAACGGTGCCGCCTGTGCGGTGTATTGGTACGGCCATATCTTGCGTACAAAGTCGAGATAGACCCCGTCCGGCCGAAATGGTGCCAATCGGATACCTCTTGTTCTCCTCTTGAGATGTTCCTGGGAGACAAAGAGCTCTTCTGCGACTGGTGTGCCGATAAAATAGATTGAGGTCATCGTCTCATTCGTTAGCTCAACTAAAAATCGGAGCAGCGGCTTTTCCTGCCGGTTTTTACGGGCCGTCATTACAGCGTTTTGGATTTCATCAATAACCAATAAACCAACATGATTGTTAGTAAGCAAGATTTTTGTTTGGGTCGCAATAGCAGAGGCCGAGGCTGTCCGTAATCCCTTCGTTGATTGCAGGTAGTGTGAGCCAATAGCCCGATCAAGTGCGGCCATGATCGAAAATCCAAGAGTCTTGACCGAGCAATCACTCGGGCATTCCACATGCAGCCACAGCACTTGCTTGCAGTAACAGGGCTGCCCCTGGTACTCCATATGCTCGATTACCTGTGGCATCGTGGATAGACACCGGCGCACGGTAGCCGTCTTTCCGCACCCAGGGACTCCCAAAATTGACCCGCTGTCAGCCTGTGTGGCGTAGTTGGTGTCTCGGCCACAGTAGTAGGCGTTGATTGCCTTGGTCGATTCCATTACATCAGCCGTTCGGTATGTCGTAGAGATTGCACGATACAGTGTATCGTAGATAGCGTACTGGTACGGCATCGGCACATAGATGGATGCCAGAGACGGCAGTAGCCCCCGGCGCTCCTCGGGCGACATCTGGGCTAAGTCATGTGGGATAGGTGGGTAGCTTGCGATGACCCGGGCAAATTGCTCCGGTGAGAGCATGTCAGGCATGGCGTCCAGGTACGGGTTGCCGCTGCTACCCTCGTAGATGGCCCCGACCGTATGGCCGGGTGGATACCTACTCACTCAATTGCCCCCTCTCTTTAATTTGATCCTGTTTGATTTGCTCTCCGTCGACTTGCCTGATTGGCTCTCTGTGCTCATCAGCGTGCTCGATGATTGCTCGGATGGCCTGGGTGGCGGCGATACTCGATGCTGTCTCTTTTGCACGAGCCGCTCCCCTGTCCCTCTTAGCTGCTTCATGTGCTGCATCAACCTCGCAAACAGAGAGCGACTGGCCAATCTCCACTGCATGGCATGGGCAGATCCGCTCAGCAAGGATGATATGGATACGGCGCAGGTCTGCCGGGTCATAGGCAATCGTATAGCTGTCTCCAATGGTCAACCCATCTGCATCATCCGGTGCATACCACATGCGATTGATCCGGATGCCCTTGCGGGTCAGCTTGGCAGTATCCCGGGGCAGCGTCTGTATGTGCAGCTCTTGCGGATCAACCGCCATCAATCGGGGCGATAGCTCCAGCCATCTTTCTGCGGGAGTCTTACCATCGATAAGCCTCCCGCTGTTTAGGTACAGTACAGAGTGGATGACAACCCGTGCAAAATCATCAAGGTCAAGGGTTGCCTGAGTGCGGTAGTCGGTTGCCCATCGCTCTTGGGCATCATCCTCGATTACGCCACGGCCCCGCAGCATAGGCTTGTATCTTTGCTGTAACAAGTCAATCGATTTTTCGACGGACCCCTTGCAGTCCAGCCGAAATGGCGGCAAGGTCAGTACTTCAAGCCCGTACCGACGGCACAACTCTCCCATGCGGGGGCCGAAAAACTCACGGCCTTGATCTGTGATGATCTCCGTGGGCATGCCCACCGATGGCCATTGCTCCTGGGTGACCTCAATGCCGTAACGAGCACAATATTCCACTTTGTCAGATGCTGCCTGGGCGATACAAGCCATCACAGCGGTCTCATCGCACGAAAATCCAATATAGACCCCGGCGATCAGGTGGGTGGCCGTATCTACCGCCAAGTAGATATACGGCCTACCCACCACGATGGATCGATCCTGCCTGGACACCAGATAGATATCCGCCTGTGTGGCGTCCATCTGATAGCTCCCAGGCTGTGTCCTCCACCCGGCAGAGGAGCCCCATGCCGGCCGGTGGTCCCGCTGGTATTTGGTAAGGCCCTCTCGTGCAATGATCTTTTGAGGGTCCTTGTGCAAGCTGTGTCCATAGTAGTAGTGGCGGAATTGGCTCCATGTCGGAGCATCGCTATCCATCTCTCCATCCTGACCAACATAGTCCTCCAGCAGCATCATCTCGTAAGCAGCCCGTAGGGATAATCGCTTGGATCCATAGTAGTACCGCCGGATCGCTTGCTCTATCATATGGTTGCTTTTACTGGCCTGCTGTGTCCGCTTTTGTGTGAGCTGTCCTGTTGCCAGGTAACGATAATACAGTCGTAGGATGCGGCGTGTCGTGGTCTGGTGCTGCTGTGCCGCCTTTGCTGCCATCTGATATCGCAGAGACTTGTCCGAGATGCAGTCATCGCAGTCAATCATTGGCTGGATCATCTGTAAGCGAACTTCCTGAGCCGGGGTCATGGCTTGCGCTGACATCCAGCTTTCCGGCGCAGGTACTCGTTCATATCTTTCAAGGGCTACCTCGAAGAATGGGGAAGAGGGAGAGTCACAGTTAATGAGCCAATATCCGTCTTGAGTCGCTTTCAAAATTCTGAAAACGGCTCCAAGCCGACACACAAAGCGCAGTGGTCTATCCATCCATGATCACCACCATCCACTCCGTGTCGGTCACCGCCCAGTACCGCCTGGAGAGTTCCAGACGCTCCACATAGGCCTTCTTTTTTAGCTGTTCCCGTAAGATTAGCTCCCGCACCCCTTTGTGACCATCAGCGTATTCGAGCATAAAGTCGGTAGCCCAGCCAGTTTGCAGATAGTCCGTACGGATGCCTGCCCGTGATATGCGGCCCATGATGTCGGCATCCAGAGGACAGCCGGCCTCATAGCTCTGCACCCACGGCTGCTCCTCCAACCATCGTGCGTAATTCCTGGCCCACTTGCTATGCAGGCATACGATGTCGTTGTTTTTGGGACTGTAAAATCGGATATCTCGTGTGCGCTCTCCTGTCCGTTCCATGAGGCACCCCTCCCCAAAAAGTTTGTTTCCCCAGTGGCTTATATCTCCATCAGTTTTCTGTATCAGCAAATTTTTATCTTAATTCTTTGAATTAACTCAAAAATTTGATGATGACACGGAATTAACTCAAAATTTTGCGACCAAAAATTGAATTAAATCAAAAATTTGATGATCCTACCCGCAAATTTTTCATTTAATTCAAATTTCGCTGTCAATTTTTTGACTTAAATGCCATTTCTCTTAGATACCATGTGATCGTCCCCTTCCAACCTGGTCGTTTGTCCGACCATTTTGACCGCCGGACGCTCGCCCCCATCTTTTTCTCCAAAAGTTCAAAATTGAACTAAATTAAGCCAAAAACCGGGCAAAGAAGCAAAAAGAAATAAAAAAAGAGCCCGGGGAAACGAATTTCCTCGGACTCTTGTGGGAGTCATTATTGGGGGACAATGTGCTTAGTTGCGGAGGGATGAGCACACAATTACTTGCCCAGCTGCTTGGCAATCTCCTCGGCGAAGTTCTCCTGCTTCTTCTCGATGCCCTCGCCCTTCTCGAAACGGACGAAGCTCTTGATCACAGCGGTGCCGCCGGCGGCCTTGGCCACGGAGGTCACATACTGCTCCACGTTGACGGAGTTGTCCTTCACGAACTCCTGCTGCAGCAGGCAGTTCTCCTTGTAGAACTTACCCAGCTTGCCGTTCACGATGCCCTCCTTCACCTTCTCGGGCTTGGAAGCCATCTTGGGGTCGTTCTCCATCTGGACCAGCATGATCTTCTTCTCCTCATCCAGGGTGGCCTGGTCGACCTGGCTCTTGTCCAGGAAGCGGGGATTCAGAGCGGCGATCTGCATGGCGGCGTCCTTACCGGCGTTGAGCACCTCGGCGTTGTTCTCCAGACCGGCGGAGACCTCCATGTTCACCAGCACGCCGATCTTGCCACCGGCGTGGACATAGGGCACATGCACGCCCTCGGTGCAGCGGGCAAAGCGGCGAACCTTGATGTTCTCGCCGATGACCAGCACCATCTCCTGCTGCTCCTCCAGAACGGTACGGCCGTTGCCGTAGGGCTTGGCGAGCAGGTCGTCCAGGTCGGAGGGGTTCTCCTTGGCGACCACATTGGCCACGCCCTTGACGAAGTCCACGAACTTCTCGTTCTTGCCCACGAAGTCGGTCTCAGCGTTGACCTCGACAGCCACGCCCACACCGTCGATCACAGCGGCGTAAGCCATGCCCTCGGCGGCGATGCGGCCAGCCTTCTTCTGGGAAGCGGCCAGGCCCTTCTCACGCAGGAACTCCACAGCCTTGTCCATATCGCCGTCGGAAGCGGTGAGGGCCTTCTTGCAGTCCATCATGCCGACGCCGGTCATCTCGCGCAGAGCCTGCACGTCTTTCGCAGTAAAAGCCATAATAAGTTACCTCCACATTTGTAAAAATCAATATGAAGAGCGCCCGCCCGCCTGGGCGGGCGCTCCAAAGTCCGCATCAATCGGAACCGGCTTACTCAGCCGCGGTCTCCTCGGCCTTCTGGGCCTCCTCGGGGGCGTCCTGGCCCTGCTTGCCCTCCATGATGGCGTTGGCCATGACGGAGGAGATGAGCTTGATGGCGCGGATGGCGTCGTCGTTGCCGGGGATGACATAGTCGATCTCGTCGGGATCGCAGTTGGTATCCACGATGGCCACGATGGGGATGTTCAGCTTGCGGGCCTCGTTGATGGCGTTGCGCTCCTTGCGGGGATCAACCACGAACAGCGCGCCGGGGAGCTTCTTCATCTCCACAACGCCGCCCAGGTACTTCTCCAGCTTGGCGATCTCGCCCATGTGCTTCATGACTTCCTTCTTGGGGAGCATGTCGAAGGTGCCGTCCTCCTGCATCTTCTTCAGCTGGTTGAGACGGTCCACACGGCCGCGCATGGTCTTGAAGTTGGTGAGCATGCCGCCCAGCCAGCGGGCGTTCACATAATAACCGCCGCAGCGGCCGGCCTCTTCCTTGATGGCCTCCTGAGCCTGCTTCTTGGTGCCCACGAAGAGCAGAGTCTGGCCGTTCTGAGCCAGATCACGGACGAAGTTGTAGGCCTCCTCCAGCTTCTTCACGGTCTTCTGCAGGTCAATGATGTAGATGCCGTTACGCTCAGTGTAGATGTAAGCGGCCATCTTGGGGTTCCAGCGGCGGGTCTGGTGGCCGAAGTGGACACCGGCCTCCAGGAGCTGCTTCATAGATACGACTGCCATAGTTTTGTTTCCTCCTTTATAGTTATTACCTCCACCAGTTCATCCGGAGCCCGCCAGCCCATGGGGCACAAGGCGCTCCGTCACAACGGTGTGCGTAATACTGTGCTTTTACACAGCTAGAGTATTTTATCATAGGGCTGTAGGGAATGCAAGTATGATTTCCATTTTTATTTCATAAAATGCGGATTTTACAGGATTTTTTCCTGTCCCTCCCGTCTGCCCCGGCGGCGTTCCTCTCGGCCGGACCGCAGCGCGCCGGACTCCACCAGGATGATGTCCTCCCCAAACCGCCGCACCGATTCCCAGGGGAAGATCCGGTCCGCCTCCCGGCCCAGCAGGCCGAACAGCCGCAGCCGTCCGGGCACCACCAGGGCACAGACCCGGCCGCTGTCCAGGTCCACCTCCACGTCCCCCACGTACCCGTAGCGGCTGCCGTCGGTCACGTTGATGATCTCCTTGCACCGCAAATCGGCAATTCTGCTCTTCATGGCCGTTCCCCCATTTTCAAATCGCGGAATTTGATATATAATTCTATGAAGTGCGACCCTTGTCCTATGAAAGACTGGTGACTGTATATGCAGACAAAATCAACCGGGAAAAAGCGCCGCCGATGGTTGTGGGCAGCAGTCCCCATAGCCATCGTCATCCTATTTTTCGGCCTCAACGCCCTGCTTCAGACCTTCTGGGCCCACCGGGCCCCCTACTTCTCTCCGGACTATCAGCAGATCGACCTCTCCCCCATCCTGAACCAGGATTCCCTGGACGACGGGGATTATGAGACGCTCTTTCTCCAGACCGGTCTGGCCAGGCCGGCAGTGGACGCCCTGCTGGCCCGCGGCAGCCAGGGCGTGGAACAGATCCTGGAGACCCAGGCAGGCTTTTTTGCCCAGCAGACGCCGGTATGCCTGGACCTGCCTCCCATTACCAAGGAGGACCGGCTGCGGGACGCCGATGGGAATGTGGTATACTCGGTGCCGCTGGCTCCGCTGGAGCCAGGCGATATCATTCTCTCCTTTTCCACCCATACATACGGCTGGCGGCACGGCCACGCCTCCCTGGTGGTGGACCCCCAGCTGGGCGTCACCCTGGAGGCGGTGGTTCTTGGCAGCGACAGCGCCCAGGTCAACGCCCAGCACTGGCGGACCTACTCCAACTTCATGGTCCTGCGGGTGAAGGACGCCGACGACGAGACCAGGCAGCAGGTGGTCCAGTTCGCCCTGGAGCATCTGGACGGGATTCCATACAGCCTGCTCTCCGGCATCTTCGGCCCCAAAGCCCCCGACCCGGACAGCTCCCTCAAGGCCCAGTGCGCCTATCTCCCCTGGTACGCCTGGCAGGCCTTCGGCGTGGACCTGGACTCGGACGGCGGAAAGATCGTCACCGTGCTGGACCTGGCGGAAAGCCCCCTTCTGGAGGTCGTCCAGATTTACGGCATGGACCCCCATTCCTACCTTTAATAAAAAGAAACACAGAGCGCCCGGCTCCCCAAGCCGGGTGCTCTGTGTTTCTTAGAGGGAGATATTTAATGCGGTCAAAGCGAACTGACTGGCATCGATTCAACTCTGGAAAGACTTGCGCAAGCCTTCTGCCCCCGGCGCAGCCGTACACCGGGCGAACTCCGCACTAAACCAAATTCAGGCGGTCCTTACAGCAGGGCCTCGATCTCCTCCCGCAGCGCCTTGCTGTCGGGGATCATGGAGACATGGCGGATCTGGCCGTTGATGACCATGGTGGGCAGGTTGGTGACGCCCATCTTCTTGCAGCGGACCACGTTCTCACGGATGGTGTACTTGTACTCCACGATGTCAATCTTGTCGCCGAAGTAGTCCTTGGCGGCCTGGGCGGCGGCCATCATATAGGTGCAGGCGGCGCACTGAGTGGAGTCCAGCGTGAAGACCTCGATGAGAGGACGCTCCAGGTGCTCGTAGTCGGGCAGCTCGATCTGGATGCCGCTGTCGTCGGGACCGGTGTAGTCCTTGAGCATCTCGCGGCACTGCTCGGTGTTCTTCACAGCCTGGGAGCAGGCCACGGTGTTCTCCACAGGCACATCGTAAGGCATATCGCAGCCAGGGCTGACGATCATATTGCGGTGATCCTCCACCTTGTCCAGCAGGTCCACCACGTACTTCATGTTGTCCTTGGGCGTGCCGTGGAGCATGACGGTGGTCAGAGGAATGTTGCCGCTGATAGCGATGTTGTACTTGTCGGACACGCTCTTGCCGTAGACAAAGTCCACGTTCTCGTCCACCGCGATGGAGTCGGGATTGGTCTTGCACATGACCTCCAGCTGAGGCGTGGCGTTGCCGCAGACAAAGAAGGAGGAGAACACGCCTCTGCTGCGGATGTAGTCGAACACGGCCTTGAAGGAGTCGGCCAGCATGGAGTCAAAGGACTCGGGGGCGATCTGGCTGACCAGGGGGTCCACCACGGCGATCACGTCCATGCCCGCGTTGATGTAGTAGTCGCACATGCGGATGGAGGCCTCGGCGCAGTAGCTCACCAGGTCGCGGACATACTGCTCGTCCATCAGCATATCCAGGAAGATCTCGCTGCCCCGCAGGTGGGAGGCCAGGGTGAAGGGGCCGCAAATCAGGCCGTAGAGGGCGATGTCATCGCCGACGGAGGCCTTCAGCTTGGTCATAGCCTCCAGCATGACGGGAATACGGCCGGACTCGGGGGTGGGCAGCTTGCAGCGGCAGGGGATGCCCTTGTTGTCCCCCTCGAAGGGGTGGCTGGCCACGGAAGGCGGGTTGTCCTTGGCCCACATCAGATCGCAGCCCAGAATCTCCGCCTCCAGCTGGAGGTCGAACATGATGGGCATGCCGTCGGGACCGTAGAGCCGGGCGACTTCCATCAGGCACTCATAGAGCTTCTGGCCGTCCTGGAGGATCTCATCAGCGCTGTAGCCCTTGAGCTTGCCGGAATGAATGCCGGCAAAGGGCACCCAGGGCACCCGCTCGGTGGGCTCGTGACGCATGGTCTTAAAAATCAGTTCCTTACCCATAATGATATAATTCCTTTCCAGACCGGGGGCCGGAGGGTTCCACCTCCGGCCCCTCAGAATGCAGTGATGTAAATGGCAGGACGCTTACTTTTCTACCGCTTTGGCAGCCTTTTTCGCCTTCTTAACCTCATAGAACCGGTTCATGCCGGACTCCAGCGTGGCATAGAAGGGGGCGGCGTCGCTCTCGGGCTGCTTGGTCACCAGACTGACCACAAACATGGTCACCGTGGAGCCCAGCAGGCCGAAAGCGCCGTACCAGGTGTCGCCCACGTTCCACACAAAGTAGGTCATGAGGACCAGCACCGTACCCACGATGGAGGCGACGATGGCGGCCTGCTTGGTGGCCTTCTTCCAGTACAGGCCGAAGACCAGCACGGAGAACAGGGGCGTTACAATGGCGATGGAGAACATAATCAGGGTAAAGATCAGATCGGGCGGATTGATGGCCAGGACAGTGGACACCAATCCGATGACCACGATAATGACCCGGTTGACCATGGTCTCCTTCTTCTCAGGCACCTTGATGTGGAAGGTATTCTTGATAAGGTCCGAGGATACAATGGCGGCGCTGACGCCCAGGAAGGCGTTGGCAGTGGACAGACCCACGGCGGCGGAACCCACAAAGAAGCCGATCATCAGCACGGTGGCCAGCACGGGGCTGAAGTCCAGCACGAAGTTCTTCACCAGATAGGGGATGATGAGCTCGGACTCGGAGGCGGTCATGTTGCTGACCAGAGCCAGGCCGATAAGGCCGATCATCATGGTGCCGGTCCATACCACAGCCTGGAGCACAGGAGTGAGGAAGGACAGCTTGCGCTGAGTCTTCATGTTGTCGCCAAAATAGCCGGAACGGACGAACACGTGGGGCAGCATGATGGTCCAGCCGATGGCGCAGGAGAAGGGATAGCCGAACCGGGCCGCGTAGGGCGTCCAGCCGGAGGGGCCGGGATAGGAGAAGAACGACTGCGTGTTCTCCCACAGGTTGCCCACCGCCGCAGGCAGGGATCCGCCAAAGCCCACGATAAGGCAGGCGATGACAATGACCCACAGCATGGCGATAAACAGCAGGCCCTGAACGGTGTCCGCCATGGCGGCGGACTTCATGCCGCCGATGCACACGAAGATCGTCATGGTCAGGCCGATGACAATAACAGCCATGCGGTAGTTGATGGCGCCGTCAGTGGCATACTGGGCCGCCTGGGCGATGGCCACCAGGGTGGAGGTGACGTAGGGCACGGCGGAGACCAGGAAGATGATGCCCAGGATGGTGCGCAGGGCATTGCTCTTGAATCGCTCATAGTAGAAATCTGCGGGAGTAACCAGCGTGCCGCCCTTTTCCTGATTGACGATCCACACCTTGTTCATGGTAAAGTGGGCAATAATGGGGAACAGGGCGATGTAGCTCATCTCGGAGATCCAGTAGCCCAGACCGCCGCGGTAGTAGGCGCCGGGGCCGGCGAAGAACACCCAAGTGCTCATCAGAGATGCGATGTAGGTCATAACCAGCACCGGCCAGGGCACGGATGCGGTCAGCAGGCTTCCCTTGTTCTTCTGGCGGCGCTCCTTCAGCGTAACGTAGACTGCCACGCCGATGAGGAAGCACATGTACAGGCCAAATGCGATCCAGATAGTATTGGCGCTCAGCATCCGTTATCCCTCCTTTGTACTGGACGCGGGGGGCGCGTCCGCATCACCTCTCAGCTTGTAAATCCGGTAGACCCTTACCAGGCCCACATAGACGATGATCCAGATGGGTACGACCGTAAGCAGCGCGTGAATCAGCGTGGGAATGGCCTCGCCATAAGGCGGGACACCGGGGAGATTGTAGAGGATATAGAAGATTACCGTGAGAATCAGCCAGATTTTTTCCGTCTTCGTTACGTTCATCTCTAAACCGCCTTTCTCTCAAATTCCAGACACACATGCGGAATTTCGTCGCCGAAACCGCTTATGGGGCGGATCCATGATATGGCCCGCACGGAGATGCGGGCCATATCGCAGATGGCCGGAGTGCGCTTACTCTTTTACCAGCGCGGCGTGGGCCTGCTTGAGCACCTTCTCCACCTCGGCGGCCTTGTCCGCGGGCAGCTCGTAGACATCGTCGGATGCCATGATGGCATTGAATTTCTCCAGAGCCTTGTCCAGCAGGGTCTTGCTGCCGTTCATCTCCCAGTTCACCGGGCTGTCACGGTTGAACATGTCGGGGCGGTGGGGCTCGGTGAAGTGACGGAAGGTGTGCTCGCTGGTCAGGAAGCTGAAGCCGGGCTCCCGATCGGCGCCGGCGATGAGCTCGTCCCAATCCAGGGTCTCGTCGTTCACATCCAGACCGCGGCGGATGCGGCGGGCAATGCCGAAGATCTCGTTGTCGATGATGAGCTGCAGGGGGCTGATGGTCTTGGCGGTCTCCAGCTGGCCGGCGCCGCCCAGAACGGAGGCCTCGCTCATGGCCATGGCGTCGATCAGGTTGGTGCGCTCGATGAAGTTCTGCTCATCCAGCACCACGCTGTCGGTACCGGTGCCGTAGGAGTGGGCGCGGATGTTGTAGCCCCGCTCAAACAGCTCCATGCAGATGAGACGGGAGATGGTGATCTCAGTGTTGGACTGGAGGGTGTAGGTGCTCTGCATGTCCATGGAGAACAGCAGCGGAGTGGCGATAACGGGCAGGCCGGGGCACATCAGCTCCAGCATGACGATCTGGGCAAACACCTCGGCGCAGGCCACGAAGGCAGTGCCCTGAGCGGTGACAGGGGTGTTGGCGCCGGCGGTGGGCAGAGAGCAGGGCTGCACGGGCACGCGGGACTTGGCGCAGCGGTAGAGGACCTCGGCGTCCATGTGCTTGAAGGTCAGGCTGGGCACGCCGCAGGAGATAAAGCTGACGATGGGCTTCTCCTGCAGGTTCTTCAGGCCGCCCACAGCGGCAGCAGCCATGTCGATGAGCCACTGGACGTTGTCGGACTCGTAGGGCTGGATCCAGATATGCTTGGCGGAGTGCTTCAGGGCCTTCTCCAGGGTGTAGACGTCGACGGCGTCGCCGGGCACGTACTCGCCGGAGGTGGAGGGCAGGGTGACGTAGTCCAGGTTCTCCATGACGTTGGTGATCTTATACCACTCGTCCACCTCTTCCAGGGTGGTGTAGTGGGTGTCGCCCTTCACGGTGCGGTAGTTGGGCGCGCCGGTGTTGGTGCGGGTGTAGAAGCTGCCGGTGGGGTTGGGGAACTCCAGGTCGTACTTGCCGCTGGGGGAATAAAGGGTGAACTTCGCGGGGACGGCGGCCACAGCCTTGTCGATGAGCTCCTTGGTGAAGCGGACGTCCTTCTTCTCCATGTCCACCACACAGCCCAGCTTGGCCAGCTCGGAGAGCATCTCCTCATGGTCCAGGTGAATGCCGCGCTCGATGAGCAGCTGCTCCATGCGGCCCTTCATGTACTCCAGTTCCTGATCGCTCATCACGTTATATTTGACTCTTCCTACCATGGGAATTCATCCTCCATTTCATTCATATCTGCCCGGCGCCCGGCCGGAGCGGCGGTTGATATCTCAGCGGATGCTGGTCACGTACTCCTTGGCCCAGCGGGCAGCGGCGGCAGCGTCGGCGGTGAAGGCGTCGGCGCCGATCTTGTCGGCCCAGGCCTGGGTGACAGGGGCGCCGCCGATCATGACCTTGACCTGGTCGCGGACGCCGGCCTGCTTCAGGACCTCAATGACGTGGCCCTGCTCGTTCATGGTGGTGGTCAGAAGAGCGGAGAGACCCACGATGTCGGGGTTGTGCTCCTTGATGGCCTCGACGAACTTCTCGGCGGGGACGTTGGCGCCCAGGTCGATGACCTTCAGGTTGGCGCTCTTCATCATCAGGCCCACCAGGTTCTTGCCGATGTCGTGGAGGTCGCCCTTCACGGTGGCGATGACGGCGGTGCCAATGGTGGTGTCGCCGCCGGCGGCCAGCAGGGGCTGAATCACTTCCACGCCGGTGTTCATGGCCTTGGCGGACATCAGCACGTTGGGCACGAAGATCTGGCCCTTGGCGAACCGCTCACCGATCTCGTTGATGCCGGGCATCAGGCCGTTGTTCAGGATGTCGGTGGCCTCCAGCTTCTGCTCCACGGCCTCGGCTACCTTGGCCTTGGTACCCATGATGTCGCCCTTGATGACAAGCTCGGTGATCTCGTTGAGAATAGACATGAATTTCCCGCTCCTTTTCAAATTTGTCCGTATGGTTGCTTCCTTCGTATGTCCTCGTCCTAACTAACATGTACAGGTGCGCGTCAGTCCTGCGGCTTCTTCCGCCGCTCTGTGCTGATCTCGGTGGCCAGCCGTGCCGTGTCCATCATGGTGGCGGAGAACTCCACCCCCAACTCCCGGGCAAAACTGGGCGTAATCGGGCCGCCGCCCACAATGATGTGGACGGGATAGCCGAAGTCCTCCTGCCGGATCTGTTTCACCGTCTCCTTCATGCTGGCCATGGATGTGGTCAGCATGGCGGACATGGCCACGATCCGGGCGTTGTCCGCCCGCAGCTGAGCAATGAACCGCTCGGCGCTGACGTTGGAACCCAGATCCGTCACATCGAATCCGGCGCTCTGGAGCATGATGCCCACTAAGCTCTTTCCGATGGTGTGGATGTCCCCACGGACGGTTCCCACAACCACCTTTTCCCGGTGGACTGTGCCATCGGTCTGTTCCAGCAGCAGCGGCCGGATGATGGCCACCGCCTTCTGCATGGCTCTGGCAGAGAGCAGAATCTGCGGGATGAACCGCTCTTCCCTGCTCAGCATGACGCCCAGACGATCCATGGCCGGAATCATCCCTTTTTCCAGAATGTCCACCGGACGGCAGCCCTTTGCAAGCAGCTCTCTGCACTGTGCTACGGTCTTTTCTTCATCCCCGTCGATGATGCTCTGAAAAATTGTGTTAAACCGATTCATTCTGCTGTTCCTTTCCGCTCCACGCCTGTAGTATAATCGAAATCGGTCCTCAATTTCTAAGAAAAATACCATTTCTTTTTGTCTTATTCCGGCGTATTTGCTAAGTATTTTTCCTGTTGTACAAGTTGTTTATTGCTTTTCGTCTAAAAAAGGGGTATAGTGTTTTAAAAATTACAAATTGGTAATCCCCATTTTACCAATTTGCCTCTCACCCCGCAACTTCACCACCCTTCCCCAGTGGAAAACCATATCCAAACAGAACAGGAGGAAGCCAGTTGCCTGCCATCGATCATAAGCGCCTGCATGAGTATCTGGACGCCTTCAGCGTAAGTACCGGCGTACCAGTGACCCTTTTTGACCCTGACGGCGCCGTTCTGGAGGAATTTCAGGCGGACAAAAAATTCTGCCAGTTCTTCCCTGTCTACCGCCAGCCTGACAGCGTGTGCAGCAGCACGCTTCTCTTTTCTGCCAAATCCTCCTCCCATCTGGGCGAACCCTACATATTCTCCTGCCCCTCCGGCCTGATCCATATCGCGGTGCCTGTCATCGTATCGGAAAAATTCTGCGGCTGCGCCGTGGCAGGCCCCCTCTCCATGGGGCCTGTCTCCGCTGAATTTCTCACCCAGGCCTTTGAGCTCAACCAGGTCTCTCCGGAGCTCCTGGCAAAAATTTCTCTTTTCATTTCCTCCATGCAGGTATATACTCCAGAACAAATACAGAAGTTCTCCCTGCTTCTGTACAGCGCCGTGGTGCACAGCCACAAGAACTGGGACGATTACGAACAGGTCAGGCTCCGCTACCAGCGCCAGCTCACCGTGGGAGACCACATCCAGAAGCGCAAGCAGAGCAAGCCTCAGAACACCTCCGCCGCTCTGTCCGCCCCCACCTGCTCGGATCTGGAGGACCGCCTTTCCAAGGAGATCCAGGCCCGCAACCGGGAGGCCGCCCTCACCTGCCTGGACGACCTCTTCGAAGAGCTGGTCCTGGTGGAGGGCGGAAACTTCGACAGCATCAAGCTGCACTTCTTTGAGCTCTATATCTCCCTGGCCCGGATGTCCACCGAGCGGGGCGCCTCCCTGCGGAAGATCTTCGGACTGGATTTCAAATTCATCAACTCCCTCAATGAGCTCAACACCCTGGACAGCCTGGCCCAGTGGAGCCGGGATCTGGTGGTCCACTTTGTGGACGACGTCTTTGCCGACCTGCCCCAGGTGTCCTCCGCCACCACCAGGGCTGTGACCTACATCAACGCCCACTATATGGAAAAGATGACCCTGCGGGACCTGGCCGCCGCGCTCTTCCTCAACGAGTCCTCCCTGTCCAAGCTGTTCCGGCAGGAATTGAGCTCCAGCTTTACTGACTATCTCAACCGCATCCGCATCGAACACAGCACCGAGCTGATGCGCAACACCGACAGAAGCCTGCTGGAGATCTCCGGCCTGGTGGGCTTTGATGACCAGAGCTATTTTACAAAAATCTTCAAAAAAGTAACTGGGACAACCCCGCGCCAGTACAAAAGTCAGTTGAACAGCGAAAAACACACCTCTGGCTGATCCTTCGGTACGCTCCACAAGCACACCAATTCGGACACGAGGAAAGGATGACCTTTCATGGTTTACTTCGCTGATATTACGCCCAAATATGACCGGGAGCGGATTTTCCGCAGGCTTCATGTCGAGCCGGATACCAACGCCTACCGGTATGCCCAGTCCGTCTTTCCCTCCCTGGAGGAGATCGCTCAGCAGCAGCTGTGTATGACCCACTGCTACTCTGTCGAGGAGGATGCGCCGCCCCTGGGCGTGCCCGAAGTGGACCGGTGCAAATACCGCATCACCTGCCTGTCCACCTGCTCGGAGGGCATCACCAAGGCCATTGCCAAGCTGCTGGATCAGGGCGATTTTCTGGAGGGCTACATCCTCAACGATCTGGTCAATGAGATGCTCTTCAACGCCTCTGACCAGATGAACCGCCAAATCTCCGCCGCTATGGCGGAAAAAGGCTGCCATCTCACCCGCCGCCTCTCCCCCGGTGAACAGGAGCTGGGGCTGGAATATCAGTCCGTCCTCCTCTCCGCCTTCCGCGATATCCCCGCCGTGTCCCACGTACGACTGACGGAGAGCTACATGCTCTACCCTGAGAAGTCCATGCTCTATCTCTTCGGGGCCGACCCCAGCAACCCGGAGATCTCTGTGGAACACGACTGCGGTAAGTGTCCCAATACCTCCTGCTTCTTCCGCTCCACGGAAGGGCCCGCTGCCTGTCTCTGATTCCGCCCACAGATCAAGACAATCAAACTGGAGGTTTTGACTCATGTACTCTATCAAACTGCCCAACCAGAACACCGCCTTTGAGACGCCGGGCGGCGTGACCATCTCCCAGGCCTGTGCCGCCGCCGGTTTCCCCATGGATCTGGTCTGCGGCGGCCGGGGCACCTGCGGCAAGTGCGCCGTCCAGATCGAGCGGAACGGCGTCAGCGAGACTGTCCTCGCCTGCCGGACATTGGTGGACTGCGACATGACCGTCCACCTGGAAGAGCACCAGCTCACCCGGGACGCGTCCATCGTGACCGAGGGCCGCTCCGCCCACCGCGCCAGGCTCTCTCCCGCCCTCTCCAAGCGCTGCATGACCAAGGCCCAGCTGCTGCCTCCCCACTGCGGCGCCTACATGGAGCCCGCTTCTCCCAGCCTTCTGCGCACCTTTTCCAAGCTGATGGCCGATCCCGCGGTGGATCAGGTCACCTTTGTGTCCTACCGCGGGAAGCCTCTGGCGGTGGAACCGGGCGACACCACTTCCCTGCTCTACGGCGGCGCCATCGACATCGGCACCACCTCTGTGGTGCTCTACGCCTACGACCTGAACACCGGCGCGCTGCTCCACACGGTGTCCGCACTGAACGGACAGATCGTCAGGGGCGCCGACGTCATCACCCGTATCCTCCACACCCGCCAGAGCGAGGACGGCCTGGATGAGCTGACCGGTCACATCCGGGACACCATCCACGGGCTGCTGGACCAGACAGAGCAGAAGATCCCCGGTTTCCGCAGCCACCTCTACCATCTGGTCCTCTGCGGCAACAGCACCATGCAGCACCTCTTCCTGGGTCTTGACCCCTATGGCCTCTCCCAGGACCCCTTTGTCAACATCACCGCCGGCCCCGTCCGCTGTTCCGGCGCCGAGGCGGGGATCGACATGCCCGCAGGCGGCGTGGTGGAATTTCTCCCCCTGCTGGGCGGCTTCGTGGGCGCCGACACCGCTGCCGTGCTCCTCACCCTTCCCACCGACAGAGGCCCCTGCCTGATGGTGGACCTGGGCACCAACGGCGAGATCGCCGTGGGCAGCGGCGCGGGCTATAAAGTGGCCTCCACCGCCTGCGGTCCCGCCCTGGAGGGCGGCAACATCGCCTGCGGCATGCGGGGTATGGAGGGCGCCATCGAGCGGGTCTCCCTCCAGGACGGCAAGCTCACCTATCAGGTCATCGGCGGCGTGGAGCCCCTGGGTCTGTGCGGCTCCGCTATCATCGACGCGGTGGCCGAGCTGCGCCGGGCCGGCATCATCGACGAGACCGGCCGCCTTCTGCCCGCCGACGAGTTTCTGGCCTCCCACCCCGGCAGCCCCCTGGCCAAGTATCTGGGCGAGGCCGGGGAGTTCAACACCGCCTTCTACTTCGCCCGGGGCGAGCGTCCCGTCTATCTCTCCCAGCATGACGTGCGGCAGATCCAGCTGGCCAAGAGCTCCATCTTCTCCGGCTGCATGACCCTCCTGGAGGAGTCTGGCCTCTCCCCCGACCAGCTGGACGCCCTCTACCTGGCGGGCGCCTTCGGCAACTACATCGACATCGACCGGGCCCTTCAGATCGGCCTGCTCCCCCCTGTCCCCCGGGACCGGATCTTCTCCATCGGAAACGGCGCGGGCCAGGGCGTGCAGCTTTGCCTGCTGGACCAGGGGGAGATGGACCGCTGCGAGGCCCTCCCCGCCTCCATCGAGCACGTGGAGCTGGCCACCAACCCCAAATTCATGGAGACCTACATCATGAACATGAACTTTTAACGGTTTCGGAGGTTGACAGATATGAGCAAGCTCGTCCTTCTCACCGGCTTTCTGGGAGCCGGCAAGACCACCTTTCTCAACCATGTGCTCCAGGAGTTCTCCCAGGACAAAGTGGGACTGATCGTCAACGAATTCAGCGGCAACGGCGTGGACGGCGCCCTCATCCGCCACGATATCCCCGGCGCCAAAATGATCGAACTCAACAACGGCTCCATCTTCTGCGCCTGCATCAAGGACTCCTTTGTGGACTCCCTCATCGACCTGGCCGGCCGGAATCTGGACTACGTCTTTGTGGAGGCCTCCGGCCTGGCCGACCCCTCCAGCATCTCCTCCATCCTGGACCAGATCGCCACCCTCTCTGGCGCGGTCTACGACTACTGCGGCGCCATCTGTCTGGTGGACGCCCTCTACTTTCCAAAATATCTCAAGCTGCTCCTGGCCCTCCGCCGCCAGGTGGAGTACAGCCGGGCGGTGATTCTCAACAAGGCGGACCTGGTGACGGAGGAGCAGCTCTCCAAGGTGGAGCAGTCCATCCGGGAGATCAACCCCAAGGCCGCCCTCTACCGCACCACCTACGCCAACGTCTCCCTGCGGGAGATTCTCTCCGAAGGTCCCCAGGAGGAGGCTGCGCCCCAGGAGAGCTCCAACACCGAGAGCAGCCGCCCCGTCACCATCACCCTCTCCACCCAGGAGGCCATTCCCCCCCAGGCCCTCCGGCAGTTCCTGGACGAGATCGCCCCCTCCACCTACCGGGTCAAGGGCTTCTGCCGCACCACCGAGGGCACCAAGAACGTCAGCATGGTGGGCACTGTCTGCCAGATCGAGGACTGGGGCGACGCGCTGGGCGAAACCCAGCTGGTCATCATCTCCAGCGTGGGCGTGCGCATCTTCTCGGTCACCCTGGCCGCCGCAGGGCGCTATTTCAAGTCCCCCGTCAACCTGCTGTAATTTATCCCTTCACAAAGATACGCCTCCTGGTACAGGGCCCGCTCTGTACCAGGAGGCGTTTTGCTGCGTCATCATCCGGTCCCCTTCCGTTTGCCAAAAGCAAGGGAAAACCGTCCCACGATAAAAAATATACCCCCCTGAGCGCCCGTATGATTCCACCGGGCCGGGAGATACTGTAATCAGCGCATTCACAGGGGGGTATCGGCTTGCAGGGAAAGGTGGAAATCTGCGGAGTAAACACATCCAAACTCAAGGTGCTGAAAAACGAGGAGACCGTGGCGCTGCTCAAGCGCACCAAGGAGGGGGACATGGCCGCCCGGGAAGAGCTGATTGCCGGCAATCTCCGGCTGGTGCTGTCCGTCATCCAGAAGTTCAGCAACCGGGGCGAAAACGTGGACGACCTCTTCCAGGTGGGCTGCATCGGCCTCATCAAGGCCATCGACAACTTCAACACCGACCTGGACGTCCGCTTCTCCACCTACGGAGTCCCTATGATCGTGGGCGAGATCCGCCGCTACCTGCGGGACAACAGCTCCATGCGGGTCTCCCGCTCCATGCGGGACACCGCCTACAAGGTCCTCCAGGCCAAGGAGAAATTCATGGCCGAGCACCAGCGGGAGCCCACCATGGAGGAGATCGCCAAAATGCTGGACCTGAAGCGGGAGGATGTGGTCTTCGCCATGGACGCCATCATGGACCCGGTGTCCCTCTACGAGCCGGTCTACTCCGACGGCGGCGACGCCATCTGCGTCATGGACCAGGTGAAGGACAGCAAGAACACCGACGAGAGCTGGCTGGAGCAGATCGCCCTGAAGGAGGCCATCTCCCACCTCTCCGACCGGGAACGGCACATCCTCAGCCTCCGCTTTTTTGAGGGCAAGACCCAGATGGAGGTGTCGGCGGAGATCGGCATCTCCCAGGCCCAGGTGTCCAGGCTGGAGAAAAACGCCATCTGGAAAATCAGGAAAAGCCTCTGAACAGACACGGAGGGGAGCACGCGCTCCCCTCCGTGTTGCTTTCGTTATTTCTGCGCCTCCCGGTAACGCCGGTAGATGAGCCGCAGGCCGTCCAGGATCAGGTCCTTGTCCACCAGGTCGATCATATCCGTGTTGTCCGCCACCATCCGGGACAGGCCGCCGGTGGCCACCACCTTGATCTCCTCCTCCGGGTACCCCATCTCCTGCTTGGTGCGGCGGATCAGGTACTCCATGGCGCCGATGTAACCCATCACCGCCCCCGCCTGGATCTGGCTGACAGCTGTACAGCCTAAAACCTTGTCAGGCATTGCCAGCTCTACATTAGGAAGCCTGGCGGTCTTCTGGAACAGGGCCTCGGTGGAGATGCGCACACCGGCGGTGATGCAGCCCCCCAGGTAGGCCCCCTCCCGGCTGACCGCGTCCACCGTGGTGGCGGTGCCGAAGTCCAGCACCACCAGGGGCGCGCCGTACTTCTCCAGCGCGGCCACACAGGCCACGGAGCGGTCCGGGCCCAGCCGCTCATCTCCACCCACAGCATAGGGCAGGCCGGGGTCCACCCCGTCGTCGATGATCAGGGGCCTGCGGTTGAAATACTTGATGATGGCACTGGTCAGGCTATACATCACGGGCGGTACCACCGAGGCGATCATCACGTCCTCCACCTTGCCGGTATCCAGCCCGAACTTCTCAAAATACTGGGTCGCCAACAGTCCAATCTCATCCGAGGTCCGGTTCACGTCGGTCTTCAGGCGGAAGCTGCCCGCCAGCCGGTCCCCCTCATAAATGCCGAACACCATGTTGGTATTCCCCACATCAATGACAAGCAGCATAGCTTTACCCCCTTGGAATTTCAAGGATTTCGCAGATCGTGCGCTCCCCTTCCAGACGGATGACGCCGCAGGTGGGCACCAGCCCGCCCCGGATGGTGCCCGGGTTCATGATCCACAGGCCGTCCTGCTGCTGGCAGAAGGCCTCATGGGTGTGGCCGAAGAGGAGGATGTCCACCTGGGCCTCCCGGGCCGCCTTGACCGCCAGCCCCATCCCCAGCTTCACATGGTAGGTGTGGCCGTGGGTCATGAGGATACGGCGGCCCTCAAAAAACAGGATCTTCTGCGCCGGCACGTCTGTGGCGTAGTCGCAGTTGCCGGGCACCAGCTCCAGCGGGATATTCCGGTAGGCCATGGACAGCTCCACCGCGTCCCGCATCACATCCCCCAGATGGAGGATCTGATCCGGCCGTTCCTGCTCCACCGCCTTGCGCATATGTTCCACGTTTCCGTGGGAATCAGAAAAAACCAGCAGCTTCATCAATGCACCATCTCCCCTGTCGGGCATAGAATGAGAGTGAAGTTCAATGGACTGCATACATACAATGTTTATTGGAGGGATACGCCATGGCAGCACCCAAATCCAACCTGGATGACCTGATGAAATCCCCGGAGACCGCCTCTCTGCTCAGGAACAAGGAGGCGCTGGCCCGCATCATGCGCTCTCCGGACACCAAGGCCCTCATGGAAATGCTCAACCGCCAGGCGGGCAGCGGCCTCAAAAGCGCCGCGGACGCCGCCATGAAGGGAGACGCCAAGGCCCTCACCGGCATTGTGGAGCGCCTGATGCAGAGCAAGGAGGGCGCTGACGTGGTGGGGCGCATCAGCGGGTCCCTTCCGAAAAAATAATCCGAACAGCCGCCGGATTTCCCGGGGAACGGAGGGTGGACCATGGCCGATCTGGAGGAAAAACTGAATGCGATTTTGGGCAATCAAGAGGCCATGGGTCAGATCATGTCCATTGCCCGGTCCCTGTCGGACGCCGGGGATACCGCCGGTTCCGAGGCGCAGAGCGGCGACCGCGAAGACCGGGAGACGGAACATGATTCCCCCGTCGGATCGGGTGAAAAAAGCGGCGGTCAGCCGGATTCGGACGCTGTGGCCGCCCTTCTCGCCGGCCTGACAGGCCAGGCCTCAGATAGCGGGGACAATCCCCTCTCGCTCCTGGGCAGTCTGGACCCGAAGGTGATCCAGATCGCCCTCCAGCTCTTCTCCGCATACAGCGCCGAAGACGACCGGCGCACCGCTCTGCTCAGCGCCCTGAAGCCCTTCCTGAAGGAGGAACGCCAGGCCAAAATGGAGAAGGCCATCCAGATCGCCAAGCTCTCCCGGGTCATCCGGGTCGCCTTCCAGGTCTTCAAGAAGGAGGGGGGCGAAGCGGATGTATAACCGGTACATCCCAGGCGCCGGCGGCTACACACGGATCACGGAAGAGGACGCGCCCCCGGTCCGCCATGCTGAGCCGCCGGGCCCTCTGGCGTCCGCTCCTCCTGGAGATCCTCATCCGCCCGAGGCTGAAAAGGGCGCGGGGGCACTCGCCAGTCTGCTCAAGAGCCTCAAGCTGGACCAGCTGGACAGCGGAGACGTGCTCCTTCTGCTCATCCTCCTCTTCCTCTTCATGGAGGGGGACGATGTGGAGCTGATGATCACCCTGGGCCTGCTGCTGCTGTTGGGGCTGGACTGAGCCCTACCCCTCCACGGTGTGGAGCACGCTGCCGTCAGGGAGGGCAAAGGCCGTGCCCGACGGCGCGGGCATCTCCACCGGCTCCGAGGACATGCGCATCACCAGCTCGTCGCCGCACCAGGTCTCCGCGCCCACCAGCAGGCCGTTGGACACGGACACCCAGTAGCGCTCCCGGTTGCCCAGCTCGTTTTCCGCCGTCTCTACATAGACGCAGGACTCGCCGCTGCGCTTCTCATACCCTGTGGAGGTAATCGACTTTACACTCAGCGCCAACACGTCCTCATAGGTGGGAATCCGCTGGGCCATGTTGATGTCCCGCTCTCCCTGGTTCCACTGGGTCCAGGTGCCGTCGCCGCCGTACCAGCGGTAGACAGTCCCGTCTCCCGCAATGGTGTGCTCCACGGTCCCGCTGGGCCAGGCGGACTCCACCTGGGTCCAGCCGGCATCCTGCCAGACCCGGTTGACCGTGGCCCCCATGGTCCCGTTCCCCAGGGATGTCTCCACGGTAATGGTCCTGAAATAGCTCTCAGGCTGGAGGGGCACCATGGTGCGGATCACATTCTGCACTGTCTCCGGCGTCACTTCCACCCGGACGTACCGGTCTGTGTCCGCGGGCTGGCCGCCCTGGCTGTCCTCGTCCTCCGCTGGATCGGTGACCACGGGAAGGGTGATCTCAGGGGCGTCCGGGGTGAACAGATTGAGGCCAAAGCTGGAAAACACCGCCGCCACGATCACAATGGCGATGAGCACCACAAAAATGGTCCGGTTTCTCCCTTCCACGCCCCCACCTCCTTACCGGGTCTGCTGTCTTCTCTCTTACCGGCCCAGGGTGTTGAACTCCTCCGGAGGCTGCGCCCGCAGGCCGAATTTCCACTCAATGGCGTCGGCGATCCGGCGGCAGGCCTGGCCGTCGCCGTAGGGGTTGACCGCATGGGCCATCTCACCGTAGGCCGCGGCATCGGTCAGCAGGGTGTGGGCCATCTGGTACACATCCTCCTCCTCCGTACCCGCGATCTTTACAGTGCCCGCCTCCACGGCCTCGGGCCGCTCGGTCTCCCGGCGCAGGACAAGCACCGGGCGGCCCAGAGCGGGCGCCTCCTCCTGCAGTCCGCCGGAGTCGGTCATGACCAGATAGCACCGGGCCATCAGGTTGTGCATCTCCTCCACATCCAGGGGATCGATCAGGTGAATCCTGGGGTGGCCGGACAGGTACTTGGCCGCCGCCTCCCGCACCACGGGGGACAGGTGCACCGGGTACACCAACTCCACGTCCTGGTGGGCGTCCGCCACACGGCGCAGAGCGGTCATGATGTTGGTCATGGGCTGGCCGTAGTTCTCCCGGCGGTGGCAGGTGACCAGGATGATCTTCTTGTGCTCATAGTCCAGGTGGTTGAGCAGATCAGTTGCAAAGTGATAATCCTTTACAACCGTTGTCTGGAGGGCGTCAATGACGGTATTGCCGGTGATGAACACCCCGTTTTTGATCCCCTCACCGGCCAGGTTGGCCCGGTTGGCGGGCGTGGGGCAGAAGTGGAGGTCGGCAATGTCCCCCACCAGGGTGCGGTTCATCTCCTCCGGGTAGGGGGAGTACTTGTCCCAGGTACGGAGACCGGCCTCCACGTGTCCCACCATGATCTGGTGGTAAAAGGCGGCCAGGGCGCCGGCAAAGGTGGTGGAGGTGTCTCCGTGGACCAGCACAAGGTCGGGCTTGGCGGTCTGGAACACCCCCTCCAGCCCCAGGAGGCACTTGGTGGTGATGGTGGACAGGGTCTGACGGGGCTCCATGATGTTCAGGTCATAGTCCGGCTTCAGACGGAAAATCTCCAGCACCGAGTCCAGCATCTGCCGGTGCTGGGCGGTGACACAGCACAGGGACTCGATCCCCTCCCGGCGGCTGAGCTCCTGCACCAGGGGGGCCATCTTGATGGCCTCGGGCCGGGTGCCGAAAATGGTCATGACACGGATGGGCTTCATTTCTTCTCCTCCTCCCCGGTACCGGCCTCAGACTCCGCCGGATTCTGGGGCGGGTTGGTCCGGTTCTTCTTGTTGTTGTGAAGGAAAATCTGTCCGGCCACCGCTCCGGCGGCGCACAGTGCCATCAGCAGCAGCATGGCCTTGACAGGGCCCTCGGTGGTCAGCACCACGGCGGACAGGCCCAGGATGGCGCTGATAATGTAGAGCACGGCCACCGCCTGCTTCTGGGAGAAGCCCATGTCGATGAGCCGGTGGTGCACATGGCTCCGGTCGGCGTGCATGGGGCTCTGGCCGTGGGCGATGCGGCGGATAAAGGCAAAGCAGGTGTCAAAGATGGGCAGGCCCAGCATGAGGAAGGGCACCACAAAGGAGATGATGGTGTACAGCTTGAAGAGGCCCTGCACCGAGATCACCGCCAGCACAAAGCCCAGGAACGTGGAGCCCGTGTCGCCCATGAAGATCTTGGCGGGGTTCAGGTTGTAGGGCAGGAAGCCCAGGCAGCCGCCGCACAGGGCCGCCACCATCAGGGCGATGGGGATCTCCCCCACCGACATGGCGATGACCAGCAGCGTCATGGAGCTGATGGTGGACACGCCGCAGGCCAGGCCGTCCAGGCCGTCGATCAGGTTGACGGCGTTGGTGATGGCCACGATCCAGATGACAGTGACAGGATAGGCCAGCCAGCCCAGATCCCAGTACAGGTTGGCGGAGAACACGTTGGGATTGGAGATCGTGTCGATTATATTGCCCGACATGACCGCCACCAGGGCGGCGATGATCTGGATCACAAATTTGAAGGACGCCTTCAGCGCGTAGATATCGTCAAAGATACCCAGCACCACGATGATCACGGCGCCTAGGAGCATGCCCCGGATCTGGGGCGTCATCTCCACGAAAAACAGCGTGCTGACGATAAAGCCGAAAAAGATGGCCAGGCCGCCCATGCGGGGAATGGGGTGATCGTGCATCCGGCGGCTGTCCTTGGGCACGTCCATGGCGCCCACTTTCTGGGCCAGGGACTTGACCACTGGGGTCAGAATGAGCGCCACGATCAGCGCCACGCCCAGGGCCGCCGCCACCATGCCGATCTCACGAAGTTCTACATTCATGGTACTTCTCCTTTAGACGGAATCCCCTGCTGCGCTCAGCGCTGCAGGAAGCCCACCTTTTTATAGACCTTGCGCAGGGTCTTCTCCGCCACATAGGAGGCCTTCTCCGCACCGGCGCGGTACACGCTCTCCAGGTACGCCTTATCGGAGAGCAGCCGGTGGGTCTCCTCCTGGATGGGACGGAGCATCTCCACCACGGCCTCGCCCACCACGGGCTTGAAGGCGCCATACCCCTTGCCCTCGAACTCGGCCTCGATCTCTTCAAAGGTCTTGCCGGTGACGGCGGAGTAGATGTTCATCAGGTTGGACACGCCGGGCTTGTTCTCCCGGTCATACCGGATGCAGTGCTCGGTGTCGCTGTCGGTGATGGCCCGCTTGAACTTGCGCATGATGTCCTCAGGCTTCTCCATGAGGAACACGCAGCCCTCGGGGATGGACTTGCTCATCTTGGTGTCGGGCTGGTTCAGGCTCATGATCCGGGCGCCCATCTTGGGGATATAGGGCTCGGGCATCTTGAGCACGTCGCCGTAGATGTGGTTGAACCGCTGGGCAATGTTGCGGGTCAGCTCCACATGCTGCTTCTGGTCCTCGCCCACCGGCACATAGTCGGGCTGGTAGAGCAGGATGTCCGCCGCCATCAGGCAGGGGTAGGTGAACAGGCCGGCGTTGATGTTGTCGGCGTGCTTGGCGGACTTGTCCTTGAACTGGGTCATGCGGGAGAGCTCGCCGAACATGGTGTAGCAGGACAGCACCCAGGACAGCTCCGCGTGCTGGTGGATGTGGGACTGGACGAACAGGGTGTTCCGCTCCGGGTCCAGGCCGCAGGCGATGTACTGGGCCAGCTGCTCCAGGGTCCGGCGGCGCAGGTCGGCAGGGGTCTGGCGGACGGTGATGGTGTGCATGTCCGCCATAAAATAGTAGCAGTCAAACTCGTCCGCCCGGGCGCCCCAGTTCTTGATGGCGCCAAGGTAGTTGCCCAGATGCAGGTCGCCGCTGGGCTGGATGCCGGAGAGCATTACTTTCTTTGTCGTTTCCATTTCTGTTTTACACCTCGACTGTGCCTCCGAAGGCGATTTCCTTCTTTCGGGGCGCATATTTACATACCAGTTTATCATACCACACGGCGTACCGCTTGACAAGTTATACCCTTACCTTTAGAATGGTAAAGATCAGAAGAACTTCCGCCTGTCGGCGTGATTCTCACAATTATTACCACTGGAGGCATGACCATGGATATGAAATGGTTTGACGACATGGAGGCCCGCATCCCCAAGGGCAAGGTCCGTACCCGCTTCGCCCCCTCCCCCACCGGCTATATGCACATCGGCAATCTGCGCACCGCACTCTACACCTGGCTCATCGCCCGCCATCAGGGCGGCACCTTTATCCTCCGCATCGAGGACACCGACCAGGAGCGCCTGGTGGAGGGCGCCACCGAGGTGATCTACAAGACCCTCCGGGAGTGCGGCCTGACCTGGGACGAGGGCCCCGATATCGGCGGCCCCGTGGCTCCCTATGTCCAGACCGAGCGCCGGGACACCTACGGCAAGTACGCCGAGCTGCTGGTGGAGCGGGGCCACGCCTACTACTGCTTCTGCGAGAAGACTGAGAGCGAGGAGGACAGTGGCAACTTTGACCGCGCCGCCGACCCCTGCCGCTCCCTGAGCCTGGAGGAGGCCAGGGCCCGGATCGCCGCCGGCGCGTCCTACGTGATCCGCCAGAAGATCCCCGCCGGCGGCACCACCACCTTCTCCGACGCCGTGTTCGGCGACATCACCGTGGACAACGACACCCTGGACGACCAGGTGCTCATCAAGTCCGACGGCCTGCCCACCTACAACTTCGCCAACGTCATCGACGACCACCTGATGGGCATCACCCACGTGGTCCGGGGCAGCGAGTACCTCTCCTCCGCCCCCAAGTACAACCTGCTCTATCAGGCCTTCGGCTGGGAGGTGCCCACCTATATCCACTGCTCCCCCGTCATGCGGGACGCCCACAACAAGATGAGCAAGCGCCACGGCGACCCCTCCTACCAGGACCTGATCGCCCAGGGCTTCCTGTCCCAGGCCGTGGTCAACTACGTCACCCTGCTGGGCTGGTCCCCCCGGGGCGAGTACAGCGAGCAGGAGTTCTTCTCCCTGGAGGAGCTCTCTCAGGTGTTCGACATCGGCGGCATCTCCAAGTCCCCCGCCATCTTCGACATCGAGAAGCTGCGCTACTTTAACGCCAAGTACCTGCGCGAGCTCTCCCCCGAGGACTTCTATGCCCTGGCCGAGCCCTATCTCCGGGAGGCCGTCAAGACCCCCGGCATCGACCTGAAGCTCATCGCCCCCCTGGTCCAGCCCCGGTGCGACACCCTGCTGGACATCGCCCCCCAGGTGGACTTCTTCGACGTCCTGCCCGAGTACTCCAACGAGCTCTACTGCCACAAGAAGATGAAGACCAACGAGGAAAACTCCCTGGAGGCCCTCAAGCAGGTGCTCCCCGTGCTGGAGGGCCTGAGCGACTGGACCTACGACGCCATCCATGACGCCCTCATCGGCCTGGCGGAAAAGCTAGAGCTGAAGAACGGCCGGATCATGTGGCCGGTGCGCACCGCCCTGTCCGGCAAGGCCGTCACCCCCGGCGGCGCGGTGGAGCTGTGCCACATCCTGGGCCGGGACGAGGCCCTCGCCCGCATCCGCAAGGGCATCGCCCAGCTGGGCGGCTGAGTCCCCCTTCTTCCCCCGCTCTCATGACAGAGGGCCGGGCGCTACCGCGCCCGGCCCTCTGTTCTTATGTTCAGCCTGCTCTCTCAGCAGCCGCAGTTATTGCCGCAGCCGTTGTTGTTGCAGCCGCAACCGCAGCCGCCCCAGTTCCCGCCGCCGCAGCAGCAGCACAGGATGATGATGAGGATGATGATCCACAGGCAGCCGCAGCCGCCACCCCAGCCGGAACCGTTATTGCAGCACCCCATAATGAAGTACCTCCTGAAATGAAATGGAGACCGGCTGCCGGAGCCTGCCCTGGCGGCTTCTCCTGCGCGGCCTCACTTCATACTATGCCCCGCCCTCCGATTGGTGCGGCATCCCGCCCGCCCCACACAGGCAAAGAGAAAGCCCCCGGCTGCCGCCGGGGGCTGTGCTTATGCAATTCGCTCCGTGACCACGCCGGCCTGTACCTTCTTGACCTTGGCGGAGTCCAGGGTCCCCGCAGAAGCGAGATGGCTGAGCAGGGTCCCGCCGGACTTCATTTTGGCGTCCAGCGCGTAATAGGACACATAGGCCACCTGGGCCCGGAGGAAGGGCTCCTCCACCAGCAGCTTGTACTCCCCGTCGGTGATGCACCCCAGCTCCAGGCTGCGCAGCAGCGCCGAATCCCACTGGAAATCCGGGTTGCTGCCGCTGTCCTGATAGCCCAGCGCCCGGAGCACAAAGGTCATGTACTCACCGGAGGTGATGGTGACATAGGGGGCAAAGTACAGCTCCTCGCTGTCCGCGCCCACGCCCTTGGTGTACCCCTTGGCGTAGGCATAGGTCACGTAGCTCTGGCACCACGCGGGCACGTCCACAAAGGGACAGGGCTCCGTTGTGGCCAGGGCCGCCTGTTCCTCACCCAGCAGGCGGAGAAACATGATCAGGCCCTCGATGCGGGTGGGGGCGTTCTCCAGCATCAGCCCGTCGCCGTAGGCCGTGTCGCCGCCCTTGAACAGCCCCATCTCCTTCAGGGCATTGGCCAGTTCGTTGTAATCCGTGGCGTCGCTCTTTACCACGGAGTAGAACCCCTGGGGCGCCAGCACGGCAGTGTCGGATGTGACAGTCAGCTGGCAGAGGGTGTTCTCCGCGGCCAGATAGCGGTGCTGCGCCGTCATAGCCGCACCGGAGGCCACATCAGCGGCGGTGGTCATGTCCACCACGCCGCCGCCTGAGGCGTAGGAGATGGTGGCCGACCCGGCCAGCAGCATGCCGCTGGAGCCGGTGTCCAGGGTGATGACGTCCCCGTGCTTGAAGCGCTGCTCGGTAAAGGAGGCGGCGTACCCGCCCCCCTCTCCCGCCAGCGCATTGGCCCGGGCCTGGTACAGCTCCGCCTGAGCCTTGAGCTCGTCCAGCGCGTCATCATAGACTTTCCCCAGCCCGGACTGGATCTCCTTGTCCGCCTGCGCCACCGTTTCGGGGATATAGGTATTGGTAATATAGGACTGGGTCAGCAGCGGGTCGGACGAGCTGCCGCCCGCCGCCACCGCCGCCACACAGCCGGCCAGCAGAAGCATGGCCAGCAGGGCTGCCGCAATTCGTCTCATTCCTTACTCCCGGGCGTCGTCCGCGTCGGAGATCATATAGCTCAGGGCCAACAGGCTGTCGGCAAAGTGCACATCCTCAATGATCACATTGTCCCCCTCGGCCAGGTTCAGCTCGATGTTGGTGAAGTTCCAGATGCCCTTTACGCCGGCGGCCACCAGCCGCTCCGCCAGGTCGTTGGCCACACGGCCGGGGACGGTGAGCACGCCCACGCTGGTGGGGTGCTCCGCCAGATACTCCTCCAGGGTATCCGCGTGGCGGATGGTCACAGCGCCGATGGTACTGCCCACAATGGCGGGATTGACATCAAAGGCCGCCGTCAGCTGGAAGCCGTTCTTCTCAAAGTGGAAGTTCTCGATCAGCGCCCGACCCAGGTTGCCGGCGCCCAGGATCACCGCCGTATGGGAGCGGTTCATGCCCAGAATATCGGAGATCTCTCCCCGCAGCTTCTCTACGTTATATCCATACCCCTGCTGGCCGAACTCGCCGAAGCAGGACAGGTCCTGCCGGATCTGGGAGGCGGTCAGGCCCATGGAGCTCCCCAGGGCGTTGGAGGAGATTCGAACGGTACCGGCTTGAAAGAGATCGTTCAGATGGCGGTAATACCGAGGGAGCCGCCGGATCACTGCGCTGGATACCTTCTGCTTTCTCATTGTCTTATCACACTCACTCTGTTTTGGTTGGCTGTTTCCCGTCAAACGGGGTTTCACGCTTATTTTTATAGTTTACCGCAGCGCCGTGCACTTGTCAATTTTTTTCACGGAATCCGCCTGCCGTGCCCGGTCCGGCTTTCTATTTTCCCTTACTTATGCTAGAATAGATACCTGCCTACTGCGGTTTTATTATCCGCACACTCAAAGGAGGAACACCCTATGCTGAAAGAACTGTTCGACCGCCGCAGCATCCGCCGTTACACCGACCGCCCCATCCCGAAGGAGGTCATCACCGAGCTGCTGCACGCCGCCATGAACGCTCCCTCCGCCCGCAATACGCAGAGCTGGCGGTTCCTGGTCATCACCGACCGGAAGACCCTGGACGACATGCCCTCCCTCCAGCCCTACACGGGCATGATGCGTCAGGCCCAGGCCGCCGTGCTGGTGCTGGGCGACCGCACCGCCGAATCGGACGAGGGGTATCTCTACGTCAACTGTGCCGCCGCCATCGAGAACCTGCTGGTGGAGGCGGTCCACCAGGGGCTGGGCGCCTGCTGGTGCGCGGTGGCCCCCAAGCCGGAGCGGATCGAGGGCTTCACCCGCTACTTCCGGCTGGACGGCACGGTGCTCCCCGTGGGCATCGTGGCTCTGGGCTGGCCCGCCGAGGAGCGGCCCAGAGTGGACCAGTACGACCCCAGCAAGGTCAGCTTCTGGAAGGGCTGACCGTCAAACCGCAGCGGCGCCCGGTGGGCGCCGCTGCATTTTTTTAGTGGTTGGCCAGCTGATAGACCAGATAGAGCTCGTCCTTCTCCATGGGGTGGAGCTGTCCCACCCTGCGGCCGCCGTAGTAGGTGGCCCGCAGCGCCAGGTCCCGGAGGACTGACTCACCCTGTATCCCCACGGCCTCTTTGAAGGAGATGGGCAGCTTCAGCACATCGCAGAAGTACCGCTCTGTGGCCCGGATGGCCGCCAGAGCAGCCCGCTCCTCGTCCTCCTCCTGGATGCCCCAGACGTTCCGGCCAAAGCGGGCGAAGCGGCCGGGGGCATCCCGGTACACATACCGAGCCCAGGCGGGCCACATGACGGTCAGGCTGGCCCCGTGGGGCAGGTCGAACATGCCGGAGAGCTCATGGCCCAGGGCGTGGGTGGAGAAGTCCTTGGGCTGGCCCAGACCGGTGAGGCCGTTGTGGGACAGGCTGCCGCACCACATGATCTCAGACCGGGCCTTCAGGTCATTGGGGTCGTCCATGGCCGCCCGGCCGTACTCGATCACCGTGCGGAGCAGCGCCTCGGCAATGCCGTCGGTGAGGGCGTTGTCGGTCTGGACGCTGAAATACCGATCCATGGTGTGCATCATGATGTCGGCCACGCCGCAGGCCGTCTGCTCGGGCGGCAGCGTACAGGTGAGGGCGGGGTTCATGATGGCAAAATCCGGCTGGTTGAAGGGGGTGTTGATACCCTTCTTCTGGCCGTTTTCTTCGTTGGTGAGCACAGCGGAGTCCGACGTCTCGCTGCCAGCCGCCGCAATGGTGAGGACGGAGCCCTTTTTCAGGGAGGCCGTCACCTTGGCCTTGCCGCTGTAATAGTCCCAGATGGGCACCTCGGGCCGGGCCAGGCCGTGGGCCACCGCCTTGGCTGTGTCGATCACGCTGCCGCCGCCCACCGCCAGTACAAAGTCGATGCCCTTGCCCTGGAACTTGTCCACCGTCTCCTGGGCCAGCCCCAGGTGGGGATTGGGCTGCACGCCGCCTACCGCCTGCCAGGGCAGTCCGGCCGCCTCCAGCGAGGCGGTGACCCGGTCCAGCAGGCCGCTGCGCACCGCGCTGCCGCCGCCGTAGATGACCAGCACATTGCTGCCCCTGGCGTCCCGGACCGCCTGCCCGGCCTGGGCCTCCGTATTCTCACCGAAAATGACCTTCGTGGGCACATGATAGGTAAATGCATTCATTTTCCAATTCCTCCTTGCGGCAGAACTTATGTCTGGCAACAGTATACTACAGATCCAAACAAAAGGCCATATCCGCTGTCTATCGGATATGGCCTTTTTATATTCAGGTGTTGTGGTCGGTGACCCGCATCTGCTTCAGATTGCCGATCTTGGCGCTGCGGCGGTCCAGCTCGGAGAGCACCGCGTCCAGCGGGATATTCTGGGCGGCCAGCAGGACCATCAGGTGGTAGAGCAGGTCGGAGCACTCGTTCACCGTGTCCTCCTGCACGCCGTTCTTGGCGGCAATGATGGTCTCGGCGCACTCCTCCCCCACCTTCTTGAGGATCTTGTCCACGCCCTTGTCAAAGAGATAGCAGGTGTAGGACCCCTCCTGGGGGTTGGCCCTCCGGTCCAGCACCACCTGATAGAGTCGCTTCAAAACTTCGTCGTTCATATGTCATTCCTCCATTGAAATTTCCCGGAAAAAGCAGCTCCGCGCCCCGGTGTGGCAGGTGGGACCCACGGGATGGCAGAAGTAGAGCAGGGTGTCGGTGTCGCAGTCGGTGACCATCCGCTCCACGTGGAGGAAATGGCCCGAAGTCTCCCCCTTGTTCCACAGCTTCTGCCTGCTGCGGCTCCAGAACCAAGCGGTCTTGGTCTTCAGGGTCAGCTCCACCGCCTCCTTGTTGGTGAAGCCCAGCATCAGCACCTCCAGGGTGTCCGCGTCCTGGATGATCACCGGAATCAGCTCCGACTTCTGAAACAGCTGGTCCAAATCAAACATGCAGACGGCCTCCCATCCACTCGCTCTTCTCCGGCCGGCGGACCGGGATGCCCCGGTCCCGCAGGTACTCCTTGACCTCCTCCACGGTCAGCTCGCCGAAGTGGAAGAGGGACGCCGCCAGGGCCGCGTCGCAGCCGGTCTCCTCAAAGACCTGGGCAAAATGCTCCAGACTCCCGCAGCCCCCCGAGGCGATGACTGGAATGCCCACCGCCTGGGTGATGGCCTTGGTCATGGGCAGGTCAAAGCCCGCCTTGGTGCCGTCGGCGTCCATGGAGGTGAGGAGGATCTCCCCCGCCCCCAGCCGCTGGCCCTCTCTGGCCCATTCCACCGCGTCCAGCCCAGTGGGGTTGCGGCCGCCGGCGGTCACCACCTCCCAGGTGCCGTCTCCCCTGCCGCGGGCGTCGATGGCCAGCACCACGCACTGGGAGCCGAACCGCTCCGCCGCTCGGGAGATGAGGGTGGGGTCCTTCACTGCCGCCGAGTTCACCGAGATCTTGTCCGCCCCGGCCCGGAGCAGCAGCTGGAAGTCCTCCAGGGTGCGGATGCCGCCCCCCACGGTCAGGGGCACAAAGACCTGCTCCGCTGTCCGCTCCACCGCGTCGGCCACGGTGTCCCGGTTGTCGCTGGTGGCGGTGATGTCCAGAAAGACGATCTCGTCCGCCCCCGCGTCCGAGTAGTACTTGGCCAGCTCCACCGGGTCGCCCGCGTCTCGGATGTTGACAAAATTGACTCCCTTGACCACCCGGCCGTCCCGCACGTCCAGGCAGGGAATGATCCGTTTGGCTAGCACTGGTCCCCAGCCTCCTTTACCGCCTCCGCCAGGTCGATGGTCCCGGCATAGTAGGCCTTGCCGATGATGGCGCCGTAGAGGCCCATATCCCGCAGGCGCTTGATGTCGTCCAGGCAGGATACGCCCCCTGATGCGGTGATGTTGCAGGACACCGTCTTCTGGAGCTGTGCCAGCTGGTCATAGGATGGGCCGGACAGCATCCCATCTGTCGCAATATCTGTAAAGATAATATTCTTTACGCCAATTGACTCCATTTTTGCGGCGAATTCCAGGTAGTCCAGGCCGGAGTTCTCCTCCCATCCGGCGGTGCGTACCTTGCCGCTGAGGCTGTCGATGCCCACGGCCACCCGGTCCCCGTAGAGCCCCAGGGCATAGGACACCAGGCCGGGGTTGGTAACCGCCGCAGAGCCGATGACCAGCCGGTCCACCCCGGCCTCACCCACGGTAATCACGTCCAGCTCGGTCTTGATGCCGCCCCCCAGCTCCACCTTGAGGCCGGAGTTCTGGATGACCTGATAGATCATGGGGAAGTTGACCCGCACACCGCTGCGGGCCCCGTCCAGGTCCACCATGTGGATGTGGCGCGCTCCCGCTTCGTAAAAAGCACGGGCTACAGTGAGGGGATCGTCGGCAACCTGGTGGACCGTTGCAAAATCTCCTTTGTAAAGCCTTACGACCTTACTATCTTTCATGTCAATGGCAGGAAAAAGTTTCATCGGTTCAGCTCCCCAAAGTTTTTCAGGATTTGCAGGCCGGTCTCCCCGCTCTTCTCCGGGTGGAACTGGCAGCCGTACACATTGCCGCTGCGCACCGCTGCCACCACCGACACGCCGTACTCCGTGCGGGCGATCACGTCCTCCTCCGACGCGGCCACACCGCAATAGGAGTGGACAAAGTACACCCACGCGCCGTCCTCCAGTCCCCGGAAGATGGGGCCGTCATTCTGGAAGGTCAGGCTGTTCCAGCCGATGTGGGGCAGCTTCCGGTCGGTCTCAATCCGCTTGACGCGGCCATGGACAAGTCCAAGGCCTTTACACTCCCGCACCTCTTCTCCCATGTCGAAGAGCAGCTGCATCCCCAGGCAGATGCCCAGGATGGGCTTCCGCTCCGCCTGGGACACCACCACCTTGTCCAGCCCGGACCGGCGCAGGCGCTCCGCCGCGTCGGGGAAGGCCCCCACGCCGGGCAGGATGATGGCGTCGGCCCGCTCCAGTGTCCCGGCGTCGTCGGTGACCCGGGTGGGCAGGCCCAGATAATCCATGGCGTTGGCAATGCTCTTCAGGTTGCCCACGCCGTAGTCCACGATTGCGGTATAGCCCATCACAGCACCCCCTTGGTAGAGGTGACGCCGCACCCCTCCACCTTCACCGCGTCCTTCAGGGCCAGGCCCAGGGACTTGAACAGGGCCTCGGTGATGTGGTGGGCGTTGCGGCCGTAGAGTGCCTTCATGTGCAGGGTCAGTCCCCCGTTGACCGCGAAGGCCCGCATGAACTCCTCGGTGAGGCAGGCGTCATACTCCCCCATGCGCTCCTGGGGCATCTCCGCCTCATAGACCAGGAAGGGGCGGTTGGAGATGTCCAGAGCGGTAAAGCCCAGGGCCTCGTCCATGGGCACGTAGGCGCTGGCAAAGCGGCGGATGCCCTTCCGGTCGCCGATGGCCTGCCGGAAGGCCTGCCCCAGGACGATGCCGGTGTCCTCCACGGTGTGGTGGCCGTCCACCTCCATATCCCCCCTGGCCTCCAGCTCCAGGCCGAAGCCTGCGTAGAAGGCCAGGGCGTGGAGCATGTGGTCAAAAAAGCCGATGCCGGTGGACACCTTCACCTCTCCCCCGTCCAGACAGAGGTTTGCGCTGATCTGGGTCTCTTTGGTCTTACGTTCCATGGTATAGGCCCGGACAGGGGCGTCCCCCGCCTTGTACACACGGCTCTCCATCAAAATTCCTCCTTGGCCGGCGCATCTTCAAAGCGCACCCGGATGGCGTTGGCGTGGGCGGTGAGCCGCTCCGCCTCGGCCAGGGCAATGATCTGGTCCTTCACCGGCGCCAGCTGCTCCCGCTCATAAGAGATGACGCTCATGGTCTTGAGGAAGCTGTCCACGCTCAGGGGCGAGAAGAAGCGGGCGGTGCCGCTGGTGGGCAGTACGTGGTCCGGTCCGGCCATGTAATCCCCCAGAGGCTCCGGGGACCAGGCCCCCAGGAACACCGCGCCGGCGTTGCGGATGGCGGGCAGCAGGGCCCGGGGGTCCTCGGTCACGATCTCCAGGTGCTCGGGAGCGATCTCGTTGGCCAGGGCGGCACAGCCGTCCAGGGTGTCACAGACAATAGCGCAGCCGAAGTCCCGGAGGGAGGCCTCCATGATCTCGCTGCGGCTGAGATACCCGGTCTGTCGGATGATCTCCTTGTCCACCGCCTGGGCCAGCTCCATACTGGTGGTCAGCAGCACGGCGGAGGCCAGTTTGTCGTGCTCGGCCTGGCTCAGCAGGTCGGCGGCCACGTACACCGGGTTGGCGCTGCCGTCGGCAATGACCAGCACCTCGGAGGGCCCGGCCACCATGTCGATATCCAGCTTGCCGTAGGCCATCC
Source organism: Pseudoflavonifractor intestinihominis (assembly GCF_040096055.1). Classification (NCBI taxonomy): domain Bacteria; kingdom Bacillati; phylum Bacillota; class Clostridia; order Eubacteriales; family Oscillospiraceae; genus Pseudoflavonifractor; species Pseudoflavonifractor intestinihominis. The sequence continues at coordinate 122,816 of NZ_JBBMFK010000002.1, forward strand.
GCTTGGCCGCCGCCACAAAGGCGTTGCCCGGCCCCACCAGCTTGTCCACCCGCGGAATGAACCCGGCCCCGTAGGTCAGGGCGGCCACCGCCTGGGCGCCGCCCACCGCAATGACCCGGTCCACCCCGGCGATCCTGGCCGCGGCCAGCACGGCGCTGTTCAGATTCTCGGTGGGGGGCGTGACCATCACGATCTCCTCCACCCCCGCCACCTTGGCGGGCACCGCGTTCATCAGCACCGAGGAGGGGTAGGCCGCCGTGCCGCCGGGCACGTAGATGCCCACCCGGGTCAGGCCGCGGACCACCCGGCCCACCACGCCGCCGTCAGGCGAGCGCCACTCCATGGTGCGGGTGAGCAAATGCTCATTGTAATCCCGGATGTTGGCGGCGGACCGCTCCATGGCCCCGATCAGCTCCGGGGAGCAGGAGGCGTAGGCCGCATCCAGCTCTTCCCGGGAGATCTCCCTGGGCTCCGCCTTGTCAAAGCGGAGGGAATACTCCCTGACAGCTGCAAAGCCATTTTCCATTACATTGCTCAGTATATCAGCCACCGCGCGGTCCACGTCCGCACTCACTTCGGCCGCTCTGGCCCGCATGGCGGCAATTTTATTCTTTTCCGACGTTCCGTCGGCACGGATAATCTCCAGCATCACTTTTTCTCCAATTCCCGCTCACATCTGGCGATAAAATCCTGAATCTCCGCCTTGCGGAGCTTCATGCTGGCTGTGTTGACGATCAGCCGAGCGCTCACCGGCGCCACGGTCTCGATGGGCACCAGTCCGTTCTCCTTCAGGGTAGCGCCGGTCTCCACAATGTCCACGATGGCGTCGGCCAGGCCCAGGATGGGGGCCAGCTCCACGCTGCCCTCGATCTTGATGATGTCCACGTCCATGCCCTTCTTGGCGAAGAAGGTCCGGGCCACATTGGGGTACTTGCTGGCGATGCGCCGGGTCTTGTAGGTGCCGTAGAAGTCGCTGCCCTCCTTCACCGCCAGGGCGAAGCGGCACTTGCCAAAGCCCAGGTCCAACACCTCGTAGAAGGCGCCCCCCTGCTCCAGGATGGTGTCCTTCCCGGCGATACCCAGGTCGCAGACGCCGTGCTCCACGTAGGTGATGACGTCGGGCGCCTTGGCCAGCACCCCGTCCAGAGGGTAGTTGGGGATGGTGTGGATCAGACGGCGGCCCGGGTTCTTGATGGGGGTGCAGTCCAGCCCCATGGCCTCAAAGAGGGCCACTGCCTTGTCCTGCAGGCGGCCCTTGGTCAGGGCGATCCTCAGATTCTGACTCATACCTCCACCATCCTCTCTCCGCCGTTTTCCAGCACCAGTACCACGGGCGCCCCCTTCTCACGGGCCAGGCTGAGGGTGGACTCCAGCGCCCGGCAGGGGGACAGCTCGCAGGAGCCGGGCTTCCGGGCGTCCAGCACTGCCAGCGCCCTGGCAAACTCCCCGTCTCCGTAGTGGATCAGCATCTCCAGCCCGGCGGAAGACACGGCGGGCAGACAGGCCGCCACCGCGTCCACGTCCACAGCAAAGCCGGTGGCCTGGGCGGGCCGTCCGAAGGCGCCCACCAGCTTGTCATACCGTCCGCCGGAGAGAACGGCGTCCCCCGCCCCCTCCACGTAGCCCCGGAAGACCACGCCGGTGTAGTAGTCGATCTGATGGACCAGGCCCAGATCGAAGCGGATGTGCTCCCCATAGCCCGCGTGCTTCAGCTCGCCGTACAGGTCCCGCAGGTAGTCCAGGGCGTCGCTGCCGCCGGAGAGGGTATCCGCCTCATCCAGCACCTCGGCCCCGCCAAAGAGGTAGGGCAGGCGGCGGAGGGGCCGGACGGCGCTCTGTCCGTCATAGGGCTCCAGCAGGTCGTTGAGGGCGGCGAAGTTCTTGCCCTCGATGAGGGAGCGCATCTGCTCCGCCGCCGCCGCGGGCATATCCACCCGGGCGGTCAGCTCCCGGAAGAAGCCCACGTGGCCCAGCTCCACATGGAACTGCTCCAGCCCGGCGGCCTTCAGCGCGTCCACGGCCAGGGCCACCATCTCCAGGTCGGCCTTCTTCCCCCCCGCGCCGATGAGCTCCACGCCGCACTGGGCGATCTCACTGCTGCCGCCCCGGTGCTCCTGCCCGGAACGGAACACGGTCTGGTCATAGTAGAGCCGCTGGGGCAGAGGTACGGTGCGCAGCTTGGTGGCCGCCACCCGGGCGATGGGGGTGGTGCAGTCAGGCCGCATGACCATGATCTTGCCGGAACGGTCGATGATCTTCAGCATGGCCTCCTGGGGCAGCGGATTGCCCGACTGGAGGAAGAGGTCGTAAAACTCCACCTCGGGGGTGATGATCTCCGCATAGCTGCGGCGGCGGAAAAGCGCCGTCAGGGCCTGCTGGACCTGGCGCCGCTCCCGGCACTCGGCAAACAGCCGGTCCCGGGTGCCCTCGGGGGTATGTACCGTGTAATTCACGTAAAATCCTCCTATGCCCGATTTTTGCTTTTCCATGGTAGCACATTACCATACTAAAGTCAAGGTTTTTTCAGCCGCTGTCCACTCTTGGCTGTCCGCCGCGGAAAAGCAGCGGCTGCACAGGCGGCCGGAACATGCCGACTGCCTGCGCAGCCGCAGGAAAAATGTCTCAGAACAGGGTCATCTGGCTGGTATCCGGCATTCCGTCCATGGCGCCGGCGGCTTTGAGCAGTTCAATATGGGTCTTGGATACCTTGGGGCAGGCGGCGGAAAACTCCTCTACCGAGATGAACTCCTTGCCCTCCCGCTGCTCCATAATGGACCAGGCCGCCGTCTCGCCCAGGCCGGGGATGGCCGAGAAGGGCGGGATCAGCGCTTTGTCGTTGGTCTGGCTGAAGATGAAGTTGATGGCGTGGGACTTGTACAGGTCCACATGCTCAAAGGTGAAGCCACGGAGATAGAACTCGTAGCATACCTCCAGCGTAGTGAGCATGTCCTGCTCCACGGCGGTGGCCTCCTTGTCCTTGGCCTTGATCTCCTTCATCTTGGCCTTCACCACGTCCATGCCCCGGCACATATAGGTCTCGTCAAAGGCCTTGGCCCGGATGGAGAAATAGGCCGCGTAGAAGGCCAGAGGCCGGTGGACCTTGAACCAGGCGATGCGGAAGGCCATCATCACGTAGGCCACGGCGTGGGCCTTGGGGAACAGGTACTTGATCTTTTTGCAGGAGCCGATGTACCAGTCGGGCACGCCGGCGGCCTTCATCTCCTCTTCCGCACCCTCGGGCAGGCCCCTTCCCTTTCGGACCGACTCCATGATCTTGAAGGACCGCTTCTCCGGCATGCCGCAGGAGATGAGGAAGAGCATGATGTCGTCGCGGCAGCCGATGGCCTGGCCGACCGGGATGCCCTGGTTGACGATGAGCTCCTTGGCGTTGCCCAGCCACACGTCGGTGCCGTGGGAGAAGCCGGACAGGCGGATGAGGATATCAAACTCGCTGGGGCTGGTGTCCTCCAGCATGCCCCGGACAAAGGAGGTGCCGAACTCGGGGATGGCCACCGCGCCGGTGGGGCCCAGCACCGGGTCGTCCACAAACCCCAGCTCCTCCGAGGAGGTGAAGAGGGACATGGTCTTCTTGTCGTCCAGAGGGATGTCTGTCCGGGCGTTGACGCCGGTCAGGTCCTCCAGCATGCGGATCATGGTGGGGTCATCGTGTCCCAGCATGTCCAGCTTCAGCAGGTTGGACTCCATGGAGTGATATTCGAAGTGGGTGGTGACGATGTCGGTGTTGGGGTCGTCGGCGGGGTGCTGGACGGGGCAGAAATCGTAGATCTCCCGGTTCTGGGGGATGACCACCATGCCGCCGGGGTGCTGGCCGGTGGTGCGCTTGACACCGGTGCAGCCCTGGGCCAGCCGGTTCTCCTCCGCCCGGGGCACGTGGATGCCCCGCTTCTCCAGGTACTTCTTCACGTAGCCGAAGGCGGTCTTTTCCGCCACCGTGCCGATGGTGCCGGCCCGGAACACGTGGGTCTCGCCGAAGAGCTCAAAGGTGTACCGGTGGGCCTTGGCCTGGTACTCGCCGGAGAAGTTCAGGTCGATATCGGGCACCTTGTCGCCGCCGAAGCCCAGGAAGGTCTCGAAGGGGATGTTGAAGCCGTCCTTGGCGTACTGGGCGCCGCAGACCGGGCACACCGCGTCGGGCATATCCGCGCCGCAACCCGCCCCCAGCTCCTTGGCGATCTCAAAGTCGGAGTGCTTGCAGTTGGGGCAGCGGTAGTGGGGCGGCAGGGAGTTGACCTCCGTGATGCCCGACATGAAGGCCACCAGCGAGGAGCCCACGCTGCCCCGGGAGCCCACCAGATAGCCGTGCTCCAGAGAGTTCTGCACCAGCTTCTGGGCGGACATGTAGATCACGTCGTAGTGCCGCTTCAGGATGTCTCCCAGCTCGGCGTTGATGCGGTCGGAGACGATCTGGGGCACCTCTTCGCCGTAGAGGGACTTGGCCTTCCCCCACACCAGCCGGGACAGCTCCCCGGCGGAGTCCTCCAGCTTGGGGGCGAACAGGCCCTTGGGCAGAGGGTTGATGCGGTCGCACCAGTCGGCCACCAGGTTGGTGTTGCGGACCACCACGTTGTAGCAGTCCTCCTTGCCCAGGTAGGAGAACTCCTCCAGCATCTCCTCCGTGGTCTTGAAATACAGGGGCAGAGGCGCGTCGCAGTCCTCAAAGCCCTTGGTGTCCAGCAGGATGTGGCGGTAGATCTCGTCCTCCGGGTCCAGGAAATGGACGTCGCCGGTGGCGCACACCGGCTTGTCCAGGGCCTTGCCCAGGGCCACGATAGTGCGGTTGAAGTCCCGCAGCTCCTCCTCGCTCTGGACCATGCCCTTGCGGAGCATGAAGCCGTTGTTGCACAGGGGCTGGATCTCCAAAAAGTCGTACCAGGAGGCGATACGCTTAAGCTCATTGAAGTCCTTGTGCTTGACCACCGCCTCAAAGAGCTCGCCCGCCTCACAGGCGGAGCCCAGGATCAGGCCCTCCCGGTACTGGTTGATCAGGCTCTTGGGCATGATGGGGTACCGCTTGAAGTGCTCCAGATGGGACTTGGAGATGAGGGTATACAGGTTGCGCAGGCCCATGTTGTTCTTGGCCAGCACGATCAGGTGCTTGGGCTGGCGGCGGGCCTTGCCCTTCACCCGCAGGCGGGTCATCTCCGGGTTGATGGACTGGAGGGTGTGGATGCCCAGGTCCTGGAGCATCTTGAAGAAGGGCACCAGCATGTAGGCCACCATGCCGGCGTCCGCGTCGGCCCGGTGGTGCTTGAAGGGGGGCAGCCGCAGGTGCTCCGCCACAATGTCCAGCTTGTACTTGCCCAGGTCGGGCAGCAGGTTCTGAGCCAGGATCAGGGTGTCGATAGAGGTCTTTTCAAAGGGAATGCCGTACCGGCGGCAGCCCTCGGCGATAAAGCCCATGTCGAACTCGGCGTTGTGGGCGGCCAGAGGCCGGTCCCCGGCGAAGTCCAGAAAGGCCCGGATGGCCTCCTCCTGGGAGGGAGCCCCCTCCAGCATCTTGTCGGTGATGCTGGTCAGCTCCACGATCTCCCGGCTCAGGGGACGGCCGGGAGAGACAAAGGTATCGAAGGTCTCGGCGATCTCGCCCCCCCGCAGGATGACCGCGCCGATCTCGATGATCACATCCCGCCGGTTGTCCAGACCGGTGGTCTCAATGTCGAAGCAGACCACCTCGCCGGTGAAGTCCTGCTCCTGCTCCCCGTGGACCACCACCCGGTCGTCCACGTCGTTGATGTAGTAGGCCTCCACGCCGTAGAGCACCTTGATGTCCTTGGCGGCGTGCCAGGCGTCCGGAAAGGACTGGGCCACGCCGTGGTCGGTGATGGCGATGGCCCGGTGGCCCCAGCTTTCCGCCCGCTTGACCACAGACTTGGTGGGGGTCAGGGCGTCCATGGTGGACATGGTGGTGTGGAGGTGGAGCTCCACACGCTTCTCCGGGGCGTTGTCCTGCTTGGTCTCCTTCTTCCCCTCCATGATGGCGTAGGGCTCCAGCACCATCTCGCCGGAGAACCGGTCCACGTTCAGCTTGCCCTGGACCAGCAGGTGCATGCCCTCCTTCACGTTGTCCACGATGGGCTTGCCCTCTTCACCGGGGAAAAACTTGTTGATGTGGATGGAGCCGGTGTAGTCGGTCATGTCAAAGCCGATGACCCAGGCGCCCCGCTTCTTCAGCTCCTTGTGCTCCACCGCAAACACGTCGCCCTTGACGATGACGGTGCCCATGTCCAGGTTCAGGCTCTTCATGGCCGTCACTTCGCCCTTGATCTCCCGGCGGCCGAAGATGAGCTTTCCGCCTCCCTTTTTGCTGTCCGGCTTTTTAGCGGCAGGGCGGCAGATCTTCAGCTTCTGGAGGGCCTCACGGCGGATCTCCTCGGTGCGGCGGAAGGCCGCCTCGGCCTCCGTCTCCCGGTGGGGATGCTCCTCAGGGGCGGGCACCTCCTCCGGAACGGAAGGCCCTTGCTCCACGGGCGGCTCCGGGATGGGCTGAGGTTCCGGCCGGGCCTCCGGTGCAGGCGGCACCTCAGGCGCCGCCGCTTCGCTGCGGGGACACAGCAGTTCCAGCATCACCTGCCCCACCTGGTAGGCGTCGGCCAGAGAGCGCTCCCAGCGGCGGCGCAGATCGTCGCCGGGCAGGGACGGGCACTCCACCCGGGCGGAGATGGACCGGGTCGTCCGGTCGATCACCGCTCCAGTGACCGTACATCCGGCGGCCAGGGCCGCCAGCTCCTCCCCTGGCTGCCAGGCGGAAAACAATGTCAGAAAGGGTATCTTTTGCTCAGGCATAGCACCAACGCTCCCACACACGGTTTCACACCGGAACAGGGGGTTCCCCGCTCCGGGCTTATCACAGTTCGTCGATCATCTGGAACAGCTCGTCCACCAGCTGCTCCTGGGGCACCTTTTTCACGATCTCCCCACGGCGGAACAGCAGGCCCACGCCGTCTCCCCCGGCGATGCCCACGTCGGCGGCGGAGGCCTCGCCGGGTCCGTTGACCACGCACCCCATCACCGCCACGGTGATGGGCTTGGTCACACTCTGGAGCCGCTCCTCCACCTGCTGGGCCAGGCCGATCAGGTCGATGCGGGTGCGGCCGCAGGTGGGGCAGGAGATGAGCTCCGGGCCCTCCCTCCGCACGCCGGACACCTTCAGGATGTCTCGGGCGGCATACACCTCTTCGATGGGGTCGGCGGACAGGGACACCCGGATGGTGTCGCCGATGCCCATGGCCAGCAGGCCGCCGATGCCCACCGCCGACTTCAGCACGCCCATGCGGGGCGTGCCCGTCTCGGTGACGCCAAGGTGTAAAGGATAACTACTTCTCTCACTCATCAGCCGGTAGGCCGCCATGGTGATGGGCACGCTGGAGGACTTGAGGGACACGCAGATATCGTCAAAGTCGTACCGGTTGAGCAGTTCAATGTGGCCGAAGGCGGATTCCACCAGGGCCTCGGCGGTGACGCCGCCGTATTTGGCCAGCAGCGGCTTCTCCAGGGACCCGCCATTGACGCCAATTCTGATGGGAAGTCCTTTCACTTTACAGGCATTGGCCACAGCCTTCACCCGGTCCTCCCCTCCGATGTTGCCCGGGTTGATGCGCACCGCGTCGCACCCGGCGGCCACGCACTCCAGGGCCAGCTTGTAGTCAAAGTGGATGTCCACCACCAGCGGGATATGGATCTGCTCCCGGATGGCGCCCACCGCTCTGGCCGCCGCCATGTCGGGCACCGCCACCCGGATGATCTCGCAGCCCGCGGCCTCCAGCCGGAGAATCTGCTCCACTGTGGCCTTCACGTCGTCGGTGCGGGTATTGCACATGGACTGGATGGTCACCGGCGCACCGCCGCCCACGGGCACCTTGCCCACCATGATCTGCTTTGTCATAGGTATCTCCCCCGTTCACCTTATGTCTAGGGACAGGCACCTCCCCTCCCATGCAGGAGGAGAGGTGCCCGTCGGGAGACTGCCGTCTCTCCTTTTATTTGCCGAACAGCTTGAGCACATCGGAGCAGGCCACCAGGATCATCAGCCCGATGAGGAAGATGAAACCGGCCGCGTTGATATACCCCAGATATTTCTGGGCGATGTGCCGTTTGGAAAAGAGATTGTAGATCTTATCCACAATGAGGAACAGGATCTGTCCGCCGTCCAGGGCGGGAATGGGCAGCAGGTTCATCACCGCCAGGTTGATGGCGATGAAGGCCACAAAATAGGCGATGCTGCTGGCCACAGCGGCCACCCAGTTCTGCCCGGTGGCCTGGGCGCTCTCCTGGGCCTGATTGCCCACGTCGCTCATCATGGTCACGATGCCCACCGCGCCGGACATATCCCGGATGCCCACCGCGCCGGTGAACAGGTCGCCCAGGCTGACCCACACCAGGCGGATGGTGTCAATGGAATTATACCAGGCCAGCCGCAGCCGGTCAAATGCATTGGCCTGGGCGATGGTGAAATTGATGCCCCGCTTGAGGACCTGGTTGCCGTTCTCATCCAGCACCGGGTTGCCGTTCTCGTCCGCCATGGCCAGCCAGGGCATGGACAGGTCCTCCAGCTTCACCCGCTCCCCGTCCCGCACCACGGTGATATCCATCACCTCGCCGGCCCGGTTGAAGAACAGGCTGATGTCCTCCTGGAGGTAGATGGCGTGGCCGTCCACCTCCACAATCCGGTCTCCGGCCATCAGGCCGTCCTGGCCCTGGGCGGAAAAGCCGTCCATAAAACTGGCGATGACCGGGGTGACATAGCTGGTGGTCCCCGCAAAGAGGATGACGAAAATCAGCACGCCGGTCAGGAAGTTCATGAACGCACCGGCGGCCAGCACGATCAGCCGCTGCCAGGCCGGCCTGTTGCCGAAGGCCCGGGGGTCCCCCGAGTCCTCCTCCTCCCCCTCCATGGCGCAGAAGCCGCCGATGGGAAAGAGTCGGATGGTGTACTCGGTCTCCCCCCTCTGCCGGTGGAAGATGCGGGGGCCCATGCCGACGGCAAACTCGTTGACCTTGACGCCCACGGCCTTGGCCGCGACGAAATGGCCCAACTCATGGACCGCGATGAGCAGTCCGAACATCAAGATTGCGATGAGGATATAGACGATGATCATAGAATGCTTCTCCTAGCGTTGGGTTCCCTGGGCGGACAGCACCGCGTCCCGGGCCGCCCGGTCGGCGGACAGAATCTCCGCCAGGCCGCCGCCGTACACCGGGGCCACCTGGCTGAGGGCTCGCTCCACCAGCCGCGGAATGTCCATAAAGCCGATCTTCCGCTCCAGAAACAGCCCCACAGCCGCCTCGTTGGCCCCGTTGAGCACCGCCGTGGCGGTGCCCCCCGTCCGTGCCGCGCCGATGGCCAGCCCCAGGCAGGGGAAGGCCTCCATATCCGGCGGCGCGAAGTGGAGAGGCGGACAGGTCAGCAGGTCCAGAGGCTTTGCCACCGCCTCCGTCCGGGCGGGCCAGGTGAGGGCGTACTGGATGGGCAGGCGCATATCCGCGCTGCCCAGCTGGGCGATCATGGCATTATCACAGTATTCCACCAGGGAGTGGACTATACTTTCCCGGTGCGCCACCACGGAAATTTTCTCCGGCGGCATGTGGTAGAGCCGCATGGCCTCGATAAACTCCAGGCCCTTGTTCATCAGGGTGGCGGAGTCCACGGTGATTTTTGCGCCCATGGACCAGTTGGGGTGCTTGAGGGCCTGGTCCAGGGTGACATGCTCCAGCTGCTCCCTGGTGTACCCGAAGAAGGGGCCGCCGGAGGCCGTGAGGATCAGCCTGCGGACCTCTCCCCTGTCCCGGCAGCCCTGGAGGGACTGGAACAGGGCGGAGTGCTCCGAGTCCACGGGCACGATCTCCGCGCCATAGCGCTCCGCCTCCGACATCACCAGCTCGCCGCCGCACACCAGGGTCTCCTTGTTGGCCAGGGCGATGCGCTTGCCCCGGGCGATGGCCGCCAGGGTGGGCTTCAGCCCCACCATACCCACCACGGCGGTGATCACCGTGTCGGCGGAGGGCAGAGCGGCGGCCTCCTCCAGGCCCTCGGGGCCGGAGGCCACCCGGATGTCCGTATCCGCCAGCCGGACCCGCAAGTCCGCGGCCGCAGCCGGGTCCATCATCACTGCAAGCTCGGGCTTGAACTGCCGGGCCTGCGCCTCCATCCGCTCCACATCCCGGTTGGCAGTCAGGGCCGCCACGGTCATGCCGCAGGCGGAGATCACGTCCAGAGACTGCCTGCCGATGGAGCCGGTGGAGCCCAGAAGGGAAATTCTTCTCATATCCGCAATCCACTCCTTACGTGAGGTGGACGCTCCCCTGTTACGCGCTGATGGCGGGCAGCCAGTAGATCAGGATCTCGATCAGGGGGGCGCAGAAGATGACGCTGTCAAACCGGTCCAGCACGCCGCCGTGGCCGGGGAAGATGTTGCCGAAGTCCTTCAGGCCGTACTGCCGCTTGATATAGGAGAAGGACAGGTCGCCCAGCTGGGACACCAGGCTGCCCAGCAGGCCGTACACCGCCAGCAGCACATAGTTGACCTTCAGCTGGAAGCCCAGCTGCATGACCACGCCGTAGATCAGGCAGCAGACGATGGCGCCCACCAGGCCGCCCACAGCGCCCTCCACCGTCTTCTTGGGGGAGAGCTCAGGGGCCAGCTTGTGCTTGCCGAAGGCCATGCCTGCAAAGAGGGCGAAGGCGTCGCTGGTGAAGGCCGCCACCAGGGGCAGGAGGATCAGGTAGTCCGCCAGAGGCAGCTGGTCGATCCGCACAAAGGTGGACAGGAAGTAGGGGATCAGCATGGCGAAGAAGAAGGAGCCGCCCATCTTCTCCAGGGTCACGGTGTAGTGGCTGGAGATGGCCACCACGAAGATACAGACAAAGTAGATGAAAATGCCGCACAGGGCCGAGCGCATGCCCTGGCCGATATACACCCAGAAGGGCACCACGCCGGACAGGGCGATGGACAGCCCGGAGATCCAGGCGTTCTTCACAAAGCCCGTGGACCACAGCACCTCATGGAGGGCCAGCATGGACAGCACGGAGATCATGATGGGAATGGCGATCTCCGGGAGCACAAAGAACACCACAAACAGAAGCGGGATGCACACCACCGCCACCGCAATTCGTTTAACCATTGATGACACCTCCAAATCTCCGCTGACGGTGCTGGTAGGCGGCCAGCGCCCGGTGGAGCTCGTCTCGATTGAAGTCAGGCCAGAGAACATCTGTAAAATAGTATTCCGCATAGGCCGACTGCCAAAGCAGGAAATTGGAGATTCGCTCCTCCCCGCTGGGCCGGATGACCAGATCGGGGTCGGGGACCCCGGCGGAGAAGAGATAATTGCCGAACTGGGCCTCGGTCAGGTGGTTGGGGTCGGCCTTTCCGGCGGCGCAGTCCAGGGCAAAGGCCCTGGCCGCCCGCACCAGCTCATCCCGGCCGCCGTAGTTCAGGCAGATGTTGACCTGTACGCCCTCGTAGTGCTTGGAGATCTCCTTGGTCTGCTCGCACAGGTCCCGGAGCTCCTGGGGCAGCGGGGACAGGTCGCCGAAAAAGCACATCTTGACCCGGTCCCGCTCCATCTTGCCGATGGCCTCGATCAGGTATTTCTTCAGCAGGCCCATGATGGCGGAGACCTCCTCCGCGGGCCGCTTCCAGTTCTCGGTGGAGAAGGCGTAGACCGTCAGGTACTCCAGGCCGATCTCCTTGCAGTAGGTTGCGATGGTGCGGAAATTCTCCGCGCCGGCGGCGTGGCCCGCCGTGCGGGGCAGGCCCCGCTTCTTTGCCCAGCGGCCGTTGCCGTCCATGATGATGGCCACGTGCCGGGGCAGGTGATCGAAGTCCACCAGAGCGGCGGTGTCTTCCTTTGGCTTAAAAAATGGCATGATATCCTCTATCCTTTTATCCTGATAACTGGCGCCGGAGACGGGAGACGCGGATTGCCACGCCGGCACAGGGCGCGGACTCTTCTCCGGCGGTGCCGGAACGCGCCCACGACATGCTGGCGTGGCAATCTTCGGCACAGGCCCCGGGCACATGCCCGGGACCGTGCGTATGCGTTCGCTGTGCCGGCCAGGCCGTTACACGGCCATCAGCTCGGCTTCCTTCTTTTCGGTCAGTTCATCGATCTGCTTGCAGCGCTTGTCGGTCATGTCCTGGAGCTCCTTCTCCAGCTCCTTCCGGTCGTCCTCGGTGATCTCGGACTTCTTCTCCAGAGCCTTGAACTTGTCCATGGCGTCCCGGCGGATGTTGCGGATGGCCACCTTGCCCGCCTCGGCGTACTTGCGGACCTGCTTGGTCAGGTCCTTGCGGCGCTCCTCGGTGAGCTGGGGGAAGTTCAGGCGGATGACACGGCCGTCGTTCTGAGGATTGATGCCCAGATCGGAGGTCTGGATGGCCTTCTCGATGGGCTTGAGCAGCTTGGCGTCCCAGGGCTGGATGACCAGGCTGCGGGGGTCGGGGGAGGAGATGCCGCCCACCTGGTTCAGGGGGGTGGGCACGCCGTAATAGTCCACAGTGATCTTGTCCAGTACGGCGGCATTGGCGCGGCCGGCGCGGACGCTGGCGAAGTCGCTCTTCACCACGTCCACCGTCTTCTGCATCTTTGCGTCAAATTCCTTGTTGGCTTCGTTCATCTCACTGTGCCTCCTTGACAATTGTTCCGATTTTTTCTCCCATGATCACCCGGTAGATGTTCTCCGGGTCCTTGAGGGCGAAGAGAATGACAGGGATCTTGTTATCCATGGACAGAGAGGTGGCGGTGGAGTCCATCACCTGGAGGTGGCGGGCCAGGATCTCATCGTAGGTGATGGAGTCGTACTTCACCGCGGTGGGGTCCTTGTTGGGGTCGGCGGAGTAGACGCCGTCGATGTTCTTGGCCAGCAGGATGGCGTCGGCGTCGATCTCGGCGGCCCGGAGCACAGCGGCGGTGTCGGTGGAGAAGAAGGGATTGCCGGTACCGCAGCCGAAGATGACCACCCGGCCCTTCTCCAGGTGCCGGATGGCACGGGAGCGGATATAGGGCTCGGCGATGGCGCGCATCTCGATGGCGGTCTGCACCCGGACCTCCACGTCCATCTGCTCCAGCACGTCGGCCAGGGCCAGACAGTTCAGAGTGGTGGCCAGCATGCCCATGTGGTCGGCACGGGTGCGCTCCATCTTGCCGCCGCCGTCCTTCACGCCCCGCCAGAAGTTGCCGCCGCCCACGACCACGCCCACCTGGACGCCCTTGTCTCTGCACTTCTTGATGACGCTGCACACGCTGTTGATCACATCAAAATTGAGGCCCCGGGAGGCATCTCCCGCCAGCGCCTCGCCGCTGATCTTAATGAGTACCCGCTTATACTGAGGTTCCGTCATAAACTCGACCCTTTCATTGCCGTATTGATTTCCCCCCGCGGGGGAGCATTGTAATTCACTTTATTTTAATATAACTTTTCTCTTTTGCATAGGGGTTGCGATAAGATTTTTCAATTTGTTCTTAATTTGTCTCCCCCTCCCCTGCCGCGGATTGACAATCCATTTTTTGACGGTTAAAATAGAAGCAGCAATTCGACATGGTTCAGGCTATTTTCCCAGCTGTCCGGCCTACTGATTTTTATTTGACAGCGCGCCCGCCGTTCCCCTGCCGCTGGAAAGGAGTCGTTATGTCCATCAAAATTACGTCCGACAGCACCTGCGACCTCTCCCCCGAGCTGGTCAGCCGCTACCAGGTGGAGATCGTCCCCCTCACCATCGTCAAGGACGGTAAGCCCTACCGGGATGGGCTGGAGATCTCGTCTGATGACATCTTCCGCCATGTGGACGCCGGCGGGGACATCACCTCCACCACCGCGGTCAGCGTAGGCGAGTACCGGGATGTGTTCGCCCGCCTCTCCCCCGACTATGACGCGGTCATCCATATCAACATCAGCGCCGAGTTCTCCTCCTGCCACCAGAACGCCTGCATCGCGGCGGAGGAGTTTGACAACGTGTACGTGGTGGACTCCCGCAATCTGTCCACCGGCCACGGCCTGGTGGTCATCGAGGCCGCCCTGGCCGCCGAGACCGGCATGGCGCCGCAGGAGATCGTCTCCTACCTGAAGGACCTGACAGGCCGTGTGGAGGCCAGCTTTATCCTCAACCGACTGGACTATATGGTCAAGGGCGGCCGGTGCTCCGCCGTGGCCATGCTGGGGGCCAATCTGCTCCGGCTCAAGCCCTGCATTGAGGTGAAGGACGGCAAGATGGGCGTGGCCAAAAAGTACCGGGGCACCTTTGAGAAGTGCGTGCTGGACTACGTGAAGGACCGGCTCCAGGGCCGGACCGACCTGGAAAACGACCGGATCTTCATCACCTACTCCACCGCCCCCCAGGACACCCTGGACGAGGTGCGGGCCGCCATCGCCAAATACGCCTCCTTCAAGGAGATCCTGGTGACCAGAGCGGGCTGCACCGTGTCCACCCACTGCGGCCCCAACACCCTGGGCATCCTCTTCATTCGCAGCAAGTAATGCCCACAGGGCAGCAAAACACAGCCAAACGTACGGCGGCAGCCTGGCAAAGGCCAAGTTGCCGCCGCTTTTCCACCATGGCCGAAAGGCAAATCCAAATTGGGCGGTAAACCATCATGCATACAGCGAGACTGCGAATCCGAAAATTTCAGGCGGAGGATCTGGATGACTTATATGATCTGCTGTCTGATGAAGATGTTATGAAATACCTGGAAGCGCCGTACACCAGAGAGGCAGCCAAGGTCTTCCTGCACCGCTGCGGGCTGGCAGAAGCGCCGCTGATCTATGCGGTGGAGGATTGCAGCGGAACATTCGCAGGGTATGTCATCTATCACCCCTACGATGCCGCTTCCTATGAGATCGGCTGGGTCCTGCGCAAAAGCCAGTGGGGCAAGGGGTACGCCGGTGAGCTGACGCGATGTCTCGTGGAGGATGCGCGGAACAGGACGGATAATTTGGTTATAGAATGCCTGCCCGCACAGACCGCCACAGGGCAAATCGCGCGGAAGAACGGGTTCTCTTTCGTGGGAAACATAGACGGACTGGACATATACCGGCTTCCTCTGAAACAAAAACAGCCCTGACACCAGGTGTCAGGGCTGTTTTTTATGGTTCTATCAGGCGTGCTCGCCGCCCATGAGCAGGAACATGACCGCCTTCTGGGCGTGGAGGCGGTTCTCCGCCTCGTCGAAGATCTCATCGGCGTGGGCCTCGAAGACCTCCGCCGTGATCTCCTCGCCCCGGTGGGCGGGCAGGCAGTGCTGCACCATGCATCCCTCGTGGGTCAGGGCCATCAGGGCGTCATTGACCTGGAAGCCGGCGAAGGCCTTCTCCCGGGCGGCCTTCTCCCCCTCCTGGCCCATGGAGGCCCACACGTCGGTGAGTATCACGTCGGCGTCCACGGCGGCCTCCTGGGGCGTCCGGCAGAGCTGGAACTTGCTACCTGTGACGGTCTTGGCAAAGTCCAGCACCTTCTGGTCCGGGTCGTACCCCTCGGGGCAGGCCACCGACACGTCCATGCCGCACTTCAGACCGCCCACGATGAGGGAGTTGGCCATGTTGTTGCCGTCGCCGATGAAGCACATCTTCAGGCCCTCCAGCCGGGCCTTGTGCTCCCGGATGGTCATCAGGTCGGCCAGCACCTGACAGGGATGGGCGAAGTCGGTCAGGCCGTTGATGACCGGGATGGAGGCATACTTGGCCAGGGTCTCCACCTCATCCTGGCCGAAGGTGCGGATCATGATGCCGTCGCAGTACCGGCTGAGCACCCGGGCGGTGTCCTCGATGGGCTCGCCCCGGCCGATCTGGCTCTCCTTGCCGGAGAGGAACAGGGCGTGGCCCCCCAGCTGGAACATGCCGGTCTCAAAGGAGACACGGGTGCGGGTGGAGTTCTTCTCAAAAATCATGGCCACGGTCTTGCCCTGGAGGTAGTTGTGGGTCAGTCCGTGCTTCTGGTTGTACTTCATCTGGTCGGCCACGTTGAGGATCTTGATGATGTCCTCCTTGGTCAGGTCCAGCAGCTTGAGCAGGTCCTTCTGCATGTTCATGTACTCCTTCCGTTACAGACCCTTCAGGGTCTTCTCCATAATCTCCAGGCCCTTGTCCATCTCCTCCCGGGTGATGACCAGCGGGGGCAGCAGACGCAGGGCCTTGCCCGCCGTCAGCACCAGCAGGCCGTTGTCGATCAGCTTGGCGGCCAGCTCCTTGTTGGTGTGTCCGCCGGTCACCTCCACGCCGATCATCATGCCCAGACCCCGGGTGGCCCCCAGGCAGTCCAGACCCATGCCCTCGATCCGGGTGCGGAGGTAATTTCCCTTCTCCTTGACCTGGGCCAGGGTGTCCTCGTCCAGGATGTCCAGCACCGCCAGGGCCGCGGCGGCACAGATGGGGTTGCCGCCGAAGGTGGTGGCGTGGGTGCCCGGCCCCAGCACGTCCCGGCACTTCTCCCCCGCCATGAAGCCGCCCATGGGCAGGCCGCCGGCGATGCCCTTGGCGAAGGATACCGCGTCGGGCAGGATGCCGTACTGCTGGAAGGCGAAGAGGGTGCCCGTCCGGCCCACGCCGGTCTGGACCTCGTCCACCAGCAGCAGCCAGTCCCGCTCGGCGCAGAGCACCGCCAGCTCGTGGACAAAGTCCTGGTCCATGGGCAGCACGCCGCCCTCACCCTGGACCAGCTCCAGCATGACGGCGCACACGTCGTGCCCCGCCACCTGGGCCACGCTCTCCATGTTGTTGGCCTCGGCGTACCGGAAGCCGTCGATGAAGGGGAAGAAATAGTTGTGGAACACCTCCTGGCCGGTGGCGGTCAGGGTGGTGATGGTGCGGCCGTGGAAGGAGTTCTTCAGGGTGATGATGGTCCCTCTCCCCTTGCCGTACTTGTCAAAGCTGTACTTGCGGGCCAGCTTGATGATGCCCTCGTTGGCCTCGGCGCCAGAGTTGGCGAAAAAGGCGTCCGCCATGCCCGCCCGGCGGCAGAGCTGCTCGGCCAGCCTGGCGTAGGGCTGGGAGTAGAACAGATTGGAGATGTGGGCCAGCTTTCCGGCCTGGTCGGCCACCGCCTTCACCCACTTGGGGTGGGCATAGCCCACCGAGTTGACGCCGATGCCGCTGGAAAAATCGATGTACTCCCGGCCCGCCAGATCGTACAGCGTGGCGCCGCTGCCGTGGTCCAGGTCCACGTCAAAGCGGCCGTAGGTCTGCATCACATACTGGCGGTCCAATTGTTTTAGCTCTTCATGGGTCATTTTGACTCTCTCCCTTGGCGAGTCTGCCACAGCGCGGCAAAGCCTCGCAGAGTTCGCGTCCTCAGACGCGAAAAAAATCCGGTCTGTTTTCTCCGGCGACATGCGCGTGGGAGAAAACTCCGCACAAAAAACGGCTTCGCCGTTTTTTGATCAGAGCAGCATGGTGCCCACGCCCTCGTCGCTCAGCAGCTCGATGAGAATGGAGTGGGGAATGCGCCCGTCCAGAATGATGGTGCTCTTCACGCCCGAGCGCACCGCCTCCACGCAGCAGTCCACCTTGGGGATCATACCGCCGGTGATGACCCCGTCCTTCACCAGGCCGGGCACCTGGGACAGCTCCACCACAGGCAGCAGGGTGTCCTCGTCGTGGGGGTCCCGCAGGAGGCCCCGCACGTCGGTGAGCAGGATGAGCTTCTCGGCCTTCAGCGCCACCGCCAGCTTGGCCGCCGCCGTGTCCGCGTTGATGTTGTAGGCTGTCTCGGCGTCCTCCCCCTGGGCCACCGTGGAGATGACCGGGATGTAGCCGTCGTTCAGGCTGTCGTTTACGATAGCGGGATTGACGTGGGTGATCTCCCCCACCAGACCGTACTTCTCATTCAGCTGCCGGGCCATGAGCAGCCCCGCATCCAGGCCGCACAGGCCGATGGCCCGGCCGCCCATGTGGTTGATCATGGCGGTCAGGTTCTTGTTCACCTTGCCGCAGAGCACCTGCTGGACCACATCCATGGTCTCCCGGTCTGTGTACCGCAGGCCGTCCACAAAGTGGGACTCCTTGCCGATCTTCTTCAGCATGTCGCTGATCTCCGGCCCGCCGCCGTGGACCACCACCACGTGGACGCCCACCAGGTGGAGCAGGATGATGTCGGAGATGACCGCATGACGCAGCTCGTCGGAGATCATGGCATTTCCGCCGTACTTCACCACCACGGTCTTGCCGTAGTACTTCTGAATATAGGGCAGGGCCTCGGCCAGAACCTTGGCCCGCTCCACGTGGGTATCGGACATTGCCTTCGCCTCCATGGGGGTTATCAGGTTCTGTAATCCCCGTTGATTTTCACATAGTCATAGGTCAGGTCGCAGCCCCAGCAGGAGGCCTCGTGGTCCCCCTCGTGGAGGCACACGTCGATGACCACGCTGTCCCGGGAGAGGATGTTCTTGGCCTTCTCCTCGTCAAAGTCCACACCGGCGCCCTTCTGGCACACCAGGATCTCCCCCAGGTCGGAGGCGAACTTCACGTCCACGTACTCGGGCCGGAAGGGGGCCTTGGAGTAGCCCATGGCGCACAGCACACGGCCCCAGTTGGCGTCGGCGCCGAACATGGCCGCCTTCACCAGAGGGGAGCCCACCACCGCCTTGGCCAGGCGCTCGGCGCTCTCCTCGCTGCGGGCCTGCCACACCCGGCAGGTCACCAGCCGGGTGGCGCCCTCGCCGTCCCCGGCGATGCACTTGGCCAAGTACTCGCAGACATGGTGCAGGGCCTGGGCGAAGAGGGTGTAGTTGTCGTCCTTCCACTCAATGAGGGGGTTGCCCGCCATGCCGTTGGCCAGCACCACGCACATGTCGTTGGTGGAGGTGTCCCCGTCCACGGTGACCCGGTTGAAGGTGCGGGGCACGATCTCGTGGAGGGCGTCCTGGAGCATCTCGTGGGTGATGGCGCAGTCGGTGGTAACAAAGCAGAGCATGGTGCCCATGTTGGGGTGGATCATGCCCGAGCCCTTGGCGATGGCGCCGATGGTCACGGTCTTGCCGCCGATGACGGTGGTGACGGCAATCTCCTTCTTCTCCGTGTCGGTGGTCATGATGGCGTGGGCCGCGTCGTCAGAGCCGCCCTCCTTCTTCAGCTGGCCCGCCAGCACGGGCACCCCCGCCTCAATGGCGGCGATGTTCAGGGTCTGGCCGATGACGCCGGTGGAGGCCACCACAAAATCAGAGGGCTTCAGGCCGGTGGCGGCGGCAGCCGCCTCGCACATCTTCTTGGCGTTCTCGTGGCCCTGGGGGGCGCAGGCGTTGGCGTTGCCCGAGTTGGCGATGATGCCCTTGGCCACGCCGTCCTCCAGATGCTCCATGGTGACGTACAGAGGCGCGGCCTTCACCCGGTTCATGGTGTACATGGCCGCCGCCGTGCACTCCTGCTCGGAGAGAATCATGGCCAGGTCCTTCTTGCCGGAGAGATAGTCGGTCATGGAGGCGACCACGGGCTGGTTGCCGTCCGCCAGGCCCTTCTTCACGCCGCAGCGGATACCGCCCGCCGTAAAGCCGATGGGTGCGGTGACGCCGCCGGAAATCTGCTTCATTGTTCACACTTCCCTTTCGGTGCCGGCTCTTCTGGGCCGGCCCGTGTTGTCAGACATTATTTTACAGCAAGACCAGTGGTCTCGTCCAGTCCCAGCATGAGATTCATGTTCTGGACCGCCGCGCCGCTGGCCCCCTTGCCCAGGTTGTCGAAACGGGACACGATCAGGGTCTGGTCCCCGTTGCCGGTGACCGAGATCTCCAGGTTGTCGTACCCGGAGAAGGTGTTGGCCGCCAGCATGCCGGTCTCGCTCCCCCAGGGCGCCACCCGCACCATGGTCTGGTCCTCGTAGTAGCGGGCCAGCAGCTCGCAGATGTCCTGGGCTGTGGGCTTGCCCTTCAGCAGAGCGTTGTGGAGCTGGATCCCCGTGGCCATGCCCTTATAGTAGTCGTCCACGATGGGGCTGAACACGGGCGGATACTTCAGTCCGGACAGGGCCTGCATCTCGAGCAGATGCTTGTGGTTGAGGTTCGTGCCGTAGATTCTAGGGCTGTAAAGCTCTTCCGCTTTATTGTCTCCCTCGTACTCGGCGATCATCTTCTTCCCGCCGCCGGAGTAGCCGGTGAGGGAGAAGCAGGTGACGGGGTAGTCCGCCGGGAGAATGTCCATGGCCACCAGGGGCGCGGCGATGCTGAGAAAGCCGGTGGCGTGGCAGCCCGGATTGGCCACCCGCTTGGCGTATTTGATCCGCTGCCGCTGGCCCGCCAGCAGCTCCGGAAAGCCGTACACCCACCCCGCCGCCGTGCGGTGGGCGGTGGACGCGTCGATCACCCGGGTCTTGGGGTTGTCGATCAGCCCCACCGCCTCCACCGCCGCAGCGTCGGGCAGGCAGAGAAAGACGATATCCGCCCCGTTCAGGTACTTCTTCCGCTCTGTAAGGTCTTTTCGCTTGTCATCATCAATCAGCAGGAGGTTGATGTCTCCCCGGCCGGACAGACGGTCATAGATCTGCAGTCCGGTGGTGCCCTCCTTGCCGTCAATATAAACATTGGGTTTCATGCTTCTCTCGCCTCGATAAATGCCTGAATATTGGCAATCTGCTGCTCCACAGCCTCCTTGGCCGGGCCGCCGTAGACCCTTCTGCCGTTGACGCAGGTCTTGAGCTCCAGGGCCTGGTACACGTCCTCGTCAAAGGCCGCGGAGATGGACCGGAAGTCCTTCAGAGGCAGGGTGTCCAGGGTCTCGCCGGTCTTGATGCACATGTTCACCAGCCGGCCCACGATCATATACGCCTCCCGGAAGGGCATGCCCTTCTTGGTCAGGTAGTCGGCACAGTCGGTGGCGTTGATGAAGCCGCCGGAGGCCGCTTTGCGCATGTTGTTGGGCAGCACGGTCAGAGTGTCCAGCATGGCGGTGAACACGGGCAGGCACATCTCCACCGTATCGATGGCGTCGAACACCGGCTCCTTGTCCTCCTGCATGTCCTTGTTGTAGGCCAGCGGCAGACCCTTCATGACGGTGAGCAGGGTGATGAGAGAGCCGTACACCCGGCCGGTCTTGCCCCGGACCAGCTCGGCCACGTCCGGGTTCTTCTTCTGGGGCATGATGGAGGAGCCGGTGGAGTAGGCGTCGTCCAGCTCCACGAACTTGAACTCCCAGGAGCACCAGAGCACGATCTCCTCGGAGAACCGGGACAGGTGCATCATCAGGATGGAGCAGGCGGACAGAAATTCAATGGCAAAGTCCCGGTCGGACACCGAGTCCATGGAGTTGTCGGTGGGCTTCTTGAAGCCCAGGGCGGCGGCGGTCTGGAACCGGTCCACCGGATAGGTGGAGGTGGCCAGGGCGCCCGCTCCCAGGGGGCACTCGTCCATCCGCTCCAGGCAGTCCTCCAGCCGGGTCACGTCCCGGCGGAACATGTTGGCGTAGGCCATCATGTAGTGGGCAAAGGTGGTGGGCTGGGCACGCTGAAGGTGAGTATAGCCGGGCATGACGGTCTCCAGGTTGGCCTGGGCCTTCTTCACCAGCACCTTCTCCAGATCCAGGCACATGCGGATGATGGTGGGAATCTCCCGCTTGACAAACAGGCGGAAGTCCACCGCCACCTGGTCGTTCCGGCTGCGGGCGGTGTGGAGCCGCTTGCCCGTCTCCCCCAGGCGGCCGGTGAGCAGGGACTCCACGTTCATGTGGATGTCCTCGTTGTCGGTGGTCAGCTCCACCCGCTCGGCCTTGATGTCCTCCAGAATGGCCTTCAGGCCGTCGATGATCTTCTCCGCCTCGTGCTCCTCGATGATGCCCTGCTTGCCCAGCATGGCGGCGTGGGCGATGGAACCCTCGATGTCCTCCTGATAGAGCCGGGCATCAAAGGTGATGGAGGAGTTGAAGTCGTTTACCAGGGTGTCGGTCTCCTTCTGGAACCGACCTGCCCACAGTTTCATAATCCATTACCTCACTTTTCGCTCTTTTGCGGCAGAGCCGGAGAGCAGGCGTCCCCCTCATGGGAGGCGCCCGCCTTCCGGCTTTGTACGCGGTTCCTTATTTCAGCTTTCCCTGCTCCCGCAGCGCCTGGACGGTGTCGGGCAGGCCCCAGAGGTTGATGAAGCCGGTGGCGTCATTCTGGTTGTAGTCGCTCTCCTCGAAGGTGACCAGGTCCTCGGAGTAGAGGGTGTCGGGAGAGGTGACGCCGGCGGTGATGATGTTGCCCTTGTAGAGCTTCAGCTTCACGGTGCCGGTGACATGCTTCTGGGTCTCGGCGGCAAAGGCGGACAGGGCCTCCCGCAGGGGGGTGAACCACTTGCCGTTGTACACCAGATCGGCGAAGTCCACCGCCAGCTTGCTCTTCATGTGGGCGGTATCCTTGTCGATGGTGATCATCTCCAGCACCTCGTGGGCCCGGTAGAGGATGGTGCCGCCGGGGGTCTCGTACACGCCCCGGTCCTTCATGCCCACCAGCCGGTTCTCCACGATGTCCAGCAGGCCGATGCCGTTGGCGCCGCCCACCTCGTTGAGCTTGCGGATGATGTCGCTGGCCTTCATCTTCTCGCCGTTGAAGGCCACGGGCCAGCCCTTCTCAAAGTCCAGGGTGATGTAGGTGGGGGCGTCGGGGGCCTGGATGGGGCTGACGCCCATCTCCAGGAAGCCGGGCTTGTCGTACTGGGGCTCGTTGGCCGGGTCCTCCAGATCCAGGCCCTCGTGGCTCAGGTGCCACAGGTTCTTGTCCTTGGAGTAGTTGGTCTCCCGGGAGATCTTCAGAGGCACGTTGTGGGCCTCGGCGTA
Source organism: Pseudoflavonifractor intestinihominis (assembly GCF_040096055.1). Classification (NCBI taxonomy): domain Bacteria; kingdom Bacillati; phylum Bacillota; class Clostridia; order Eubacteriales; family Oscillospiraceae; genus Pseudoflavonifractor; species Pseudoflavonifractor intestinihominis. Next base: position 145,563 of record NZ_JBBMFK010000002.1, read on the forward strand.
GTCGATCTCCTCGTCACGGCCCTTGATGGACCACTCCCGCCAGGGGGCGATGATCTTCATCTCAGGGGCGAAGCGCTTGATGGCCAGCTCGAACCGGACCTGGTCGTTGCCCTTGCCGGTGCAGCCGTGGCAGATGGCGTCGGCGCCCTCCTTCTTGGCGATCTCCACCAGGCGCTTGGCGATGATGGGCCGGGCAAAGGCGGTACCCAGCAGATAGTCCTCGTACTTGGCGCCCATCTGCATGGAGGGGATGATGACCTCGTCCACCATCTCGTCGGTCAGGTCCTCCACGTACAGCTTGGAGGCGCCGGTCTTGATGGCCTTCTCCTCCAGGCCGTCCAGCTCGGTGCCCTGGCCCACGTCGCCGGACACGGCGATGATCTCGGGGTTGTTGTAGTTCTCCTTCAGCCAGGGGATGATGATGGATGTATCCAGACCGCCGGAATAGGCGAGCACAACTTTCTTAATATCAGCCATGGTGAAAACCTCCGTTTGCTTTGTTGGACACAGTCTACCACGCCCGGCGGAAAAATGCAAGGGGGAATTTGAATAAATATTCGAATATTATCCGTTTATTTTTGAATATATTCATTTTTATTCGTATATTTTATAATATGGCGCATAATAATTATCTTGAGGCACAAAAAATCACGCTGCGCCGTATGGGAAAAGCGGCTCCCAAAGCCAAAGGTTTGGGAGCCGCTTTCGCTGTCCTGACACTGTTCCGTTCGATTTTCCGCCTAAGCAGTCGGGCAGTTCCGACCATTCACCGTCACGGACACCACCTGCGCCGGGTCCACCAGGCGGTTGAAACACAGGCGCAGCGTCATATCCGTCCCGCTGCCGCAGCCCAGGGCATACTCGGTGTTGTCCAGGTTTTGGTTCTCGTCCCGGACCACGTAGCTGCTGCCGTCGGCATAGTGGAGCACCACGCTGTCTATCTCGTCTACGTCCTGTGCGTCAATGGCAATCCCGATGGCCGACAGGACTGCCCCGCGCTCACCGCTGTCCGGATCCACAGCGGTCACTGCGGACAACGACTCCGTGCCGGGCAGCTCCAGCTCCGCCAGCAGGCTCACGTCCTTTTTGCTGTTCTGATTCAGCCGCAGATCGTGGAAGCCAATTGTCAGCCCGTCCGCCGCCTGCCAGCGGTCCGCTTCCTCAGCCACAGCAAAGGAGACCACCCCCGCCAGCACGGTATCCGTGGTCCTGGCCTGGTCGGCGTAAATCCGGTATCCGGCCTGCGCGTCCTCTCCCGCCCGGAAGGTCAGAGAGATGCCCTCGCCGTTGAACCAGATCTCGCCGTCCTCCGGGGATACCTCCACGCCCTCCAGTCCCCCGGGCCGCTCCAGCAGGAAGTAAATCTTTCCCGTCCCGGTTCCCTGGTCCAACAGATAGGCCTCCACGGTCAGGGTGTAGTCCCCCACGGTCCAGGCGTATCCGGTGTCCGGCAGGTAGTCCCCCACCACCGCCAGAGCCTCCGGTAGCTCCACCGGCACACGCTCCCGGTTGGGCAGGTTCAGGCTCAGACTGCCGTCCGCCTCCACTTTCGTCTGCTCCTCCACGCTGGGACGGCTGCTGTCGCCGAACATGCCCTCCACAACGGCCGGTCTGCGCTCGTCCACGGCCACCTCCGTCCGGGTGATCCAATATCCCGCCGCAGCTCCCGCGCACAGCACCGCCGCAGCCGCGGCCAGTGCCAGCGCCGTCCGCAGGCCCCGCCGCCGGGCAGGCCGCCTCTCCCCCGCCTGCAGCCGGGCATAGGCCGCCGCCATCTTCTCCTCCACAACGTCGGGGACCTCCACCGGCCCGCCCAAAATCTCTCTCAGCTCCTGCTCTGTCATGGCTCTGCCTCCTTACTCCGCCTCATAGGCCAGCCGGACCGCGCCCCGGCCCCGCTTCAGCCGTGTCTTTACTGTCTCTTTCTTTAATGAGAGAAGCCCGCTGATCTCCCGGACTGAAAACCCCTCGCCGTAATACAGCAGAAGCACGGTCCGGTACTTTTCGTCGATCCCCTCCAACAGGTCCAGGAACTCCGCGTTGGCCTGGCCCGGATCGTGCTCCGCCCGCTCCGGCACCGTCTCCACCGGCGTCACCCTGCTTCTGTCCCGGAGCATATCCTGGCAGACATTGATGAGAATCCGGGTGGACCAGGTCCTGAAGTGGGCGGGCTGCCGCAGCTGTCCCAGCTTCTCAAAGCAGAGGAGCACGGTCTCCTGTACGGCGTCGGCCACGTCCTCGTCCCGGCCCAGCATGCTCCTCGCAACCTTATAAAAGCTCTGCTTCCGGGCCTCCATCAGGGCCACAAAGGCCTCTGTGTCCCCCTGGACGGCCCGCTGTACCAGCTCTGTCACTGTTCTTCCCCCTCCCGGGTGTTTTGACCGGTCTCACCCATTAGACGGCCCGACCGCGCTCCCGGGTCCGCCGAAAATGCATTTTTTAAAATTTCGAGGCAGGAAACAACCCGCCGGAACCCCCCTGTTTCCCCCGCCAAACAACATTTTACACTTGCAACTTATCTCATTTTCCTGTATAATGCAACGATGTGTTAGAGCGGGCGGGCAGAGCTCCCCCCGCCTTCCTATTACAACGAGAGGACTGAGACATTCATGAGCGCATCCAGAGAAAAAAAGCAGCGCCAGAGCGCCGGCCAAAACCTGACTCAGAAAGAGCTCAAGGAGGCCAAGGAGGCGCATGCCGCCAAGCGCAAAACCATTCTGTACTGGGTGATTGGCGTGGTGGTGGTCATCCTGGTCGCCGCGCTGCTTATTTGGAACTCCAATTTCTTCCAGAACCGTGCCACCGCAGTTACCGTCAACGGACACAACTTCACCGCCGGTGAGGTTGCCTACTACTACAACAGCGCCTATCAGCAGGAATATCAGTACTACCAGTATTCCGCCATGGGCATCACCGGTCTGACCAACTTCAATCCCAACACCGACCCCAAGGATCAGTATGTGGACGACGCGCAGACCCAGACCTACTACGACTACTTCATGGAGTCCGCCCTGAACGCCCTGACCCAGGTGGCCGCCCTTACCGACTCCGCCGAGAAGGACGGCTTCTCCCTGGATCTCTCTGACAGCGGCAAGGAGACTTATAACTCCACCATCTCCAGCCTGAAGGATGCCGCTACCACCGCCGGCTACTCCTACGGCTCCTACCTGCGGGCCATCTACGGCACCCACATGACCGCCGGCATCTATGAGAACTGCCTGAAGCGGGCCATCATGCTCACCGAGTACCAGCAGGACCACCGGGATGCCCTGACCTACACCGACGACGACTACAACACCTATTACGACGAGAACAAGGACAACATCGACACCTTCTCCTATGAGGTCGCTTTCCTGAACGGCAGCGCCCCCTCCACCACCGACGAGGACGGCAACACCGTGGAGGCCACCGACGAGGAGAAGACCGCCGCCATGGAGGCCGCCAAGGCCGAGGCCGACCAGCTGATGGCCGACGTCCAGGCCGGCGGCGACTTCGCCGAGCTGGCCGACGCCTATGTCCAGGAGAGCAGCTCCAACACCTTCCGCTCCACCGAGACCACCGGCTCCAGCCTCTCCTCCACCTACGGCGACTGGCTGAAGGACGCCGCCCGCGCTGAGGGCGACATGAGCGTGTTCGAGTCCACCAGCGGCTACTACGTGGTCCGGTTCCTGGACCGCTACCTGAACGAGACGCCCACCGCCGACATCCGGCACATCCTCATCAAGGCCGAGCTGACCCAGGAGGATGACCCCAGCACCGAGGACGTGGACGAGTCCACCATCCCCACCGACGAGGCCATGGAAGCTGCCAAGTCCAAGGCCGAGGACATCCTCTCCCAGTGGGAGGCCGGCGACAAGACCGCCGAGTCCTTCGGCGCCCTGGCTGAGGAGTACTCCGACGACACCGGCTCCTCCTCCAACGGCGGCCTGTACACCCAGGTCTACGAGGGCCAGATGGTGGACAGCTTCAACAGCTGGATCTTCGACAACGAGCACACCGAGGGTGACACCGGTCTGGTGGAGAACACCAACAGCGGCCAGTACGGCTGGCACGTCATCTACTTCCAGTCCTGGGACGATCCCACCTGGAAGATCAACGCCAAGAGCTCCTTCCAGAACGACGACATGACCAGCTGGATCGAGAGCATCACCGAGGGCTATGAGGCCGTCAAGGCCGACGGCTTCAAGTACGTCGCTTAATATCGAGCTTCTCACAGGGGGCGGGGCAAGGAACCCCGCCCCCTCTCTTATTATCAGGAGGTATCCATGAAGGAACAATTTCTGCGCACTGAGATGGTGCTGGGCCCCGACGCCATGGACAGGCTCTCCGCCGCCCACGTGGCGGTGTTCGGCCTGGGCGGCGTGGGCAGCTGGGCCGTGGAGACCCTGGCCCGGGCCGGAATCGGAGCGCTGACCCTCATCGACCACGACGAGGTGGGCGTGACCAATCTGAACCGGCAGATCCAGGCCCTCTGGTCCACCCAGGGCCAGCCCAAGGCGGAGGCCATGGCCGCCCGGGTGCGGGACATCAACCCGGACTGCAAGGTTCACCCGGTGGCGGCCAAGTATGAGCCGGCAAACCGGGAGGACTTCTTCTCCGTCCGGTACGACTATATCATAGACGCCATCGACATGGTCTCCAGCAAGCTGGACCTGATCCAGACCGCCATAGAGCGGGGCATCCCCATCCTCTCCGCCATGGGCACGGGCAACAAGCTGGACCCCACCCAGTTCCGCATCACTGATATCTCCAAGACCTCGGGCTGCCCTCTGGCCCGGGTCATCCGGAAGGAACTGCGCAGCCGGGGCATCCTGCACCACCGGGTGCTCTTCTCCCCCGAGCTGCCCCACGCCACCGACCAGCGGGAGACCCCGCCCCCGGGCCGCCGGAGCGTGCCGGCCAGCGTGCCCTGGGTGCCGCCGGTGGCCGGACTGATGATGGCGGGAGACGTGGTGCTCACCCTGGCGGGCATGAACCCCGACAGCAAATAGTCCATGAATAGAAAATCCCTCCCGGCGGCAGACTAGTGCCGTTGGGAGGGATTTTTTTGCATCTTCCGGTAAAAACGCGCTGTGCCCTGTCCGGCGCCGCGGCGGGCGTGGCCAACGGCTTCTTCGGCGGCGGGGGCGGCATGGTCCTGGTCCCCCTGCTCACCCGCTGGTGCGGCCTGGAGCAGCGGAAGGCCTTCGCCACCTCGGTGGCCATCATCCTGCCCCTGTGCGCCCTGTCCTCCGCCGTCTACTTCTTCCGGGGCGGGCTGGACTTCGCCCTGGCGCTCCCCTATCTTGCCGGCGGGCTGATCGGGGGCTTTGCGGGCGGACGGCTGTTCCGCAGGCTGAACATGGACTGGCTCCGGCGGGTGTTCGCCCTGTTCATCCTCTACGGCGGCGTAAAGGCCCTTTTTTTCTGATGGAGTGGCTTATTCCCGTTCTGGCCGGCGCTCTCACCGGCATCCTGTCCGGCTTCGGCGTGGGAGGCGGCACACTGCTGCTCATCTATATGACCTCCTTCGCCGGGGTGCCCCAGAATCTGGCCCAGGGAGTCAACCTGCTCTACTTCCTCCCCACCGCCGCCACCGCCCTGCCCGCCCACATCAAAAACGGCTATGTGGACCGCGCCGCCGCCTGGCCTGCCATTCTGGCCGGTCTGCTGGGCACGGCTGCCGCCGCCTGGGCGGCCACCGGTCTGGACGTGCGCCTGCTCCGCCGGTGCTTCGGCGTCTATCTCTTCTATGTGGGCGTCACCGAGCTCTTTCGAAAAAAGCCGGACAAGCTCAGCCCTGGGTCCGGCGGCGGGTGAGATAGCCCTCCAGGATCAGGGTGGCCGCCACCGCGTCCACCGTCTTCTTGTGCTGCTTCATCCGCTTGCCTGAGGCGTGGAGGATGTTGTGGGCCTCCACAGTGGTGCGGCGCTCGTCCCACAGGACAGGGGTCAGGCCGGTCACCTGGCCCACCTGCTCCGCAAAGGCACGGTACAGCTCCGCCCGGGGGCCCTCGGTGCCGTCCATGTTCCGGGGGAAGCCCATCACCAGCTCCTCCACCCCGTGCTCCTTGACCAGGCAGGCGATCTCCTCCGCCACCGCCTCGCTCTTCCGGCTGTGGATCACCGTGGTATACCCCGCCAGCAGGCCGGTGGGATCGGAAATGGCAATGCCCGTCCGGGCGTCGCCGTAGTCAATGGCCATGATTCTCATCTGTTTTTCTCCTTTTCCATGTTCCGTTTCAGCAGCGCCAGGGCAATCAGCAGGGCGGGGACCATTAATATAATACAGAGCATGGAGAACAGCAGGCTCGTCTTCTCGCCGGACAAGAGCGCGTTCCCCACGGCCAGCACCAGACCCACCGCCATCATGACCCCGCCGTCCACAATCTGGCTCCTGCGCCAGTTCTCATCGCTGGCCATGGTCCAGGCCGTCCGCACCCCGCACCAGCCGTTGCGCCGGATTTTGGGCATCACGTTGCCCAGGCAGAAGAGCAGCAGCCCCGTGACCCCGAACAGAATCCGGCTGACGGACAGCTCCAGCCCTGTCCCCAGGGCCGCTATGCGGTAGGCCTGAACCAGAAAGACCACGGTCATCACGTTGAACACCAGCAGCGCGCCGCAGCCGATGGCCAGCACCGCCGTCCGGTTCCCCGGCGCCTTTCGGCCGCTCCACTGGGACACCTTTAAAAGAAATGCCCCCATCAGCAGCGTGATCAGCGACAGAAACAGCATCTCGTACTTGCTGCCCCAGCGGTTCACCTCGCCCGCGGCATTATAGTGTACGGGGATTTCCGCCGGCAGCACCAGCAGGGCCGCCAGAGTCACCACCAGCGGCAGTCCCATCAGAATGTAAAACAGCGTCCTCCACAGTTTTTCGTGTCTCATGGCGCTCCTCCTCTGTTCCGGCGCACAGCTGGCTCAGCCAGAGTACCGCCTCCTCCAATACGGTGGCGTTCATCTCATAATAGATGTAGTTCTTCTCCCGCCGCTCCCGTATCAGTCCCGCCCGCTTCATGCAGGAGAGATGATAGGACACGGCGGCGGCGGTCATGTCCAGCCTGGCGGCGATCTCCCCCGCCGGCAGCTCCCCGCCCCGCAGCAGCAGCAGAATCTCCCGCCGCACCGGGTCGGACAGGGCCTTGAAGATCCCGGGGCCCTCCACAGCGCTCCCCCCTCCCGCGCAAAGTCAAAGCTATTTCAAATTTTCTTTAAATAGATTCTATCAGGCGGCGGGCGTCCTGTCAAGCGCTCCGCCGCCATCCCCGGAATCAAAACTTTTTTCTGAATTTCCCCTTGACTTTTCCCCTTCCCCATGCTATTCTATTAACACCTATGAAAAGGGCTTTTTTTGTGCGCATTTTTACGGTGTAATGACGCGCAAACCCTTTTGCCGCCGAGAGCGGGCATAGGGAGGCAGATGATGCCGAATCCGCACCGTAGCGTATAGGGGCATAGTGTATCTGTGCCTGGACGTTGCTGGATTCGGCATATTGGGCCGCATCCGGCATTTTTTATGTCCGGAGCGCCCCAAAATGATAAAGGAGGTGCCGACAAGTGGCAAAGGCAGGCAACCGGGTGAAGATCACCCTGCGCTGCTCCGAGTGCAAACAGCGCAATTACAACACGTTCAAGAACAAGAAGAACACTCCTGATCGTCTGGAGCTGAACAAGTACTGCCCCTTCTGCAGAAAGCACACGGTCCACAACGAGACCAAGTAATGAGCTTACAGATGGCTCACAAGAAAGAAGGGTGTATCTGAATGTCTGAAAACGAGAAGATCGAGCAGGCCGGCCAGGCGGACGCCGCCAAGTCCGCACCCGCCAAAGCCGACAAGAAGGCGAAGGACGAGAAAAAGTCCAAGCCCGGTTTCTTCAAGCGCGTCGCCAAGTGGTTCAAGGAAATGAAGAGCGAACTGAAGAAGGTACAGTGGCCCGGTTGGAAGCAGGTTGCGAAGAACACCGGTATCGTAATTGCCTGCGTTATCGTGGTGGGCATCTTCATCTGGGTTTTCGACGCCCTGGCCAACGCCGTTGTGCAGGCGCTGCTGAACCTTTTCAACCCCGGCGCATAAAGGAGTAAATCATGGCTGAAAGTGCAAAGTGGTATGTCGTCCATACCTATTCCGGCTATGAGAACACCGTCGCCGCCTCCATTGAAAAGGCAGTCGAAAACCGCAACATGCACGACCTCATCCAGGAGGTCAGCATCCCTCTGGAGACGGTCACCGAAATCACCGACAACGGCCCCAAGACCGTGGAGCGCAAAGTGTTCCCCGGCTACGTGCTGGTGAAAATGGTGATGACCGACGAGACCTGGCATCTGGTCCGCAATGTCCGCGGCGCCACCGGCTTCGTCGGCTCCGGCAACAAGGCCATCCCCCTCTCCGATGAGGAGATCGCCGCCCTCGGCGTGGAAAAGCGCGAGGTGGTGATCGGCTACGCGGTGGGCGACAATGTCCGCATCACCGACGGCGCCCTCAAGTCCTATCTCGGCACCGTGGACGAGATCGATATGGAGCACGAGAAGGTCCGTATCGTGGTGTCCATGTTCGGCCGTGAGACTCCCGTGGAGCTGGACCTCGACCAGGTGGAACCTGTCGAGCTGTAAGTCCGCCGGAGGCTCGTCCCGCGGCCCCGGGCCGCTCCGCCATGCCCGGCATGGCTTTCCCCCGCACGTGGGAGGCGTCCCACAGACGCCGTTCCAACCACATTTATCGTAGGAGGTGCTGTTTCAAATGGCACAGAAAGTTACTGGTTACGTGAAGCTGCAGATTCCCGCCGGCAAGGCGACTCCCGCCCCCCCTGTCGGCCCCGCCCTCGGCCAGCACGGCGTGAACATCGCCGCTTTCACGAAGGAATTCAACGAGCGCACCAAGAATGAGGTCGGCATGATCATCCCCGTGATCATCACCGTCTACGCCGACCGCTCCTTCACCTTCATCACCAAGACCCCTCCCGCCGCCGTTCTCATCAAGAAGGCTGCCGGCATCGAGTCCGGCTCCGGTGTGCCCAACAAGACCAAGGTGGCCACCATCAGCAAGGAGGACGTGCGCAAGATCGCCGAGACCAAGATGCCCGACCTCAATGCCTCCAGCATTGAGTCCGCCATGAGCATGATCGCCGGTACCGCCCGCTCCATGGGCGTCCTGGTGGGCGACTAAGCGAAGGAGGTAGTAGGAAATGTTTAGAGGCAAGAAATATCAGGAGAGCGCCAAGCAGATCGACAAGGCCGCTCTGTACGATACCGCCGAGGCCATGAACCTGGTGGTCAAGACCGCTCCCGCCAAGTTCGACGAGACCGTTGAGCTCCACGTGAAGCTGGGCGTCGACTCCCGTCACGCCGACCAGCAGGTCCGCGGCGCCATCGTCCTCCCCCACGGCACCGGCAAGACCGCCCGCGTCCTGGTCTTCGCCAAGGGCGACAAGGCCGAGGCCGCCAAGGCCGCCGGCGCTGACTTCGTCGGCGAGATGGACATGGTCCAGAAGATCCAGCAGGAGAACTGGTTCGACTACGACGTGGTCGTGGCCAGCCCCGATATGATGGGCGTTGTCGGCCGCCTCGGTAAGCTGCTGGGCCCCAAGGGCCTGATGCCCTCCCCCAAGGCCGGCACCGTCACCCCCGACGTGGCCAAGGCCGTCAAGGAGATCAAGGCCGGTAAGGTCGAGTACCGCCTGGACAAGACCAACATCATCCACTGCCCCATCGGCAAGGTGTCCTTCGGCGCCGAGAAGTTGACCGAGAACTTTAACGCCCTCATGGGCGCCATCGTGAAGGCCAAGCCCTCCGCTGCCAAGGGTCAGTATATCCGCAGCTGCGTGGTGGCCTCCACCATGGGCCCCGGCGTGAAGATCAACGGTGCCAAGCTGATGTAATTTCCGCCTGACGAGCAGTATCCAGGGGGATTCCCCCCTGGATATCTGCCCCCAGGAGAAAATTTTTTCACTTTTTAGTTGACAGCCCGGTTTCGGGATGTTATACTATCTTTCGTGTTCAGAGACAGCAGGTCGTGTTCGCACGGTAAATCCTGCCGAGAATGCAGTATAGACGTTTGTTTTGTGCTGTTTTGTGTCTTTGGACGCGGAACAGCACTTTATTTTTCTGGAGGTGAATCCCACATGCCTAACGCAAAGGTTCTCAGTGAGAAGCAGGCCGTCGTGGCCGAGCTGACCGAGAAGCTCAAGGACGCCGCCAGCGGCGTTCTGGTGGATTATAAGGGCATCACTGTGGCTGAGGACACCGCTCTGCGCGCCGAGCTGCGCAAGAACGACGTGGAGTACGCCGTCGTGAAGAACACCCTGGTCCGTTTTGCCATCAACAACTGCGGCATGGAGGCCCTGGACGACGTGCTCAACGGCACCACTTCCCTGGCCATCAGCCACAGCGACCCCATCGCTCCCATGCGCGTGGTGAACAAGTTCGCCAAGCAGTTCAACGGCGCCAAGTTCACCATCAAGGCCGGCTTCATGGACGGCAAGGTCCTGTCCCTGGACGAGGTCAGCGCTCTGGCCGAGCTGCCCTCCAAGGAGGTCCTGCAGGCTCAGGTCCTGGGCACCATGCTGGCCCCCATCACCAGCCTGGCCATCGTCATCAAGGCCATCGCCGAGAAGCAGGGCGGCTCCGTGGAGGAGACCGCTTCCGCCGAGGCGTAACCCCTGTCCCCCGCATCACTACAACACTTCAGATATTTATTTTAGGAGGTAACATATCATGGCTTCTGAGAAGATTACTGCCCTCATCGAAGAGGTTAAGGGCCTGACCGTTCTGGAGCTCTCCGAGCTCGTCCACGCTCTGGAGGAGGAGTTCGGCGTCTCCGCCGCCGCCATGGCCGCTCCCGCCGCTGCCGGCGCTGCCGCTCCCGCTGCTGAGGAGAAGACCGAGTTCGACGTCGTTCTGGCTGAGATCGGCGCCGAGAAGATCAAGGTCATCAAGGCTGTCCGTGAGATCACTGGCCTGGGCCTGGCTGAGGCCAAGGCCGTTGTCGAGGCCGCTCCCAAGGCCATCAAGGAGGGTGTCTCCAAGGACGAGGCCGAGGAGCTGAAGAAGAAGCTCGAGGATGTCGGCGCCAAGGTGGAGCTGAAGTAAGTCTCTCCCCTTCCCTTCATACAGCATCAACCCGGACCTGCGGTTTTACCGCAGGTCCGGGTTTTTTTCTCTACCCGTCGTATAATAACGGGGCGGGATCATCGTTAAAGATGGTCCCGCCTTGTGTGCTGCCTTATCTACAGTTTTATGCCCATAAAGCGAAAAAACAGGCCGCCAACTCAGCGTTTGAAAAGGCAAACGATAAAAGACCAGCCGCAGACAAGAAGTATTAGTATAAGGCCCCAAATACGAGCATTTGTTCCTATAATCGTACCGGAAATAGACTGATATACTACGCTTGCCGTTATCGTTAAGCTGTAAATTACCAGAACGTTTCACTGCAATACAGACCTTTTTGCATGTCCTCTTGACAAAAGCTAAAACACACGATATTCTAAATATGCTCCAATTGGAGCATATCGTAAGCAAGGAGGTATATTTATGGAAACAAGTGAAAAGGTGTCCGTCAACATGAACATCGCAACGTTATCTCAAATTGACCTGCTGGTCGATAAAGGGTATTATTCCAACCGAAGCGACTTTATCAATCAGGCCGTAAGACAAGCGCTTAATGAGAAAAAATCGGTCATCGAAGAGATGAGCAAGCAGCAAAACGATCTGGATTTTAGATGGTTTATCGGTGTGATGGCTCTTGAAAAAGAAGAACTGCTGAAATCGAAAGGAAACCAGGTTAAGATAAAAATCAAGGGTTATGGGCTATTGGGTATCGACAGCGAACTTGATGACCTCGTGATCGAAAATGTTGAAAGCATCGCCGTTAAAGGCAAGGTCATATGCTCCGACAGAATTAAGAAACATTTTAAGATACAGTGAAAAAACCTTTGGGAACTAAAAGGCGCATTTCTATACCTAGGTCTGGCGACTATGTATCGTGCGCTCGACGAGGCTTCCTCTCTGACAGCAGAAAGCCGCCATCCGAGAGGTTTTGGCACTTCGCTTCGTCAAGCGGATTGCACGCGCCTCCGGCGCCAAGAGACCGCTGGTTTAGCGGCTATAGAAAAAAGAAAGTCCGTACTCCTTGCGGAATACGGACTTGGTCCGAGTGACTGGATTCGAACCAGCGGCCTCTTGAACCCCATTCAAGCGCGATACCAAACTTCGCCACACCCGGATATTCACTTTTACCATTCGCTGACAACTTTATATCCCTCATAAAAGAAGTTGACAGTTCATTCTGCCAACTTCTTTTATGAGTTTGGTCCGAGTGACTGGATTCGAACCAGCGGCCTCTTGAACCCCATTCAAGCGCGATACCAAACTTCGCCACACCCGGATATCTCATGTTGTTGTCGCTTCAGGCGACTTTGATATGATAGCACAGCTGCCCAGATTATGCAAGTGTTTTTTCGAAGTTTTTCAAAATTTTCTTTTCGTCCGTTCTATCCTCCGGCTCTCGGCCCTGCAATACACCCGTATACTAAAAGACATATGTATATTATCTTGACATTTGCAGGGTTGCATGGTATAGTGTCTCCACCTCGCGGGGCTCTTTTTCGGCCCTGTCTGTATAGATAACCTTCACATTATAATAATATGTTGTTTAAAAGGAGGCATTGCCATGCGGAACCAGCCAACTGAGGAGCCCAAAGAGGACCTGCGGCAGCGCAGAACCAAAAAGCTCCTCACCGAGGCTCTCCTGGCTCTGATGGAGGAGCGTCCCTTCAGCGAGATCTCCGTGGTGGACATCTGCCAGCGGGCCATGATCCACCGCACCACCTTTTACGCCCACTTTGAGGACAAATACGCCCTCCTCCGCTATGCTGTGGCCCGGCTCTACCGGGCCTTTGAGCCCACTGCCGAGGATCTGCGCACCAACCCCCGGAGCTACCTCCTCTCCGTATTCCAGAACGCCCTCTCCTTTGTGCGGGCTCACAAGGGCCTGTACCGCTCCGCCGTGTCCAGCGGGAGCATGGACATTCAGACCCTGGAGGATCTGGTGGCCGAACAGCTCCTCTCTCGTCTCCCCGCTGATGAGGCCCATCCCGCTCGGGCAGAGATAACCGCCCACTTCTACGCCGGCGGCATTCTCTCCCTTGTCCGGTGGTGGATAGAGCGGGATACCAATCTCTCTGAGGAGGCCTTACTCCAGCAGATGGACCAGGCGGGGCTGTTCCCCGAACTCTCTTCCCAGAAAGGCTGATCTTCTTATGTCCAGCGAGAAAAAAACCGTCAGTACCATGGATAAAATCGCGGGCTTCATTGTCGACAAGCGAAAGGCCTTCTATCTGGTCTTTCTGGCGGCAGTGATCTTCTGCGGCGCATCCATCAACAAGGTGGTCATCAACAACGACATCACCTCCTACCTCCCCGCCGACACGGAGACCCGCCGGGGCCTCACCCTGATGGATGAGGAGTTCACCACCCTGGCCTCCGCCAACGTGATGGTCTCCAACATCACCTACGACCATGCCTGTCAGCTCTCCGACCAGCTGTCCCGGATCGAAGGCGTGGACTCTGTCACCTTTGACGACAGCGAGGACCACTACAGAGACGCCTCCGCCCTCTTCAACGTCAGCTTTGACGGCGAGGACGGCGCCCCTGCCGTCACCCAGGCCACCCAGGCGGTCCAGGACGCCCTGGCGGGCTACGACAGCTACATCACCACCAGCGCCGGACAGTATGACTCCGCCACCCTGATGAAGGAGATGAGCTACATCCTGCTCATCGCGGCGGTGGTCATTGTGGCGGTGCTGCTCTTCACCTCCAAGAGCTACCTGGAGGTGGTGGTGTTCCTGATCGTATTCGTAGTCTCCGCCATTCTGAACATGGGCACCAACTACTGGTTCGGCTCCATCTCCTTTATCACCAACGCCATCGCCGTGGTGCTCCAGCTGGCTCTGGCCATCGACTACGCCATCATCTTCTGTCACCGGTACATGGAGGAGCGGGACAACGGCCTGAGCGCCCGGGACGCCGACGTGACCGCCCTGTCCAAGGCCATTGTGGAGATCTCCTCCTCCAGCCTGACCACCATCTCCGGCCTGGTGGCCCTGATGCTGATGCAGCTGAGAATCGGCCTGGACATGGGACTGGTGCTCTCCAAGGGCATTATCTGCTCCATGCTCACCGTGTTCCTGCTGATGCCCGGCCTGCTGATGCTCTTCAACCGGGGCATCGAGCGCACCCGGCACAAGAACTTCGTGCCCCGCATCTCTCTGTGGGGCAAGGCCGTGGTCAAGACCCGGTTCGTGCTCCCCGTTATCTTCGCCGTGATCGTGGTATGCGGCATTTACTGCTCCAACCGCTGCGACTACGTCTTCTCCACCAACTCCACCAACTCGGGCAACAAGCCCGCCTACCGCATCGCCATGGACAAGATGGACGAGACTTTCGGCTACAACAACACCATCGCCGTGCTGGTCCCCCGGGGAGACTACGACAGGGAGGGCGCGGTGCTCCGCCGGATCCAGGCTCTGCCCGGGGTCAAGAGCGCCCTGGGCCTGGCCAACATCGAGGTGGAAGAGGGCCGGATGCTCACCGACAAGACCAGTCCCCGCCAATTCGCCGAGCTGGCCGGGGTGGACATCGAGCTGGCCCGGCTGCTCTACCAGGCCTACGGCCTGAGCGTGGAGGAGTACGGCGCCATCTTCCAGGACCCGGACAGCTACTCCGTGCCCCTGCTGGACGTGTTCCAGTTCCTGCTGGAGCAGAAGGACAAGGGCGTGGTCAATCTGAGCGGCGACCAGGCCGCCAAGGTGGAGGAGCTACAGGACACCCTGGACGCCGGACTCAGCCAGCTCCAGGGCGAGCACTGGAGCCGGCTGGTGTTCACCGCCGACCTACCCGAGGAGAGCGAGGAGACCTACGCCCTTCTGGACCAGATGCGCTCCATCGCCGCCGAGTACTACGGGGATAACGTGGTGCTGGTGGGCAACTCCACCAACGCCCGGGATCTGTCCGACTCCTTCTCCGGCGACAATATGAAGATCAGCGTGCTCACCGTGCTGTTCGTCATGGTCATCCTGCTCTTCACCTTTAAATCCGCCGGATTGCCCGTCCTGCTGGTGCTCACCATCCAGGGCTCCATCTGGATCAACTTCTCCTTCCCTTACCTGACCCACACCAACCTGTTCTTCCTGTCCTACCTGATCGTCAGCGCCATCCAGATGGGCGCCACCATCGACTACGCCATCGTCATCACCAACCGCTACCTGGAGCTCAAGCAGTTCATGGGACGGCGGGAGGCGGTGATCGAATCCCTCAACCAGAGCTTCCCCACCGTGTTCACCTCGGGCACCATCATGACGGTGGCCGGGTTCCTCATCGGCAAGCTCTCCACCGACTCCATCATCAGCTCCATCGGCACCACCCTGGGCCGGGGTACCCTGACCTCCATCATCCTGGTCATGACCGTGCTGCCCCAGTTCCTGCTGCTGGGCGACGCCCTCATCGAGCGTACCGCCATCACCCTGACCCGCAACCGGAAGCAGCGCTTCAACAACGGCGTGGTCCGGCTGGACGGCCACATCCGGGGCCACGTGTCCGGCTTTGTGGACGGCGAGATCAAGGGCGTCATCCGTGGCAGCGTGGACGCGCTGATCGAGAGCAAATACCAGGAAAGAGAGGTGTACGACGATGAGACGGAACACCAGTAAACGCATCGGGGCCCTGGCCGCCGCTCTGGCGCTGTGCCTGGGACTGCTGTCCCCCGCCGTACCGACCGCCCGGGCCGCGGAAAACAGCCCCAAGACCCTCTACATCTCCACCGCCGCCGAGCTGGCCCTTCTGTCCAGAGACTGCACCCTGGACGCCTACTCCCGGAACCTGACCGTGGTGCTCACCGCGGACATCGACCTCTCCGGCGTTGATTTTGCCCCCATCCCTGTGTTCTGCGGCGATTTCAACGGTGCGGGGCACACTGTCAGTGGTTTTTCCTTTACAGCAAAAGGCTCGGACCAGGGCTTCATCCGCTACCTCCAGGCCGGGGCCGTGGTGCGGGACCTGACGGTGGAGGGCACCCTCACCCCCGGCGGCAGCAAGTCCGGGCTGGGCCTCATCGCCGGGGAAAACAGCGGCACCATCTCCGGCTGCACCGTCTCCGGTACTGTGACAGGCGACGAGGACGTGGGCGGTATTGCCGGCCGCAACACGGTCACCGGCCTGATCTCCGGCTGCGTCAGCCAGGCGGCGGTGACCGGGGAACTCCACACCGGCGGCATCGCAGGCTCCAACCAGGGCGTCATCGACGCCTGTATCGGTCAGGGCCAGGTCAACACCGCCGCAAACGAGAACGCCATGGACACCGGCGGCATCGCCGGATACTCCTCCGGCACCATCACCGGCTGCACCAACCACGCCGACGTGGGCTACCAGCACACGGGGTACAACACCGGCGGCATCGCGGGCCGCCAGAAGGGCGTCATTGAGAACTGCCGGAACCACGGCGTGATCCAGGGCCGGAAGGACATCGGCGGCATTGTGGGCCAGTTCGAGCCGGACACCAATCTGATCTACGGAGAAGACCCCACTCAGGCCCTCTCCGACGCCCTGGGCGGACTGACGCCCCTCCTCTCCCAGCTGACCGCCCAGGTCTCCGGCGCGGGCAGCAGCATTACAGAGGAGGTCTCCGCCATCAACACCGCCCTGGGCTCCATCACCGACACCGCCCACACCAGCGGCACCCAGGGCGCCGACCACGCCAAGGCCGCCCTGGACACCATCTACCGGGAGGCCCAGAACATCAACAGCGCCCTGGGCAACCTGATCGGGGAGGCGGACAGTTTCCGCGCCGACGCCCACAACGCCCTGACCGGCATGGACACCGCCCTCTCCGACCTGCGCAAGGCTGTGAACTCCGGCATTACCAGCGGAGACGACCAGCTGGACACCACCCAGAGCCTGCTCTCTTTCTATCTGGATGCCATCGAGCGGGACCTGTCCACCCTCCGAAAGGAGCTGGACAGCCTGTCCGCCTCCCTGGAAAAGCTGCGGCAGTTCCAGCAGCGGCTCAATGAGATATCTGCCGACAGCGCCATGGGCCCCATCGAAAAGCTGGCTGCCATCCATGATGCGGTGGCGCTGCTCAACGGCTTCGACCTGGCCTCTCCCATCTCCGGCATCAGCGGCGCGCTGGAGGACCTCTTCATCCAGGCGGGCTTCATCCGGGACAGACTGGAGCAGACCGAGGGCAGCCTCTCCGATCTGGGAGATCAGGTCTACAAGCAGGTCAACAAGGCCCTGGACGACCTGAAGACCGCCTCCACCACCCTGGAAAACAGGTTCAACGACTTCTCCGCCGGGGCTGCGGACCGCCTGTCCGCCGTCAACAGCGCGGTCAACGTTATCGAGGACACGCTGAGTGTGTGGTATGACCAGACCGACACCGGCGGCCGGGCCGCCTTTGACAGCATCGACGCCCAGCTGGACACCATCAACACCCATGTATCCGCTCTGAACGACCAGTTCTCCGCCTCCAACGCCTCCATCACCGCCACCACCAACGCCATCATCGCCCAACTGGACGCGGTGCGGCTGGCCGCCTCCGGGCTGAAGGAGACCCCCACCAAGACCGTTGACGACGTGTCCGACAGCGAGGAGGATGTCAGCGGCAGCGGACGGGTGGTGTCCTGCGGCAACGACGCCGCCGTCAGCGGCGACGCCAATGTGGGCGGCATTGCGGGCATCATGGCCCTGGAGCTGGACCCGGACCCGGAGGAGGACCTGGATCTGGACGCCGGGAAGCTGCTGGTGGACACCACAGCGGTCATCCGGGCCACAGTGCTGGACTGCCGCAACGACGGCGCCGTCACTGCCAAGAATGACTGTGCAGGCGGCATCACGGGCCGGGGCGACCTAGGCGCGGTGCTGGACTGCCAGAGCTACGGCGCTGTGGAGACCACAGGCGGCAACCTGTGCGGCGGCATCGCGGGCCAGGCCCGCATCCCCGTCCGCCGGTGCTATGCCCTGTGCGATCTCACCGGCCACGACGACATGGGCGGCATCGTGGGCGCAGGCCGGGACGTGGAGGAGTGCCGCGCCATGGTGCGCATCGACAGCGACGGCGAGCGCACCGGCGCCATCGCCGGCGGTATTGACGGCACGGCCCGGGACAACTTCTTTGTCCGGGAGTCCCTGGGCGGCATCGACGGCGTGGACTATGAGGGCGAGGCCGTCTCCCTGCCCTATGAGGAATTCATCGCCCTGGAGGGCATGCCGGAGGAGTTCCACACCCTTCAGGTCACCTTTGAGGCCGACGGCCAGGTGCTCAAGACCATCACCGTGGAGTATGGCGGCAGCGTCAGCACCGGCCAGTTCCCGGCGCTGCCCGAGCGTGAGGGCTGCTCCGCCGCCTGGGAGGATGCCGACACCGAAAACATCCTCCGCAGCACCGTCATCCACGCGGTCTATACCCCCCTGGTCTCCACCATCTCCACCGGAGAGGCCCAGCCCGTCCTGCTGGCCGAGGGCAGCTTTGCCCCCGACGCGTCCATCACCACTCAGGACTGGACGCCCAATACCGCCGTCCCCCAGGGCTATCAGGTGTCGGCCGGTTATGACTACCAGATCCAAGGCATCGCCGGCGACAGCGGCAGTCTCACCCTGCGGCTCCGCTGCGGCGAGAAGGACCGGGTCGCCCTCCTCCAGGACGGCAGGCTGGTGCAGGTGGACGGCAGGCGGGACGGCAGCTATCTGGTGTTCTCCGCCCCCGCCTCCGGCCAGGTGGCGGTCCTCTCCCCCACCACCCCTGTGTCCCTCATCGTCTCCTGTGCGGCGGGAGGCGCGGCAGTCCTGCTGGTACTCCTGCTGCTCCTGCTCAGACGGCGGGGCTGCAAAAAAGCCGCTGCCCAGTCTGAAAACGCTACTTAATTCCTGTTTAAGTCCGCGGTGTCTCCTCCCAGACACCGCGGACTTTTTTAAAAAATTTTCGCTTCCCTCTTGACATTCCTATGCCCGCGAATATAATAACATATGAATAATAGCTCATTTGTTTTTAGGAGGGATTCCATGGACGAGCAAACCGCCATCGAGCGCTGCGACTATATCCACGCCCACGAGGACATCATCGCCAAGGTCAACGAGAACATGCCCGACGAGGAGATCCTCTACGACCTGGCTGAGCTCTTCAAAATCTTCGGCGACTCCACCCGCATCAAGATCCTCTACGTGCTCTTTGAGTCGGAGATGTGCGTGTGTGACATCGCCCAGCTGCTCAACATGACCCAGTCGGCCATCTCCCATCAGCTGCGGGCCCTGAAGCAGAGCAAACTGGTCAAGTACCGCCGGGAGGGCAAGACCGTGTTCTACTCCCTGGCCGACGACCACGTCCGCTCCATTCTGGACCAGGGCATGGAGCACGTGGCCGAGTGAGCCGCCTTCCCTGCCCACCCCTACCCCGATAACAACAGAGATTTGGAAAGGAGTTTTCCCCATGAAGAAGCGCTACAAAATGGTGGACCTGGACTGCGCCAACTGCGCCGCCAAAATGGAGGACGCCATCCGCAAAATCGACGGCGTCCACGATGCGTCCGTCAGCTTCCTCACCCAGAAGCTGACCATTGACGCCGACGAGAGCCGCCTGGACGACATCATGGCCCAGGTGGTCAAGACCTGCAAGCGGGTGGAGCCCGACTGTACCATTGTCCTCTGATTGATTACGGGTGGCGCCCG
The DNA here is from genome assembly GCF_040096055.1 of Pseudoflavonifractor intestinihominis. Classification (NCBI taxonomy): domain Bacteria; kingdom Bacillati; phylum Bacillota; class Clostridia; order Eubacteriales; family Oscillospiraceae; genus Pseudoflavonifractor; species Pseudoflavonifractor intestinihominis. Next base: position 165,256 of record NZ_JBBMFK010000002.1, read on the forward strand.
AATCCGCCCGGAGCCGGAAGCTCCGTCTCTCAGGAGGCACTATGAACAAGAAACAGAAGCGGATGCTCTTCCGCATCCTTCTCAGCGCGGCCCTGCTGCTGGCCGCGGTTCTCCTCCCCCTCGGCAATCTCCCCCTGCTGCGCCTGGCTGTATTCCTGGTCCCCTACGGGGTCATCGGCTGGGACGTGCTGTGGCGGGCCATCCGCAACATCGCCCACGGCCAGGTCTTTGACGAGAACTTCCTCATGGCCCTGGCCACGGTGGGCGCCTTTTTCACCGGCGAATTCCCCGAGGCCGTGTTCGTCATGCTCTTCTACCAGGTGGGCGAGCTGTTCCAGAGCTGCGCCGTGGACAAATCCCGCAAATCCATCTCCCAGCTGATGGACATCCGGCCCGACTACGCCAACGTGGAGCGGGACGGCCAGCTGGTCCAGGAGGACCCGGAGGACGTGGCCGTCGGCGACGTGATCGTCATCAAGCCCGGCGAGCGGGTGCCCCTGGACGGCGTGGTGCTGGAGGGCTCCTCCACCATCAACACCTCCGCCCTCACCGGCGAATCCCTTCCCCGGGACGCGGAGCCCGGCAGCGACGTCATCAGCGGCTGCGTCAACCTGACCGGCCTGCTGCGGGTACAGGTCACCAAGGCCTTTGAGGAGTCCACGGTGGCCAGGATCCTGGACCTGGTGGAGAACTCCAGCAGCAAGAAGGCCAAGGCCGAGCACTTCATCACCAAGTTTGCCCGGATCTACACCCCCGCCGTGGTCATCGGCGCGGCCCTGCTGGCCCTGCTCCTCCCCTTCCTCATCCATGTCACTTGGGCGGAGAGCATCCACCGGGCCCTTATCTTCCTGGTCATCTCCTGCCCCTGCGCCCTGGTCATCTCGGTGCCCCTCTCCTTCTTCGGCGGCATCGGCGGCGCGTCCCGGCAGGGCATCCTGGTCAAGGGCGGCAACTATCTGGAGGCCCTGGCCAACACCGAGGCCGTGGTCTTTGACAAGACCGGCACCCTGACCCAGGGCGTATTCAACGTCACCGCCATCCACCCCGACCAGTGCTCCGAGCGGCACCTGCTGGAGCTGGCCGCCCTGGCCGAGTCCTACTCCGACCACCCCATCTCCCGCTCCCTCCGGGAGGCCTGGGGCATGGAGCTGGACCGGAGCCGGGTATCCGGCGTGGAGGAGCGCTCGGGCAAGGGCGTGTGCGCCCAGGTGGACGGCGTGCCCGTCTGGGTGGGCAACGGCAAGCTGATGGACGAGATCGGCGTCACCTGGCACCCCTGCCACAAGGTGGGCACCACGGTCCACGTGGCCTCCCAGGGCGCCTATCTGGGCCATATCGTCATCTCCGACCAGGTGAAGCCGGACGCCGCCCAGGCCATCCGGGACCTGAAGGCCGCCGGAGTACGCAAGACCGTCATGCTCACCGGCGACACCGCCGCCGTGGGCGAGGCGGTGGCCGCCGAGCTGGGCCTGGACGAGGTCCACGCCCAGCTGCTCCCGGCAGACAAGGTGGACCGGGTGGAGGCCCTGCTGAAGGAGAAGAGCGCCAAGGGCACCCTGGCCTTTGTGGGCGACGGCATCAACGACGCCCCCGTCCTCTCCCGGGCCGACGTGGGCATCGCCATGGGCGCTCTGGGCTCCGACGCCGCCATCGAGGCCGCCGACGTGGTGCTCATGGACGACAAGCCCTCCAAGATCGCCGTGGCCATCCGCATCGCCCGCAGGACCCGCCGCATCGTGCTCCAGAACATCGTCTTCGCCCTGGCCGTCAAGCTGCTGGTGCTGCTTCTGGGCGCCACCGGAGACGCCACCATGTGGGAGGCCGTCTTTGCCGATGTGGGCGTGTCCGTCATCGCCATCCTCAACGCCACAAGGGCGCTGAAGGTCAAATAACAAAAGTGGTCCCGCCGGAAGCTCCGGCGGGACCACTTTTTACATTACATATCAAAGGGAGGCATATCCCGGCTCTGGGGGATGGCGTCCCCCTCAAAGGCCAGCTCGTCGGGGACGGGACCCGCGTCGGGGGCTGTGTCCACCATGCCCTGGCGGAACTGCATCTCCTGCCACTGCTCCTTGGTGATGAGCACCTGGCGGGGCTTGGAGCCCTCAAAGGGACCCACCACGCCCTTCTCCTCCATCTGGTCCACCAGACGGGCGGCACGGGAGTAGCCCAGCTTCAGGCGGCGCTGGAGCATGGACACGCTGGCCATGCCGGTCTCCACCACCACCTCGATGGCGGAGGGCAGCAGCTCGTCGTAGTCCCCGCCGGCGTCCTCGGAGGCGGAGCTTCCGCCCCCCTTGCCCTGCTTGTCCTTCTCCGCAGCGTGCTTCTCGATCTCGTGGATGATGGACTCGTCATACTCGGCGGAGCCGCTCTGCTTCTTGATGAAGTCCACCACTGCGGCCACCTCCTCGTCGGAGATGAGGCAGCCCTGGACCCGCTTGGGCTTGCCGGTGCCCAGGGGGAAGTAGAGCATGTCGCCCTTGCCCACCAGCTTCTCGGCGCCGGTGGTGTCCAGGATGATGCGGGACTCCAGCGAGGAGGCCACGGCAAAGGCGATACGGCTGGGGATGTTAGCCTTCATCAGGCCGGTGATCACGTCGGCGGAGGGGCGCTGGGTGGCGATGATCAGGTGCATGCCGGCGGCACGGCCCATCTGGGCCACCCGGCAGATGGACTCCTCCACCTCCTTGGCCGCCACCAGCATCAGGTCGGCCAGCTCGTCGATAACCACCACGATCTGGGGCATCTTCTCCATGCCCTCGGTGCGGGCGGCGTGGGCGTTGTAGGACGCCAGGTCACGGACGCCCACCTCGGAGAAGGCCCGGTACCGCTTCATCATCTCCACCACCGCCCACTGGAGGGCGCCAGCGGCCTTCTTGGGGTCGGTGACCACCGGGATGAGCAGGTGGGGAATGCCGTTGTAGATGCCCAGCTCTACCATCTTGGGGTCCACCATGATGAGGCGCACCTCGTCGGGGGTGGCCTTGTAGAGCAGGGAGATGATGAGGGAGTTGGTGCACACCGACTTACCGGAGCCGGTGGTACCGGCGATGAGCAGGTGGGGCAGCTTGGCGATGTTGCCCACGATACAGTTGCCGCCGATGTCCTTGCCCACGGCAAAGGCCACCTTGGAGGGGTTGTCCCGGAACTCCCGGGAGCCGATGACCTCGTTGATGTACACCGGGGACACCAGCTTGTTGGGCACCTCGATGCCCACCATGGAGATCTTGTCGGGGATGGGGGCGATGCGCACGCCGGTGGCGCCCAGGGCCAGGGCGATGTCGTCGGACAGGTTGGTCAGCTTGTTGAGCCGGACGCCCTGGTCCAGCTCCAGCTCGTACCGGGTCACCGACGGGCCCCGGGTCACGTTAACGATGTTGGCGTCAATGCCGAAGGAGCGGATGGTATCGGACAGCCGGGCCTGGTTGGCCTTCAGCTCGCCGATGGCCTCGGCGCCCACGATGCTGTCCCCCTCCTTCAGCAGGGAGAGAGGCGGATACTGATAGGCGCCGCCGCTCTGGCCCAGGTTCTTCTCCACCTCCTGGGCCACCTCCGCGGCCGCCTGGGCGGTCTCCTTGCCCTTGGCCTTGGGTACGGCGGGCTCCCGCTCGATCTCCGGCATGGGGGGCACAGGGGCGGGGACGGCGGGAGCGGGCTGGAAAGGCTCGGGCTGGCGCACAGCCGCCGGATTGACGGCAGGTTCCACAGGCTGAGGCTGGGGCTCCGGCTCCGGCTGGGAGAAGGGCAGCTCCTCCTCTGCCTCCGCCGCAGAGGCGGTGAGTACCTGGTCGGGGGTAGGCACAGAAGGACGGCGGTTGAAGAGGCCGCTCTTTCTGGGCTTTTCCTCCTCCGGGGGCTGCTCGGTCGTCTCCTGGGCCGCCGCCTCAGCGGGCACTTCATCTACCGGGATGTCGATCACGGGACGCCTGCGCCCGGCGGCAGCGGGCTTCTCAGCCGCCACAGGAGCTGGGGCGGGCGCGGGACGCCGGCCACGGGGCCGGGGCTCGGGCAGCTCCTCTTCCTCGTACTCCGGGTGGGGACGGTTGCGGATGGCGTCCACAATGTCCACAACGGTCACGTTGCACACGGTCATCACCATCATGGCCCCGCACAGCACAAACACCACACCGGCGCCGATCTTGCTGAACACGGCGGTGAAGCCCATGGCGATGATGCCGCTGAGCAGGCCGCCGCTGGACATGGCCTGTCCCTGAGTCCACAGGGTCTTGATCAGTGCGCCGTCCCACTGGTAGCTGCCCTTGGCCAGCATCAGGTGGAGCAGCGCGCCCACCAGCACCGGGAGGAGCATGGCGCACCACACCCGCAGCCGCACAGGCCGTCCCCGGTGGAACATCAACACCACGCTGGACACCAGCAGCATGGGGGGCACCAGCCAGAAGCCGTATCCGATCAATCCCTTGGCAAGGCCGCAGAAAAAGTCGATGAAGATGGCGTGGACATTGAAATACCCAAAGGCGGCAAAGATGGCCAGCAGAAAGCAGACCACCGCCCCCACTTCCCTGCGGATGGGCTTGGGCTGGCTGACCGCCTTCTTCCGGCCGGCGGAGGCGCTCTTCCCGGCGGCGCTTGTCCGCTTGCCGGAGGAGGACGCAGTGCGCTTTCCACCGGTGCTTTTCTTTTGTGCCGTGGCCATGGAGCGTCATTCCTTTCAGGAGAGTATGGTAATGCGTACTGAACAATGGCTGAATTCCATAAAAGCAGCTCCTTTGAGCCGTTTTTATGGAATTGCGCGGCTGCCACCGCGCAAATAAACCAATCTGCGGTTTATCCAGCAGACATTATGGTAGAACGGGAGGGCGGGTCCGCTCAGGCGAAGATCACGAACTTGAGGATGCCCGCGATCAGCGACACGGCGCCCACCGCCCAGCAGTAGTAGGCAAAGTTGCCGAACTTGCCCTTGTCCGCCAGGGACTTGACCAGCCGGATGGCGAAGTAGCCCACCACGGCGGACACCACCACGCCCACCAGATAGACCGGCAGGAGGGGCAGGACCTGCTCACTGAAATTGGGGGCGGTCACGGCGTCCTTCAGCTCCAGCAGCGTGGCGCCCACCACGGCGGGCAGGGACATGAGGAAGGAAAAGCGGACGGCGAAGTCCCGGTCAAAACCTCTCAGCATGCCGGCGGAGATGGTGGAGCCGGAGCGGGAGATGCCGGGGATGATGGCCACCGCCTGGGCGCAGCCCACCAGTAGGGCGTCCACCACGGTGGCGTTCTTGGCAGTCTTGTGGCCCCGGGCCAGCCGGTCGGAGAAGAAGAGGATGAAGCCGGTGAGCAGCAGCATGCAGGACACCGGGATGGGGTTGGAGAAGAAGCGCTCCAGGGCGTCCTTGAAGAAGATCATCACGAACAGCGGCAGGGTGGCCACAATGATCAGCATCACCATCCGCCGGGCGGCAGGCGGCTTGCCCGCGCTCTCATCCCGCACCACCAGGGCGCGGATGCCCAGGAAAAACTCCCGGATCATATCCACAATGTCCCGCCAGTACACGATGCAGACGGAGATCAGCGTGCCGAAGTGGAGCAGCACGGTGAAGAGCATGTGGGTCTCCTCCATGTTCTCCATGCTGAAAAAGGCCTGGAAGAGGGTCAGGTGTCCTGAACTGGAAATGGGCAGAAACTCCGCCACACCCTGAATCACGCCCATCAGGATGGACATCAGATAATTCATAGATTTTCCTCCATACATATGTAGTCCCGCCTCATCAGGGACGGGCGGGTGCATATAGATTATATTACCACAAGCAGCCTGACATTTCCATCATTTTTCTTTGGATTATGTCAACAATCTGTTTACGGACAACAGAGCGGCGGCTCCCTGAGCCGCCGCTCTGTATGGCAATGCTTATTTCCGCTGCACCGGCTCGGTCATGGCCTGGGCGATGTAGCCCTGGCCGTAGAGAATGTCGTAGACGATGGTGCGGTAGGTCTCCACCGTCCTCTGGTCCTCCTCCGGCGGCTCGTAGTAGGGCGTGCCGTCCGCCGCCACAAAGAGCCGCTGGCGGTAGAGCAGCATATCCTCCAGGGCCATATCCACCCACTGGAAGTACAGCGGGCGGGGCACCCCGGCCCAGTCCAGAATATGCACCCCCAACCCTGTGGCGCTCAGGGTCTCGGGCACATCCAGCTCCGCGCCGTAGTTGTTCCAGACCAGGAATCGGGTGGTGTGCATCCGCTTGAGCTCCTCCGGGGACCAGGACTGGGTGTCCGCCGTGGTGGAGTAGCCCAGCTCCGAGTAGATGGTGTTCTCCTCGTCCATGGACAGCCCGGGCAGATGGTCGCCCCAGAAGATCACGATCACCGGCTCCTCGCACTGCTCAAAATAGTCCAGCAGCGCCCCAAGGGCCGCGTCCGCGTCGTGGATGCCGTGGAGCAGGGCGTCGATGGAGCCCAGCTCCTCCTCCCCCAGCTTGTCGCTGGAGAAGTCCAGACCGGAGCTGTCCTCGAATTTCCCGGTGTAGTAGGGCTGGTGGTTCTCCATGGAAAGGCCGTAAAGGAGAAGTGGTTTACTCTTGTCCCGGTTCTCAAACTCCGAGATCATCATCTCGGTCAGGGCCATGTCGGACAGATAGGGCCCCTCCCGCTCCGCGTCCTCGGGAAAGTCCGGCTCAAACACCAGCTTGTCAAAGCCGATGCGCTGGAAGTTCTCCTCCCGGTTGTACAGCTTTGACGTGTAGGAGTGGACGAATTCGGTGGCGTAGCCCTGGGCTGAGAATGCCTTGATGATGGACGGCGCACGGTCGTAGGCCGTCTCGTCCTGGAGGGAGGTCAGGTCCTCCCCCTCCCCCACAAAGGCGATGGGAATTCCGGTCATGACCTCCATCTCCACGTTGCCGGTGCCTCCGGCGTATGTATTGGAGAGGAACTTGCCCGAGGGCCATTCGGCCGCCAGGGCCCGGTAGTTGGGGATGGGATCGTCCTCAAACTCCACGCCGGGCAGCACCGCCTCCGGGTCGCAGAAGCTCTCGGACATGAGCATGATCACATTGGGCTGCACCGCCGGCGCCGGCGTGGACGCCGCGTTTTGCTTCACCTTCAGCAGGATGGCGTTCATATTGTTCTCATTGTACGCGTCCGGCTCCTGCACCGCGCTGTCCAGCACGCCGCTGTACAGGCCCGCCAGAAAGCCCAGCCGGTCGTTCCGCTCGGCCTGGATCTCTCCCCCCGGCCCGCTGAGAAAGTCCCGGGTCGCAGGCAGATTGGCCGACCCCACCATCACCAGCAGGCCGCACAGCCCCACGGTCAGGGAGGCATACCACCGGATGCGCCGGGGCCGCTTGGCAAAGAGCAGGGTCAGCGCCAGCAATCCCAGCACCGCCAGCACCGACGGGACGGTACATGCGCCGAAGCTCATGCCCGGGCGCATGAAGCCCGCGATGGTGCCCATATGGGTGGCCATGGCCAGGTCGCTGACCATCAGAGGCACGCCGTTGACCACTTCCTTGAAATAACTGACAATGGCCATGGTCAGCAGGGGGACCGTCAGGATCAGTCCGGCGGAAAAGATGCCGCCCGTTATAGCAAGCAGGATCCCTTCACAGGCCAGCAGCAGCAGGTATCCCAGCCCAAAGGCGGCCGGGTTCTGCCCGATCCAGGCCACGGTGTCCTCCACCGACTGGATCGTGATGAGCTGTGTGGCCACCAGGATGGCCAGCGGGATGAGAAAGGCCATCAGATACCACACCCAGGGGTGATACCGCCAGGGCGCCCGGGGCTTTTTCTCCCGCCTCCACAGCGAAAAACGCCGCCTGCCTCCATCCTGCGCCCCGCCGGACTCAACCGGCCCCGGGGCTATGGGCGCCGTGCCCGCGCCCTGGGGCTCCGCCGGAGCGGCCAGGGCAACCGCCCGCTCCTCTTCCGGCACAAGCCCCTCCCGCGCCAGCCGGGCGGCCCGCTCGGCGTTCTGCCGCCGGCGGTTCTTGCGCCGCCGCGCCTCCAGCGCGCTATGTTTTCCCTTCTTCTTGGCCAATCGATTCACCCTCAGGGCAGAATTTTTCTTACAGTCAGGTGCTATTTTAACGTCCTTCCTCCGGCCTGTCAACGGCATTTACCGCCAAAAATCATAGATTGTCAAGAGCGCGTTCCGGGTATCTCCGGAACGCGCTCAACAGGCTGCTTTCTCTCAGGGAAACTGGACCGACACATCTCCCATTCCGCTGGACAGTTCCATGCTTCCCCGCTCACCATCCTGGGAAAAGGATGTGCCCAGGCTCCGGCCGTTCACCATCACCTGGCCCAGGTCCGTGCTCAGGCCGTACTCGTACCACTGCTCTTCCCGGGCCGGCTTCACACTGATATCGCCCAGGTCCGCCGTTACGCTGACCTTCTCGCCCAGCTCGCCCTCCAGGGAGAACGAGCCCGTGCTGCCGGTGACGGTCAGACGGTCGGCCACTGCCATGCCGGTGGCCGTCATATTTCCCATGGCCAGCTCCGCCTCCAGCTCGCCCGCCTCTATGCCCGTCAGGCTCAGGGAGCCGCAGTTCAGCGTCAGCACTGCGCTGTCCACCCGCAGCTCGCTGCCGTTCACCTCGCCCAGGTCTGCCGTAGCGGTCAGGTTGTCTGCCCGGAGGCCGTCCAGGGTCAGGCTGCCCAGGCTGCTGGCGATATCCGCGTCCGTCAGGGCAGCGCCGTCAGGCAGAAAAATCTCCACGCTGCCCCCCTTCTGCGTCGACAGCACCCCTGCGGGCCGGTCGTCCCACACCTTCAGCACACCGTCCTCCAGCGCGTACTTCAGCTCCACGCTTCCGTCCCGCAGGCGCATGCCATAGGTCTCGCCGGTCGTGACGGTGACATTGCCGGCAGACAGGTTGACCTCCAGTCTGGTGAACGGCTCCAGCTCCATATTTTTCTCCACAGACGCCACCTCCTCCATAGAATTCCAGCCGGAAAAACGGATCCCGTCCCAGCCTACGCGGATGTGCTCTTTCCCCACCGGAACCTCGATGTGGGTGTCCGCCCCCATGTACCAGCCGATCCCTGTGAGCACTCCGCCGATGAGAAACAGCGGCGCGGCAATGCCTGCGATCACCTTGGCGAATTTCTTCATGCCGCTTCCCCCTCTCTCACGCCGCCGGAGAACATGCGGCGCACCAGAGCCGCCATTCCCTTATACCAGAGCACACACAGCGCCGCGCCGCCCAGGAAGAGCAGCAGCCCCATTGCCGCCGCAAGGAAGCCCAGGCCGCAGAAGAACACCATGGTGGGGATGCTGTAAAAGACCTGGGTAAAGCCGCACCACATGCTGAAGAGCCCGCCGCCCACACAGGCCACTCCTCCGGCAGCGACGCAGACCCCTATCCCCAGCAGGCCCACCACCACCGTCAGCAGCACAGGCACCCAGATGGGTGAGAGCACGATGACCGCCGCGATCCGGCCGCCGGTCCAGCGGCGGGGTTCCCGCAGGTCCCGGCCGCCGGTCCGGGGCATGGCGCCCAGGATACGGGCCGCCGCCTCGTCCGGCGTGCCCAGCTCCTCCTCCGCCCTCCATGCCTGGTCGGGTCCTTTCTCCTCGAAGTACTCCTTATAATACTTCAGGATGCTCTCCAGCTGCCGGTTGGATATCCGGCCGGTGAGATAGCCTGAGAGCTGGCTCAGATACTCCTGCTCACCCATGTCGCTTCCCCCTGTCCCTGCACCGGCGTATGTCCTGCGACAGACCCCCAACGCGGTGATTTTATATTTTTATTATATCGGTCTTTTCTTTATGGACCATGGAGAGATTCTTAAAATCAGATGAAAATCCGCCTGTTCTCCTGTTTTTGCGTTCTCCTTTCCCCCTAATGTCGTTTTTCTCCTCACCCGGAAAACAATTCCTCTCTTTTGTCCGTTTTCCCACGTTTTCACCAAATTTCGTTCCGTTCCGCTTCTTAAATTTCCATGTTCGGAATACCCGGTAATTTACTAGGTTAGGCTTGTAATCTCCGCGTTTTTGTTATATTATGTAATGAACAACCGAAATAACCCACCATGGGATTTTAGGAGTGACCCTATGAGCCTGCGCATCGGTATCGACATCGGCTCCACCACCGTCAAGGTCGTGGTGCTGGATGAACAGAACAAGCTGCTGTTCCGCTCCTACGAGCGGCACTATTCCAAGGCCCGGGAGCGGGCCTGCGAGACCCTCCACTCCATTCAGGATATGCTGAAGGGACAGATGGTCCGGATGGTCATCACCGGCTCCGCCGGTCTGGGCGTGGCCAAGGCCGCCGACGTGGACTTCGTCCAGGAGGTGTACGCCACCGCCGCCGCCGTCCGCGCCTACTACCCGGACACCGACGCCGTCATCGAGCTGGGCGGCGAGGACGCCAAGATCATCTTCTTCGGCGGCGCCCTGGAGGAGCGGATGAACGGCTCCTGTGCCGGCGGCACCGGCGCCTTCATCGACCAGATGGCCACCCTGCTGAACGTCTCCGTCAATGAGCTGGACGAGCTGAGCCTGAAGCACGAGAAGATCTACCCCATTGCCTCCCGCTGCGGCGTGTTCGCCAAGAGCGACATCCAGCCCATCCTCAACCAGGGCGGCCGCAAGGAGGACGTGGCCGCCTCCATCTTCCAGGCCGTGGTGGACCAGACCGTGGCCGGTCTGACCCAGGGCCGGGAGCTCAAGGGCAAGATCGTGTTCCTGGGCGGCCCCCTCCACTTCCTCATGGGCCTGCGGCAGCGGTTCGTGGAGACCCTGAAGCTGGACGATGAGCACGCCATCTTCCCCGAGGACGGCGACTGTTTCGCCGGTATCGGCGCGGCCCTGTGCTCCTCCGACTACCCCGAGCACCCCTTTGACGACCTGCTCAAGCGTCTGGAGGAGAGCGTGGACGCCACCAATACGGTGGACACCATGCCCCCCCTCTTCACCGACAAGGCCGACTACGACGCCTTCCTGGCCCGCCACAACGCCAACCACCCCCCCGAGGCGGATATCCATACATACACCGGCGACGCCTTCCTGGGCATCGACGCCGGCTCCACCACCACCAAGGTGGCCCTCATCGCCCCCGACGGCGGCCTGCTCTACACCTACTACCACTCCAACCTGGGCAACCCGGTGGCCGTGGTACTGGAGCAGCTGAAGGAGATCTACAAGCTGTGCGGCGACCGGATCACCATCAAGGGCTCCGCCGTCACCGGCTACGGCGAAGACCTGATCAAGAACGCCTTCGGCTGCGACCTGGGCCTGGTGGAGACCGTGGCCCACTACAACGCCGCCCGCCACTTCAACCCCGACGTGGACTTCATCATCGACATCGGCGGCCAGGACATGAAGTGCTTCAAGATCCGCAACGGCGCGGTGGACTCCATCATGCTCAACGAGGCCTGCTCCTCCGGCTGCGGCTCCTTTATCGAGACCTTCGCCAAGGCCCTGGGCTACTCCATCGCCGACTTCGCCAAGCTGGGCCTCTTCGCCAAGCACCCGGTGAACCTGGGCTCCCGCTGCACCGTGTTCATGAACTCCAGCGTAAAGCAGGCCCAGAAGGACGGCGCCAGCGTGGAGGACATCTCCGCCGGTCTGTCCATCTCCATCGTCAAGAACGCGGTGTACAAGGTCATCCGCGCCGCCAGCGCCGACGACCTGGGCAAGCACATCGTGGTCCAGGGCGGCACCTTCCACAACGACGCCGTGCTCCGGGCCTTTGAGCTGGAGCTGGGCCGGAACGTGACCCGCCCCACCATCGCCGGCATCATGGGCGCCTTCGGCGCCGCCCTGGCCGCCCGCGACCTGCATCTGAACGCCAGCGGCCTGCTCAGCGAAAAGGCTTTACAGTCCTTCACCCACACCGCTAAGCCCGTCACCTGCGGCCTGTGCACCAACCACTGCGCCCTCACCGTCAACCAGTTCGACGGCGGCCGGAAGTTCATCTCGGGCAACCGCTGCTCCCGCCCCCTGGGCAAGGAGAAGGTGGAGCTGCCCGACCTGATGAACTACAAGTACAAGAAGCTCCGGGCCATGCACGGCAAGGGCGAGGGCACCGGCGTCCGGGGCCGGATGGGCATCCCCTTCGGCCTGAACATGTACGAGAACCTGCCCTTCTGGTTCACCTTCTTCACCAAGCTCAACTTCGAGGTGGTCCTCTCCCCCGAGTCCTCCCGAAAGCTCTACATCAAGGGCCAGCACACCATCCCCTCCGACACGGTGTGCTACCCCGCCAAGCTGCTCCACGGCCACGTGGAGGCCCTGGTGGAGGAGGGCGTGGACGCCATCTGGTACCCCTGTATGTCCTACAACAACGACGAGGGCATCGGCGACAACCACTTCAACTGCCCCGTGGTGGCCTACTACCCCGAGCTGCTGGCCGCCAACGTGCCCGCCCTGAAGCAGACCAAGTTCCTCAACCCCTACGTGGGCCTGTGGCGCCACAAGGACTTTGCCAAGCGCATCGCCAAGATGATGGAGGAGGAGTTCTCCATCCCCAAGCGGGAGACCCTGGCCGCGGCCAAGGCCGCCTATGCCGCCTACGACGCCTACGTCCACGACGTGCGCTCCACCGGCAAGAAGTACATCGAGTACGCCCGGGCCATGAACATGCCCATCCTGGTGGTCTGCGGCCGCCCCTACCACATCGACCCGGAGATCAACCACGGCATTAACGACCTTATCACCTCCTTCGGCTTTGTGCTCATCACCGAGGACGCCCTCTCCTACCTGGAGGGCTACGCCCCCCGGAAGGTGCTCAACCAGTGGACCTTCCAGAGCCGCATGTACAACGCCGCCCGCTATGTCTGCACCCAGCCCGACATGCAGGTGGTCCAGCTGGTCTCCTTCGGCTGCGGCACCGACGCCATCACCACCGACGAGATGCGCTCCATCCTGGAGAGCGGCGGCAAGCTGTACACCCAGCTGAAGATCGACGACATCAGCAACCTGGGCGCGGTACGCATCCGTATCCGCTCCCTCATCGCCGCCATCGACGCCCGCAAGCAGCAGGCCCGCAGCGGCCAGGACGCCGCCAACGCCTGACAGGGCGGCCCCTTCCTCTCAGAATCCCCCACGCCCCAGGGGCGTGAATGTATGCGGAAAGGACTTAGCTTTCTATGGCAAAACTGGAATACGACAAGACCGGCCGCCTTCTCTTCACCAAGGAGATGAAGGAGGAGTACACCCTTCTGGTGCCCCAGATGCTGCCCATGCACTTCGCCATGCTGGTGCGCATCATGCAGACCGAGGGGTACAAGGTGGAGATGCTCAACACCTCCGGCAAGAGCATCCTGGACTACGGACAGAAGTACGTCCACAACGACGCCTGCTTCCCCGCCATTCTGGTCATCGGCCAGCTCATCGACGCGGTGAAGAGCGGCAAGTACGATCCCCATAAGGTTGCCCTGGTCATCACCCAGACCGGCGGCGGCTGCCGCGCCTCCAACTACATCCACATGCTCCGCAAGGCCCTGGAAAAGGCCGACCTGGCCTATGTGCCCGTCATCTCGGTGAACCTGTCCGGCCTGGAGCACAACCCCGGCTTCAAGCTGTCCCTGGGCTTTATCCGCAAGGCCGTGTTCGCCGTGTTCTACGGCGACATCCTCATGAATATCTCCAACCAGGTCCGGCCCTATGAGGTCAACCCCGGCGACACCGATCAGGCCATCGAGGACTGCATGGACTTCCTCCTGGCGGAGATGAACGTGGGCAGGGGCATGAACCACAAGTCCATGATCGCCAACTTCGAGCGCATCATCGACCGGTTCAAGGCCGTCCCCGTGGCCGGAGAGCAGAAGGTCCGGGTGGGCGTGGTCGGCGAGATCTACGTCAAATACTCCCCCCTGGGCAACAACAACCTGGAGAAGTTCCTCCTCTCCGAGGGCGCCGAGCCCGTGGTGCCCGGTCTGGCCGACTTCGTCATCTTCAAGATCTTCAACCGTGACGTGGATGTGGACATCTACGGCGGCAAGTGGATCAAGCAGGCGGTGTGCCGGGTGTTCGCCGGGTACATCAAGAAGAAGCAGCGGGCCATGATCGACACCATCAAGCGCTCCGGCCGCTTCCGCGCCCCCGGCGACTTTGACGAGCTCCACAGCTACATCAAGGGCTATCTGGGCGACGGCAACAAGATGGGCGAGGGCTGGCTCCTCACCGCTGAGATGCTGGAGCTCATCCACACCGGCGTGCCCAACATCGTGTGCACCCAGCCCTTCGGCTGCCTGCCCAACCACATCGTGGGCAAGGGCATGATCCGCAAGCTAAAGGACGACTACCCCTGGAGCAACATCGTGGCCATCGACTATGATCCCGGCGCCACCAAGATCAACCAGGAGAACCGGATCAAGCTCATGCTGGCCAACGCCCGCGGCCTGGCCAAGCAGCACGAGGAGGAGGCCGCCCGGGAGCAGGAGCCCGCCGGCGTATGAACGGCCTCCGCTTTGTAGATGCCTGCACCGACGAGCACTTCGCCGCCATGTCCCTCATCCATGCGCTGGGCTGGCGGGACACTTACGTGGGCTATGTGCCCGACGACTATATGGCCCGGGAAATTACCGATGACCGGTGGACAAAGTTCTTTCGGGAGGACTACCAGACCGGGCGCTGTCATGGACTTCTCCTTTACAGCGGCCACACCCCGGTGGCCGCTATCAACTACGGCCCCGCCCGCACGGAAAACTACAACGCGGGCACCAGCGAGGGCTCCGACTTCCCTAACGAGGCCTACCGGGGCTGGGGGGAGATCATCTCCTTCTACACCCACCCGGACCACCGGGGCAAAGGGTACGGCGGCCTGCTCTTTGAGGAGGCCCTCCGCCGTCTGAAGGCCGACGGCTTCCGCAACGCCTTTGTGTTCGTCCTGCGGGAGAACAGCGGCGCCCGGCGGTTCTACGCCGCCCACGGCTTCCAGTGGGACGGCACCCATGCAGATATTCCCTTCCCGCCTGACGCCATTTGTGTTGACTTGCGGTACACCAGGGCATTATAATAGTGCCATAAGTAAATGGCCGTCCGTTTTTCCCCTCGCCTTTTCCGGCGGCCCACAGGGATCAAAACCACTGTAACAACGGGTTTTCCTCACAGAGGGAAACCCGTTGTTTTTTACGAAAGGAAGATGAATTTGATGGAAAACAAGATGGGCACCATGCCCATCCGGCGGCTCATCATCCACATGTCCTGGCCCATGATGCTCTCCATGCTGGTCCAGGCCCTGTACAACATGGTGGACAGCTACTTCGTCTCCCTCATCGACGACAGCGCCTTTGTGGCCCTGGGACTGGCCTACCCGGCCCAGACCATGATGGTGGCCATCTGCGTGGGCACCGGCGTGGGCGTCAACGCCATGCTCTCCCGCCGCCTGGGAGAGAAAAAACCGGAGGCCGCCTGCGCCGTGGCCCTGAACGGCTACTTCCTCTATCTGCTCTCCTGGGTGGTCTTCCTCCTCTTCGGCCTGACCCTGGGTCCCCGCTTTGTGGGCTTCTTCAACAGCGACCCCCTGGTGCGGGAATACGGCGGACAGTACCTCACCATTGTGACCGTGTTCTCCCTGGGCGTATGCATGCAGTTCGCCGGCGAGCGGGTGCTCCAGGCAACGGGCAACGCGGTGGGGCCCATGATCATCCAGGGCGTGGGCGCGGTGGTCAACCTGTTCCTGGACCCGGTGCTCATCTTCGGCCTGGGGCCCTTCCCCGCCCTGGGGGTGGCGGGCGCCGCCATCGCCACGGTCTTCGGCCAGCTGGTGGGCATGGCGGTGGGCTTTGTGCTGGTGGCCCGAAACAGGGTGATCCGGCTCACCCTGCGGGGCTTCCGCCCCTGCCCGGCCACCATCCTGGACATCTACCGCATCGGCGGCCCCGCCATTGTGATGCAGTCCCTGAGCACGGTGATGACCCTGGGCCTGAACAAGATCCTCAGCCTACCCAAAATGCTGGTGCTGTACGGCGACGCCCCCGTGTTCATCCTCTCCGCCTACTTCAAGCTCCAGTCCTTCGTCTTCATGCCGGTCTACGGCATGAACAACGGCCTCACCCCCATCCTCAGCTACAACTACGGCGCCCGGCAGCGGGAGCGCATCGCCGGCGGCGTCCGCTTCGCCCTGGCCGCCGCCCTGTGCATCATGGGGGTGGGCATGGTCATCTTCCTGCTCTTCCCCTGGCTGCTCATGGGGATCTTCAGCGCACCGGAGCTGGCCATGGCCATGGGCGTACCGGCCCTGCGGATCATCTCCCTCTCCTTCCTGTTCGCCGGGGTGTCTATCATCCTGGGCGCCGCCTTCCAGGCCCTGGGCGTGCCCATGTTCAGCCTGATCCTCTCCGTGCTGCGCCAGGCCGCCATCGTGCTGCCCGTCTGCCTGTTCTTCGTGTTCACCGCCCCTGAGCTGGTCTGGTGGTGCCTGCCCGTGGCCGAGGCGGTCTCCTGCGCCGTGGCCCTTGTCCTGTACCGCTGGGTCTACCACGCTAAAATCCTGCCCCTTGGGGCAGCTTCCTGAGGAGGTCAATCTATGAAGTCCCTGATTCCCGCGCTTCTGGCCGCTGCGCTGCTCCTCTCCGCCTGCACCGGCGAGACGGCCGTCTCCCCTTCCCCGTCCCAATCCGCCCCTGTCTCCTCTGCCCGGCCCTCCGATGCGCCTCCCAGTTCCTCGGACGCTCCGGAGGCCCCCGCCTGGTGGGAGAATATCTCCACAGAGGACCTGCCGGACACCCTGTCCGCCGCGGAGGACGTCCAGGCGGGCAGCGGCAGCCTCTACCGGCTTGCCGAGCTGCCCGACCAAGACATCGTCCTCTACGGCTACGGCGGCGACTCCGACGGCGCGCCCTGCGGCGTTCTCCTGGCCCGGGGCGACACCCTCACCCCCTTTGACCAGGTCTGCCTCTCCGCCCAGCACCCCATGCTCCCCCAGCTGCGGTGGGACGACCTGGACGGCGACGGCAGCGGGGAGCTGGCCGTGGTCTACCTGGTGTCCAACTCCGCCGGGTCCAGCGTGTTCGAGCTCCACGTCTACCGGCCCCTTTCCGACGGCGGCTGGGCGGACTGCGGCCTGCTGCCCGGCTACTACGGCCCCCTGCTGGACGGCCTGCTCTCCTTCTCCTACGACCACGATGAAAACACCGTCACCATCACCGCCGGCAGCGAGAAGATCAGCGTCTGGTATGACGGCCCCAACGAGCCCGACGGCCTGGCCCCCGTGGGCGGCCTGGTGTTTTTCCGGTACGAGGACGGCGCCTATACCGCCGTGTTCGGCCTCCAGATCACCGCCGGGGATGCGTCCCCCGCGGACATCGGCACCCTCACCGCCCAGGTGTCCTACGATGGAGACGCCCTCACCCTGACCGACTTCCGCCTGAACGCCAACGGCGGCGTCTAAGCCGTGAAAAAAGAGACTGCGCCTGTTGCAGTCTCTTTTTTCTGTTTTATGCCGACGTAACTATTGACTTCTGCCCCACAATTTAGCATAATAATAGTGATCTCAAGCGTTCGAGGAGGCTCTTCCGATGGCTAAGACCGCAAAGCCCGAATCTAAGCCCGTACTTAAATCCGCCGCCCGTATGTCAAAGCGGGGGCCCCTTGATCAGGAGCAGCTGCGCAAGATGGACGCCTACTGGCGCGCGGCCAACTATCTGTCCGTGGGCCAGCTCTATCTGCTGGACAATCCCCTGCTCCGCCAGCCCCTGAAGCCGGAGCACCTCAAGCGGCACACTGTGGGCCACTGGGGCACCGCGCCGGGGCAGAACTTTATCTACACCCACCTCAACCGGGTCATCACCCGCAACGACCTGAACATGATCTATCTGGCCGGTCCCGGCCACGGCGGCGAGGCCGTGGTGGCCCAGACCTACCTGGAGGGGACATACAGCGAGGTGTATCCCAACGTGGGCCAGGACGAGGAGGGCATGAAACGGCTTTTCCGCCAGTTTGCCTTCCCCGGCGGCATTCCCAGCCATGTGGGCCCCGAGGCCCCCGGCTCCATCAACGAGGGCGGCGAGCTGGGCTACTCCCTGTCCCACGCCTTCGGCGCGGTGATGGACAACCCCGACCTGATCGCCGCCTGCGTGGTGGGGGACGGCGAGGCCGAGACCGGCCCCCTGGCCGCCGCCTGGCAGAGCAACAAGCTCATCAACCCCATCACCGACGGCGCCGTGCTGCCCATCTTCCACCTCAACGGCTTCAAGAGCGCCGGTCCCTCCATCTTCGGCCGGATCACCCACGAGGAGCTGGAGATGTACTTCAAGGGCTGCGGCTGGGAGCCCCGGTTCGTGGAGGGGGACGACGCGCCCCAGATGCACCAGACCATGGCCGCCGCCCTGGACTGGGCGGTGCGTGAGATCAGCCGCATTCAGGAGCACGCCCGCACCCAGAACGACCCCACCCGGCCCCGGTGGCCCATGATCGTGTTCCGCTCCCCCAAGGGCTGGACCTGCCCCGTGTCCCTGGACGGCTTCCCGGTGGAGGGCACCTGCCTGGCCCACCGCATCCCCTTCCCCGCCGACGCCGCACACCCGGAGCATATCGCCCTGCTGGAGTCCTGGATGCGCAGCTACCACCCGGAGGAGCTCTTTGACGAAAACGGCCGGCTCGTCCCCGAGCTGCGGGAGCTGGCCCCCGTGGGTAACCGGCGCATGGGCTCCAACCCCCACGCCAACGGCGGCCAGGTGCTCCGGGACCTCCGCCGCCCCGACTTCCGCAGCTACGCGGTGGATGTCCCCTCCCCCGGCGACCACCTGGGCGAGGACATGCACCAGCTGGGCAAGTACATGCGGGACGTGGTACGCCTCAACATGGAGGCCAAGAACTTCCGCATCTTTGCCCCCGACGAGGCCAAGTCCAACGGCCTGGAGCCGGTCTTTGAGGTGACCGGACGGCGCTGGAACACCGACTTTATGGAAAACGACCTGAACCTGGACACGGAAGGACGGGTCATGGACGCCATGCTCTCCGAGCATATGTGCCAGGGCTGGCTGGAGGGCTACCTCCTGACCGGGCGGCACGGCGCCTTTGTCAGCTACGAGGCCTTTATCCGCATCGTGGACTCCATGGTCTCCCAGCACGCCAAGTGGCTCAAGGTGGCCTCCCAGCTGCCCTGGCGGCAGGATATCGCCTCCCTGAACTACGTGCTGGCCTCCAACGTGTGGCAGCAGGACCACAACGGCTTCACCCATCAGGACCCCGGCTTCCTGGACCATGTGGCCAACAAGAAGGCGGACGTGGTGCGGCTCTACCTGCCCCCGGACACCAACTGCCTGCTGTCCACCTTCGACCACTGCATCAAGAGCCGGAACTACGTCAACGTGATCATCGCCTCCAAGCACCCCCGGCCCCAGTGGCTCACCATGGACCAGGCCGTGAAGCACTGCACCCAGGGCATCGGCATCTGGCAGTGGGCCTCCAACGACCAGGGCGCCGAGCCCGACGTGGTCATGGCCTGCTGCGGCGACACCCCCACCCTGGAGACCCTGGCGGCAGTGACCATCCTGCGCAAGTACCTGCCCGAGCTCCACATCCGGGTCATCAACGTGGTGGACCTGATGAAGCTCCAGCCCCACACGGAACACCCCCACGGCCTCACCGACGAGGACTACGATGCCTACTTCACCACCGACAAGCCCGTCATCTTTGCCTTCCACGGCTACCCCACCCTGGTCCACGAACTGACCTACCGCCGCCACAACAAGAAGCTCCACGTCCGGGGCTACAAGGAGGAGGGCACCATCACCACCCCCTTTGACATGCGGGTACAAAACGACATCGACCGCTACCACCTTGTGATGGACACGGTCAAGCGTCTGCCCCAGCTGGGCAACCGGGGTGCCTTCCTCATCCAGCTCATGCGGGACAAGCTGGTGGAGCACCGCCAGTACATCACCACCTACGGCGAGGACATGCCCGAGATCAGAGACTGGAAATGGAACAACGGCAAGGGGATGGAATGATCCTCTGCCTGCAAACGCGCCCCCGGAGGCTGATGCCTCCGGGGGCGCTGCTTCTTAGCGCTTGAGCGCCGCCATCCGCCGCTGCCGCTCCTCCTCCATCATGCCGTGGAGGCAGTCCAGCGCGTCGGAGAGGCCGCCGATCCGGTCGATGAGGCCGATCTTCACCGCCTCCTCCCCGTAGATCACGCTGCCCACATCCGCCGCCAGCTCCCCGGTCTGGAGCATCATCCTGGTAAAGGTCTCCCGGTCCACATGGCTGTTCTGGGTGACAAACTGGATGATCCGGTCCTGGATGCGCTCAAAGTAGTAGAAGGTCTGGGGCACGCCGATGACCAGGCCGTTGAGACGCACCGGGTGGATGGTCATGGCGGCGGAAGGCGCGATAAAGGACACCTTGGCGGACACCGCCAGCGGCACGCCGATGGAGTGTCCGCCTCCCAGCACCAGAGACACGGTGGGCTTGCGCATGCTGGCAATCAGCTCGGCGATGCCCAGCCCCGCCTCAATATCGCCCCCCACTGTATTCAGCAGGATGAGCACGCCGTCCACCTCGCTGCTCTCCTCAATGGCCGCCAGCAGAGGCATCACATGCTCATATTTGGTGGTCTTGGCGTTGGAGGGCAGCAGCTGATGGCCCTCGATCTGCCCCACAATGGTGAGGGTGTGGACGGTGCCGCGCTCCGTCTTGATGGTGGCCGAGCCCATATCCACGATCTGCTGCTGGCGGTCGCTGAGCCCGCTGTCCTCCTCCCCGCGCTCCGCTGCTCCGGTCTCCCTGGTCTCTTCTGTCATATACAGCACCTCCCTGTGTACTGCCCCTAGTATTTGCGGACACAGGGAGTTTCATCCGTAAAAAAGGACTTGGCGGGATACCCTGCCAAGTCCTTTTCTCATCTTCTGTTTTCCGGGGCGCAGCGCCTTCAGCCCTCCGCCTGGAAGACCGCGTGCCCGTTTCCCCCGGCCCGCTTGGCCTCGTACAGGGCCCGGTCCGCGTTTTCATACAGCAGCGTGAAGTCCTTGCCGTGGCGGGGATAAAATGCCGCGCCGATGCAGCACGACAGGGTCTCCTGGGGGATCTCGTCCACACTGATGCCCCGGATCCGGCTGTTCACCGTGGACATCAGCCGCTGCACCACTTCCGGATTGCCCACGTTCTTCAGAAACACCATAAACTCGTCTCCGCCCACACGGCCCACGATATCCGTCTCACGGAACACGCCCCGCAGGACCTGCGCCGTCTTCTTCAGCACCAGATCTCCGGTGGCATGTCCGTAGGTGTCGTTGATCTCCTTGAAGTGGTCCAGGTCCACCATCAGCAGCACCTGGTAGCCCTTGCACCGCTCCTCGTTAAGCCAATCTGTAATGCTCCGGGCGGTGCTCTCCTTGTTGAGCAGGCCGGTCAGCGAATCCTCCTCCGCCTTCCGCATCAGCCTGCGCCGGTCTCTGGCGTTGATGTGCTGGATGGACACCAGCAGCGCGCCCACGCCCAGCAGGAACGCCGCGCCCAGCAGCAGCTCATAGTGGGCGATGAATTCATAGCCGGCCTTGGCGTCCTCCTCGCTGACCACATAGCAGAGCACCCAGTCGTTGCAGTCCAGAGGCTCGTAGGCCAGATAGCTGCCCACGCCCTGGTTGTCCACGATGATGCTGCCGCTGCTCCTGTTCTGAAAGTCCGTACGCATCTGGTCCAGGGAGCCCTTGGAGAAGTTCACCTTGCCATATGCATCGAAGAAATACCGCTCCGACCAGTCGGCCTCGGCAGTGCCTGTGCTCACAATAGAGCCGTCCGCCGTCACGATAAAGGAGTAGCCCTTCCCCTCGTAGATATCCGCGAACAGCAGGCTGCTCAGGGCGCCCACGTCGTAGGAGCCGCCCAGCACGGCTGTGACCTGGCCGTCCCGCTCCACGGGCACTGCCAGCACCACTTTGTTGTCCCCGTCCACCGAGCTGGAAAGCGGGTTGCTCATGGCCCGCTGGCCGCTCATGGCGGTCTGAAAATACGCCCGGTCCCCCACCTGAGTGACGATCCCATCGCTGCTGTATCCCGTCCCGTCCGGCAGGATCAGCATGGTCCGCCCAAAGGTGTCCGTGGAGGACAGGGACTGAAGGATGTCCTCCATCTGCTCCACGGTCAGCTTCTGGGGCTGCATGCCGATATAGCTGGATGCCACCTCCAGCGTATTGAACTGGAGCTCAATGACCGCTTCAAAATGATAGCTCTGCTGCTGCACATTGGACTGGAGCAGCTCCACTGTATTTTGATTGACCGCACTGTCCACTCGGGCGAAGAACACCATAAATGCCGTTGCCAGGTAGCACAGGAACACGGCTAACGCAATCGCATATCTTAGGCTGTTCTTGCTTCGGTGCCAACCCATGCCCTCACCTGCACTTCCGCTAAAACGATTAACAAGATTATAGCAAAACTATCGGCTTCTTGCAATTTAAACAGCTGATT
This sequence comes from Pseudoflavonifractor intestinihominis, assembly GCF_040096055.1. NCBI lineage: Bacteria > Bacillati > Bacillota > Clostridia > Eubacteriales > Oscillospiraceae > Pseudoflavonifractor > Pseudoflavonifractor intestinihominis. The sequence continues at coordinate 187,573 of NZ_JBBMFK010000002.1, forward strand.
TTCGCTCTCTTTTTTTCTTCCGCTGTGACTTAAACCGCCCTTTTCCGTCTAAAACAAACATTAGCTGTCATTTTTCGCCATAATTCCTCACATTTCGAGAAATCCATTTTCTGAATCTTTCGGCCGCTCCCTGCCGGGTGCATGCAAAAATGGGCTCCGCACAAGTACGGAGCCCATTTTTTCCTGTTCAGTTACCGCGCCTCAAAGACAGCCTTCATGCCCTTGTAGGTCATGTAGCAGTCCAGCTTGCTCACGGTCTCATAGGGGGCGTGCATGGAGAGCACGGGCACGCCGGCATCCAGGGTGTCGATGTCCCGCTCGGCCATGTACACGGCCACGGTGCCGCCGCCGCCCTGGTCCACCTTGCCCAGCTCGGCCATCTGCCACACCACGCCGGCCTCGTCCAGAATGCGGCGGGTATAGGCCACCAGCTCGGCGGAGGCGTCGGACGCGCCCGACTTGCCCCGGGCGCCGGTGTACTTGCACAGGCCCATGCCCCGGTTGATATAGGCGCTGTTGCGCTTCTCAAAGACCTCGGCAAAGTTGGGGTCGTAGGCGGCGCACACGTCGGCGGACAGGCAGAAGGACCGCTCGTAGCAGGCCTTCAGGGCCACGCCCTGGGCGTCGCACAGGTCGCTCATAAAGGTGTCAAAGGCGGCGGACTTCATGCCGGACACGCCCTCGGAGCCGATCTCCTCCTTGTCGGCCAGCATGCACACGGCGGTGCGGGCGGGCGCGCCGTCCAGGGAGAAGAGGGCGGCCAGAGCCGCGTAGCCGCAGACACGGTCGTCGTGGCCGTAGGAGCCGATGAGGGAGCGGTCAAAGCCGATATCGCTGGCACGGAAGGCGGGCACGGCGGTCAGCTCAGCGGAGATGAAGTCCTCCTCCACGATGCCGTACTTCTGGTTGAGCAGGTCCAGGATGGCCAGCTTCACCCGCTCGGAGCCCTCGTCGTCCTTGAAGGGACGGCTGCCCACCAGCACGTTCAGGCTCTCGCCGGGAATGGCCTCGGCCAGGGTCTTCTTGCTCTGGTCCGCCGCCAGGTGGGGCAGCAGGTCGTCCACGGTGAACAGGGGGTCCCCCGCGCCGTTGCCCACGGCCACCTTGATGACGCTGCCGTCCTTCATGGCGATGACGCCGTGGAGCTCCAGGGGGATGGTCACCCACTGGTACTTGCGGATGCCGCCGTAGTAGTGGGTCTTGAGGAAGCACATCTCGGTGTCCTCATAGAGGGGGTTCTGCTTGATGTCCAGCCGGGGGGAGTCGATGTGGGCCGCGCCGATGTTGACGCCCTCGCTGAGGGAGGCGGTGCCCACCACGGCCAGCATGATGGCCTTGCCCCGGTTGACCCGGTAGAGCTTGTCGCCGGGCTTGACGGCCATGCCGCGGACAAAGGGCTTGAAGCCCCGCTCCTCAGCCTGGCGGACGGTCTCGTCCACGCACTCCCGCTCGGTCTTGCCCGCGTCCAGGTACTTCTTATAGTCCTCACAGTAAGACTTCATGGCGGCCTCGTCCTCCGCCGTCAGGCGGTCGTAGCCGTTCTTGGGCTGGTAGAGCAGGGCCTCACGCCGCAGCTCACCCGCGGTCTTCTGTTTCTCTTCCATCTTATTTCCTCCTTGCTCAGGGCGGGACTCCGCTCCGAGATTCAGTATTTTTTCAAACAGGGCCTTTGCCTGCCGGGCAAACTCCGCCTCTTCCCCGGTGTTCTCCAGCACTGCGGTGCAGTTGGCCCGGAAAAAGGCGTCGCTCTGCTGGGCCTTCACCCGCATGCGGGCGTACGCCTCGGAAATGCCGTCCCGGGCCATGATGCGCCTCACCCGCACCTCCGGCGGGGCCAGAACACCCACAACCGCGTCGCACAGATCGCCCAGACCGCTCTCGATGAGGGCGATGGCGTCCACGGCGGCCAGAGGCCGCCCTTCCGCCCGGGCGGTGCGGAGCAGCTCCTCCACCCGCTGGCGCACATACCGGTGGGTGATGGCGTTCAGGTCGGCCAGCAGGGCCTTGTCCTGAAAGACCAGAGCCCCCAGCTTCTTCCGGTCCAGCCGCTGTTCACTGTCTAGGATACCCCTTCCGAAGCGTTTCGTCAACTCGTTTCTCATGGCGGCGCTCTCTTCCAGCAGCTGGTGGTACACCTGGTCGCAGTCGATGACGCAGCCGCCCAGGTCGGTCACCGCCCGGAGCGCGGTGGTCTTCCCCGCCCCCGTGGGGCCGGTAATGCCGACGATTTTCATGGTCCTCACCGCCCAGGTCTGTTATGTCGTCTCGTTCAGATCCACGATATGGAACCCGGCCGCCTTGTTCAGCCGGTTGGACACGGCCAGGCCGATGCCCCCGTCGTCCGGACACTGGGACCAGATCTCCGCCGCGTCGGTGCTGTCAAAGTACCGCAGGGCGTCAAAGACCCGCCGGGCCTGCTCCTCCTTGTCGCCGGCGGGGCCCATGGTCTCCACCAGGTGGCCGGGGAAGTCCCCGGCAAACTCGTCAAAGCAGATGACCCCGCTCTTGGGCCCCAGATGGTCCCGGATATAGGCCGCGGTTCTGTCCGCCGGCCCCTTCACCACCGTCACCGGCGCCTTGGGGGCGTAGTGGCGGTACTTCATGCCGGGGGCCCGGGGATGCTCGTCCTTGCCCATGAGCCGGGTGACCGCCTGGTCCACGGCCACCTCCCCCAGGGCGTCCTGGAGCTGCTCCAGAGTCACGCCGCCGGGCCGCAGCAGCCGGGGAGGCGTCAGGGTCAGGTCGATGATGGTGGACTCCACCCCCACGGTGCAGGGGCCGCCGTCCACAATGCCGTCGATCTTCCCGTCCATGTCCTCCAGCATGTCCGCCGCGCTGGTGGGGCTGGGCCGGCCGGAGGTGTTCCCCGAGGGGGCCGCCACCGGCACCCCGGCCGCCGCGATGATGGCCCGGGTCACCGGGTGGTTGGGGCAGCGCATGCCCACCGTGTCCAGCCCGGCGGTCACCGCGTCGGGCACAATGGGCTTGCGCCGGAGGATCATGGTCAGGGGGCCCGGCCAGAACTTCTCCGCCAGGGCGTAGGCCGCGGCGGGGATGTCCTCACAGTACCGCTCCAGCCAGTCCGCCGAGGGGACGTGGAGGATCAGTGGGTTGTCCTGGGGACGGCCCTTGGCCGCAAAGATGTGGGCCACCGCCTCCGGGTCCAGTCCGCTGGCCCCCAGGCCGTAGACCGTCTCGGTGGGAATGCCCAGCAGGCCCCCCCGCTTCAGGATCGCCGCGGCCGCCTGGGTATCCTGGGCCGTCAGTCGTTGTGTTATCACGCTCGTTCGCCTCGAAAATCAGATTTCAGTTCCAGCCGTCCGTGCTCCGTTCGGTGCAGGCCTGGACCAGACCCACAATGCCGGCGGCAATCAGCGCCATGCCGGAGAGAATGTTCAGAATCGCAGTCACCTTTTTCATACCAGGGGCTCCTTTCTTTCATTCCGTCGGTTGGATGGTTCAGCCGTAGATATTGGAGGCCACGCCGGCCAGCTCCAGGGCGGTGTCCCGGGGGAACCCGGCGCCGCACAGATAGCCCCGCACCGCCACGATGCAGTGCTTGGGGTTCACCTTCTCGTCCTCCAGCTCCAGCTCCAGATAGTGGCCCTGCTCGTCGTCTCCCGAGCCGGTGAGCCAGCCGTCCTCCTCCAGAAGGTTGGCCACGGCCAGCTTGAACTCCTCCTGCTCCATTCCCTTGGGCAGTCCGGAATAGTGAATCAGCATTTCCATTGTAAAAATCTCCTTTCGCGGGATGGCCCTTAGTCCGCCTCTCCGCTCTGTTTCAGCCGCTCCGCCTGGTCGGCGGTGATCAAACTGTCAATAATCTCATCCAGGTCGCCGTTCATCACGTCCTCCAGCTTGTAGAGGGTGAGGCCGATCCGGTGGTCGGTCAGGCGGCCCTGGGGGAAGTTGTAGGTCCGGATGCGCTCGTTGCGCATGCCAGTCCCCACCTGGCTGCGCCGCTCCTCGCTCCACTCGCTGCTCACACGCTGCTGTTCCGCCTCGTAGAGCCGGGAGCGGAGGATCTGCATGGCCTTGTCCCGGTTCTGGAACTGGCTGCGCTCCTGCTGGCACTCCACCACCATGCCGGTGGGCTTGTGGATCAGCCGGACGGCGGAGGAGGTCTTGTTGATGTGCTGCCCGCCGGCGCCCGACGAGCGGAACACCTGCATTTCAATATCAGCCGGGTTGATGTCCACGTCCACCTCCTCGGCCTCGGGCAGCACCGCCACCGTGACGGTGGAGGTGTGAATTCGCCCACCCGACTCGGTCTCGGGCACCCGCTGCACCCGGTGGACGCCGCTCTCAAACTTCAGGCGGCTGTAGGCCCCGGCCCCCTCTACTGTGAAGGAAATTTCCTTTATCCCTCCCAGCTCGGTCTCGTTCAGGCTGGCCACCTCCACCTTCCAGCGGCGGGTCTCGGCGTACATGGAGTACATCCGGTACAGGGACGCGGCGAACAGCGCCGCCTCCTCCCCGCCCACGCCGGCCCGGATCTCCACGATGACGTTCTTGTTGTCATTGGGGTCGGTGGGCAGCAGGAGGATCTTCATCTTCTGCTCCAACTCCTCCGACTCCGCCTTGGCCTGGGCAAACTCCTCCTGGGCCAGTTCCTTCATGTCCGGGTCGGACATGAGGCCCCTGGCCTCCTCCATGTCCCGCTGGCGCTGCATATAGCGCCGGTAGGTGGTCACCAGAGGCTCCAGCTCGCTCTGCTCCTTATTCAGCTTTGCCACCAGCGCCGGGTCGGCGTAGGTCTCCGGGGCGTTGAGACGGGCCACCAGGTCCTCATAGTGGAGCTCCAGGCTCCTGAGCTTGTCCAGCATGTTAACCTCCGTGTCTTGTTCGGCTGTCCTCAGCCGAGGGTATGGGCTGCGCTTCCCTGAACGGCCTGCCCCTGGGGGACCTCACGGTCCAGAAGGAAGGACTTGACCAGGGCCAGGGGCTCCCGGAAGAACATGCTGATCCGGGACGGCACATGGCTGGAGGGCGCGGCCAGGGTGGACACATTGCCGTATCCGAACCGCTCGGCCAGCATCCGCGCCCGGGAGAGATGAAATCCGTTGGACACGATCAGCACCCCGTCCTCCGCCGGGTCCACGCCCAGATACTCCAGGTACGCCAGGGAGTACCCCAGGTTCTCGGCGGTATTGTGGGAGTTGTCCTCCAGATAGATGTATGCCTCGTCATAGCCGGCCCCGGTCAGGTAGTCCGCCATGCAGGCGGCCTCGCTCTCCGGCTCGTCCTGGCCCTGCCCGCCGCTGACAATCACCGGGATAGGGCTGTCCAACTCGTTCAGGTAGTCCAGCGCCGTGTCCAGCCGGTCCTTCAGCAGCAGAGAGGGGCCGCTCTCCTCCACCTTGCAGCCCAGAATGATCATCACCCTGGGCGTGCCCTGGATATGGGTCCGCTCCCCGGCGTACACAATGCCCGCCAGAATGGCGAAGCAGATCAGGCCCAGCCCGATCAGCCCGATCAGGACCCGCAGGAGGGGATGGAGCTTCTTCCCGCCGTAGGGATGGTATGCGCTCTGCCGTCTCATCCCTGGGCCTCCTCCAGCTGGGCGGCCAGGGTCTCCCACTTGGTATATAGGGCGGCAATTTCGTCCTCCAGGGCCTTCTGCTCCTCGTACACCTTCTGGAGCTCCAGGTAGTTGGAGGCCACCTCCTCGGCCTTAAGGGACAGCTCGTACTGCTTCTCCTCCGCCTTGGCCACCGCCCGCTCCGCCGCCGCCACCTGCTTCTCCAGCTCCTTGGTGCCGCCGGGGCGCTTGGGCTTCTCCTTCTTGGGCTTCTCCTCCTGGACCACTGGCGCGGCCTTGGCCTGGGCCTGCTTCCGCTGCCGGGCGGCCTGGAACTCCTGATAGGTGCCCTCAAAGTCGGTGATATGTCCGTCCTCCAGCATCCAGATGCGGGTGGCGAAGCGGTTGATAAAATACCGGTCGTGGGACACGAAGAGCAGGTTGCCCTCGTAGTCCTCCACCGCCTCCTCGATCCACTCCCGGCTGGCCACGTCCAGGTGGTTGGTGGGCTCGTCCAGAATCAGCAGGTTGATCTTCTCGTCCATCAGCATACACAGCCGCAGGCGGCTCTGCTCGCCGCCCGACAGGGCGGACACCGGCTTGAACACGTCCTCTCCCTGGAAGTTGAAGGCGGCCAGCCGGTTGCGGGCGGTCTGGGTGGAGCAGTCCAGGTCGTAGATCATGGTGTCCACCAGGCTGCGCTCAGGATGGGAGAAGTGGATGATCTGGGGCAGGTAGCCGATCTTTACCGTGGGGCCCATGCGGATCTTGCCCTCGCTGGGCTGCTCCTCCCCCATGATGATCTTGATCAGGGTGGATTTGCCGGTGCCGTTGTCCCCCAGCAGGGCGATGCGCTCGCCCCCCTCCACCAGAAGGTTCACATCGGAAAACAGGGTCCGGCCGTCAAACCGCTTGGCCAGTCCCTTGATGACCATCACCTCGTCGCCCCGGAAGTCCCGTTCGCCGAAGCGGATGTCCAGTTTCCGGTCCTTCTTGGGCTTGTCGGTGGTGCGCATGCGCTCGATCCGCTTCTCCATGGAGAAGGCCCGCTTGTGCAGCTTGTCGTTGCCCATGAAGGCCCACAGGTGGAGCTTGTCCGCGGCTTTCTCCAGCTGCTCGATCTTGGCCTGCTCCTTCTCGTACTGCCTCAGCTTCTCCTGGTAGCGGCGCTCTTTCTCCACCACGTAGAAGCTGTAATTGCCCTCGTAGAACTCGGCCTTGCCGTCCACGATCTCAATGACCCGGTGGACCACCTTGTCCAGGAACCACCGGTCGTGGGAGATGGCCAGCACCGTGCCCTTGAACTTGTCCAGGTACTCCTCCAGCCACTCGGTGGCCCGCAGGTCCAGGTGGTTGGTGGGCTCGTCCAGCAGGAGGATGTCGGTGTCCTCCAGGATCAGGCGGCCCAGGTTCACCCGGGTCTTCTCCCCGCCGGACAGGGCGGAGAAGAGCTGCTCCCGCATGGCCTGGGGAATTTCCAGGCCGTTGCACACCTTGTTGAGCTCAGTGGCGGTGTCGTACCCGCCCTTGGCCTCAAAGGCGGCCGACAGCTCCCCGTACCGCCGCAGCAGGGCCGGGTCGCTGCTCTCCCCCATTTTGGCGGTGAGGTCGGCCATCTCCTGCTCCATCCTGTGGAGCTTGGAGAAGGCCGTGTTCAGCACGTCCTCCACGGTGTACTCCGGCGGATAGACCGGGATCTGGGAGATGAGGCCCACCGTCTTGCCGGGGGCGGTCATCACCTGCCCGTCGTCGTAGTCCATCTCGCCGGTGATGATCTTGAACACTGTGGTCTTGCCCGCGCCGTTCTTGCCCAGCAGGCCGACCCGCTCTCCCTGGTCCACCTGGAAGGTGAGGCCGTCCAGTATCTTTTTGCCTACCTCAAACTCCTTGGTCAGGTTTGAGACAGATATATCTATCATTTCTTGTCTCCTGTCAGTTCTTTGTGCTACAATGATTCTATCACCGGCCGCCCCAGGGACGGCCGAAGCGCTTAGGAGGCTTCGCTATGGATGCAATTCGCTGGGAAGGAAATACTCTTTACCTCCTCGATCAGACAAGGCTTCCCGTCCGGGAGGACTGGATCGCCTATACGGATTTCCGGGCCGTGGCCAAGGCCATCACCGACATGGTGGTGCGGGGCGCACCCGCTATCGGCGTGACAGCGGCCTACGCCTACTGTCTGGCCGCCATGGAGTTCCGGGACGCGCCCGACTTTGCCGCCGCCATGGAGGAGGCGGAGCGGGTGCTTGCCGCCAGCCGGCCTACCGCCGTCAACCTGTTCTGGGCTCTGCGCCGCATGGCCGACTGCCTGAAGGCCAACGGCGGCACGCCGGAGGCCATTGACGCCCTCATCCGGGAGGCCAAGGCCATCCACGAGGAGGACGTGGCCATGAACCACGCCCTGGGCGACTTCGGCGCGGCAGTGGTGCCCCACCACGCCCGCATCCTCACCCACTGCAACGCCGGCAGCCTGGCCACCGGCGGATACGGCACGGTGCTGGGCGTGGTTCGCTCTGCTTTCAGTCAGGGTAAAGTGGATATGGTTTACGCCGACGAGACCCGTCCCCTGCTCCAGGGCGCCCGGCTCACCGCCTATGAGCTGGTGAAGGACAACATCCCCTGCACCCTCATCACCGACAACATGGCCGGCTTCCTCATGGCCCAGGGCAAGGTGGACCTGGTGATCCTGGGCTGCGACCGGATGGCCGCCAACGGGGACTTTGCCAACAAGATCGGCACCTACTCGGTGGCGGTCAACGCCCGCTACCACGGCATCCCCTTCTACACTGCCCTGCCCTCCTCCACCATCGACCTGTCCATTGAGGACGGCAGCGGCATTCCCATTGAGGAGCGCCCCGGCGTAGAGGTGACCCACCTGGCGGGGGTCCAGACCGCGCCCGAGCAGGTACAAACCTGGAACCCGGCCTTTGACGTGACCCCCCACCAGCTGCTCACCGGCATCATCACCGAAAAGGGGGTCGTCTACCCGCCCTTCAAGGAGAACCTGGCCAAGCTCTTCGGCTGACTCAGGGCTCCTGGGTGATGCTCTTCAGGTATTCCGTCAGATCTTCAAACGCCATGCCCCGGGAGGCCTTGACCAGAATGGTCGCGTGTGGTTTCACCACCTGCGCCAGGACGGGCAGGGCCTCCTGCTTTGTGGCGCAGTAGTGGACCTCCGGCACCTTGGCCTCAGCCGCGGCGTCGTAGATGTTCCTGGCCAGCTCGCCCACGGCCACCAGGCAGTCGATGCCCGCCTTGCCCAGATAGGTGCCCACGCCGGCGTGGAGGGCGGGGGCCAGGGTGCCCAGCTCGAACATATCCCCCAGCACGGCGATCTTCGGTGACCCGTGGGTCTTGGAGAGCACCTCCACCGCCGCCCGCATGGACTGGGGGTTGGCGTTGTAGGTGTCGTTGAGGATGGTGATATCCTCCCCCCGCTGGATGATGTTCATGCGCATCTTGGTGGGGGCGAAGTGGAGCACGCCCCGGCGGAACTCCTCCGCCGTGACGCCGAAGTGCTCCCCCACCGCCGCCGCCATCAGCGTGGGGTAGATCATGTGGCTGCCAAGGGCGGGAATCTCCACCTGGCAGCTGGTGTGAGGGGTTTTTACTTCACAGCGTACATTGGATGTGCCGTCGCTCACCAGGTTGTCGGCGGTATAGTCCAGCCCGGTCGCGCCGCCGCACCAGAGGATGGGCCCGGGCAGCTTGCCCTCCAGGGTACGCAGCAGCGGGTCGTCTCCGTTGAGCACCGCCAGACAGCCCGGCTTGGCGTGGCTGAAGATCTCACACTTGGCCTTGAGGATGTTCTCCCGGGAACCCAGGTGCTCGATGTGGGAGTCGCCGATGTTGGTGATGAGGCACACGTCGGGCTGGGCAATGGCGGACATGACCTCGATCTCGCCGGGGTGGTTCATGCCCATCTCCAGCACGGCGATCTGGTAGCTCTTGTCCAGCCGGAACAGGGTGCGGCAGGTGCCGATGTCCGTGTTCAGGTTGCCCTCGGTCTTGAGCACCTTGTAGTGCTCCCCCAGGACGGCGGCCACCATGTCCTTTGTGGTGGTCTTGCCCACGCTGCCCGTCACCGCCACCACCGGAATGTCGAACTTCTTCTTGTACCAGACCGCCAGGTCCCGCAGGGCCCGCTGGGTGTGGTCCACCCGGATGTAGCACTTGCCGGGCAGATAGCTCTCCCGGTCCCGCTGGGTGAAGCAGGCCGCCGCGCCCCCCTCCAGAGCGGAGGTGATGTAGGCGTGGCCGTCAAACTGCTCGCCGATGAGGGGGACAAAGAGGGAGCCCGGGTGGATGGTGCGGCTGTCTGTCTCCACCCGGCTGATCTCCAGGTCCAGGTTGTCAAAATCGCCCAGAATCCGGCCCTTTACCGCCGTGAGAATATCCCGTATGGTGATCGGTTCCATATGTTTCTCCTTGTGTCCAGTTGTTTTCCTGTCTTACCGGCCCTGCTTCCGCGCCGCAAGGGACGCGTCCACAATGCGCTGGCACAGCGTGTTGTAGTCGATGCCCACCGCCGCCGCCTCCTGGGGCACCAGGCTGGTGGGGGTCATGCCGGGCAGGGTGTTGATCTCCAGGAACCAGGGCTCCCCGTCGGCGTCCAGGATGAAGTCCGCCCGGGAGTACACCGACAGGCCCAGGGTCTCATAGACCCGCACGGCCGCGTCACGCAGCTTCTGCTCCGCCTCGGGGCTGATGTCCGCCGGGCAGACCTCCTCGGCCGCGCCGGGCTGGTACTTGTTCTCGTAGTCGTAGAACCCCTGCTTGGGGATGATCTCAATGGCGGGCAGGGCCTTACCCTCCAGGATGGCCACCTGGAGCTCCCGGCCCTTTACGTACTGCTCCAGCACGGTCCGCCCCCCCAGGGACAGGCCGTCGGTCAGGGCGGCGCGGAGCCCCTCCGCCGTGTGGGCGATGGACACGCCGATGGAGGAGCCGCTGGCCACCGGCTTCACCACCAGGGGCAGCCGGGCGCTCTCCACCAGCTCGTCGATGTCAGCGGCGGTGTAGGACACGGTCTTCCAGCCGGGGGTGCTGACCACGTCGGCCACCATCCGCTTGGTCAGGTCCTTATCCATGGCGATGGCGCTGCCCAGGTAGCCGGAACCGGTGTAGGGGATGCCCATCAGGTCAAAGGCGGCCTGGACCCGGCCGTCCTCGCCGCAGGAGCCGTGGAGAGCCAGGAACACCAGGTCGGCCATGCCGCACAGCTCCAGCACACCGGGGCCGAACATGCTGTCTCCGCCCTCGGTGCGGCCGGCCTTCACCGCCGCCAGGTCGGGAGCCTGGCGGCTCACCCGCTTGTGCTCCTCGGAGATGGGCGCGCCGAAGAGGCCGGACAGCGCCGCCCCCTTCTCCTTCACGCCGAAAAACATGTCCACCAGGGCCACTTCATGGCCCAGACTGGTGAGCGCCTCGGCCACCATGGTGCCTGTGGACAGGGATACATTCCGCTCCGGCGAGAGCCCGCCGGCCAAAACCACGATTTTCATTATAGGAAACTCCTCTCGGAACAGTCTTTCTTATGTTTACGCACTTGGAAAATATTATAGCACTTCCTCTTTCAATACTCAACCGTTTTCTCCCCGTCAGCGATGAACCGGGAAAATTTTCTGAAAAGACAGCGGCCTTCCGGTTGATCGCCGGAAGGCCGCTGTCTGTATTATGAAGCTGTATGGGTGTCTTACTTGGTGCCGAAGATGCGGTCGCCGGCATCGGCCCCAGCCGGCTGACGCCGGCCGTGGACCCTAAATCTTACATCCTCGGGGCAAATGAATTGCCCCTGCGGCAAGGTTTTGCCTACCGCAAAACGCTTGAACGCGCCAAAAGGCGCGGCGCCGGGCGACGCCGAGGGAAAACTTACTTCGTGCCGAAGATGCGGTCGCCGGCATCGCCCAGGCCGGGCACGATGTAGCCGTGGTCGTTGAGCTTCTCATCCACGGCGGCACAGTAGATATCCACGTCGGGATGGTCCTTATGCACCCGCTCGATGCCCTCGGGGGCGGCGATGATGTTCATCAGCTTGATGTGCTTGACGCCGTAGTTCTTGAGGAACTGGATGGCGGCGGAGGCGGAGCCGCCGGTAGCCAGCATGGGGTCCAGGATGATGACGTCCCGCTCGGAGATGTCGTTGGGCATCTTGCAGTAGTACTCCACAGGCTCCAGGGTCTGGGGGTCACGGTACAGGCCGATGTGGCCCACCTTGGCGGAGGGGATCAGGGTGAGGATGCCGTCCACCATGCCCAGGCCGGCCCGCAGCACGGGCACGATGGCCAGCTTCTTGCCGGACAGGGCCTTGAACTTGCCGGTGGCCACGGGGGTCTTGATCTCCACTTCCTCCAGAGGCAGGTCGCGGGTGGCCTCGTAGCACATCAGCGTGGCGATCTCAGACACCACCTCGCGGAAATCCTTCACGCCGGTGCGCGCGTCCCGCAGAATGCTCAGCTTGTGCTGCAGAAGAGGGTGGTCCAGCACATGTACCTTATCCATCTTTTCCATCGTCAACGTCCCCTTTGTATGTTTATTTCGTGGTCGCGGCGGTCTCCGCCCGCTTTTGCGTGCGTTCCCGTTCCAGCCGCTCCCGCTCCGCCTGGGAGAGGCGGTGATAGTCGGGCGCAAGGTTCTGGGCTGTGGTCAGCGTGCCCGCCCGCGCCTGCTCCAGGGCGGCCCGGGCCACGCCCCACGCCGTCTGAAGGCGCAGATGGGGCGGCGCCATGCGGAACTCCGGCCCACACCCGTTCAAATTATTATAGCATAACCCGGCTCCGTCTCCAACTATTATTTGCGGCTTTCCGCTGTTTTTTAGCTCCTCCCCCAGCTGGGCCAGGCTGATGGCCCGGTCCGGGGTCAGACGCACCGGCGCGCCGTCCACAGCGGCGAAGCGGGCGTTGTACACCTGGTTCCGGCGGGCGTCCATGACGGCGCAGATCTCCGCGCCCTCCATATGGGCCACCGTCCAGGCCATGGCCTCCAGGGTGGACACCCCGGCGCAGGGCTTGTCCCCCGGCCAGGCCAGGCCCTTGGCCGCCGCCACGCCGATGCGCAGGCCGGTGAAGGACCCGGGCCCTGCCGCCACTGCGATCACATCCACGTCCTCCAGCTTCACGCCGCACCCGTCCAGCATGGCCTGGCACATGGGCATCAGGGTGACGCTGTGGGTCAGGCCGTTGTTCTGGAAAAACTGGGCCAGCAGCTTCTCGTCCTCGCACAGGGCCACAGAACAGGCCACCGCCGAGGTCTCCAGCGCCAGGATCTTCATGCCGCGTCCCCTCCTTCTATGGTAATCAGCCTCTGATTGTCGTGGGTGCCCCGGCGGATGTCCACCCGGATGCAGTCCCCCTCCAGGGCGTCGGAGACATTCTCGCTCCACTCCACGGCGCACACGCCGCCCCGGACCAGGTAGTCTTCCCAGCCGATATCGAACAGCTCGTCGGAGCTGCCCAGGCGGTACATGTCAAAGTGGAAGAGGGGCAGACGGCCCCCCTCATATTCATTTACAATGGTAAAGGTAGGGCTGGTCACCCGCTCGGTGATGCCCAGGCCCCGGGCCATGCCCCGGACAAAGGCGGTCTTGCCCGCCCCCAGGTCCCCGCTGAAGGCCACCACTGCCCCCGGCGCCAGCTTGTCCGCCAGAGCCGCCCCCAGCGCCTCGGTCTCCGCCGGAGAGTTTGAAACGTATTCCATATCACACCTCGGATTCCTGCCAAAACGGCCCGCTGGGCCCTCCGGCAGTCTTGCTTCTGTGGGTCATTATAACATATGTGTGAACACTGCGCAAAACTTGTTTACGCTTTTTAAAAAAGATGGTAGAATAATGTGTGCTGAGCAGAACTGTACCCATGGAACGCCCCGGCTTTCCATGCAAAATAGGTCGGCTCTATCCCCATTCCCCCGAAAGGAGGCCCCCTCTTGTCCTGGATTACCGACTCCCTGCGGGAGTTCTTCCGAAAGGGAGATCTTCTGCTGCTCACTTTGTGCATCGCCGCCTCCGCCTACGGCCTGGTGCTGGTCTACAGCGCCACCCGCTACATCGGCGGTTATCGGAATATTATCGTCCAGTCCGTCGCCGTGGCGCTGGGCATCCTGGTCTACATCTTCATCTCCTCCGTGGACGTGGAGCTCATCACAGAGCGGTCATGGAAATTCCTGCTGGCCTTCAACTTTGTGTTCGTGCTCCTCACCCGCACACCCCTGGGCGTGAACGTAAACGGCAACCAGAGCTGGATCCACATCCCCGGCTTTCCGGTGAACCTTCAGCCCGCGGAGATCGTCAAGCTCTCCTTTGTGCTCCTGCTGGCCTGGCAGTGCGTCAAGCTCCGGGAGCGGGGCCTCTCCCGGCCCACGTCCATCCTGCAGATCGCCGGGCACACCCTGGTGATGGCGGGGCTCATCGCCGTCTCCTCCGGCGACTTCGGTATGGTGCTCACCTACCTGTTCATCTTTGTGGTGGTGGCCTGGGCGGGCGGCGTGAAAAAGCGGTGGTTCCTGCTGGCCATCGTGGTGTGCGTGGCGGCGGTGGTGCTCATCTGGCCCCACGTCAGCGACGACTACCGCTTCCAGCGCTTCACCGTGGTCATCGACCACCTGACCGGCAACCAGGAGACCCTCTACGAGCAGACCCAGGACATCGGCTGGCAGCAGACCCGCAGCATTATGGCCATCGGCAGCGGCGGCCTCACCGGCATGGGGTACCTCCAGGGCCCCCAGACCCAGAGCCTATACAAGACCTCCCTTCCCGCCCGGGAGACCGACGAGATCTTCGCCGTGTGCGGCGAGGAGTTCGGCCTGGTGGGCTGCGTCCTGCTGCTGCTGATCCTCTTCCTCATCATCCTGCGGTGCGTCTGGGTGGCCAAGCGGGCCCGCAGCCTCCAGTCCGCCCTCATCGCCATGGGCTTCGCCGGCATGCTGCTGGCCCAGGTGGCGGTCAACGTGGGCATGTGCCTGTATATCTTCCCTGTGGTGGGCCTGACCCTCCCCTTCATCAGCTACGGCGGCTCCTCCGTCGTCACCATGTACGCCGCCATGGGCCTGGTCTCCAGCATCAAAATGCGCTCCCTGCCCAGCTGGCTGTCCGACCGGAGTAATCTGCAATCCTGAATTTCCTTCAACGCCCAAGAACGGGGGTCATCCTTCTTCCGGATGGCCCCCGTTCTCTGTTCTCAGTACCTGTAAAGTTTTATACCTGTTCAGTCTTTTCATGGGCCTTGGCCGCGTCCAGAATCCGGTTGGCCGCCGCCTCCTTGCTCATCAGGGGCAGCTCCTCCGCGCCGCCGGCGGTGATGAGGGTGATCACGTTGGTGTCCACCCCAAAGCCCGCTCCCGCCACCTTCAGGTTGTTGGCGCAGATCATGTCCACGTGCTTCTTCTCCAGCTTTGCCCGGCTGTTTTCCAGCAGGTCCTTTGTCTCCATGGAGAAGCCGCAGATGAACTGGCCCGGCCGCCGGTGGTCCCCCAGGTATTGCAGGATGTCCCTGGTGCGGGTCAGGGGGATGCTCATGTCCCCCTCCTGCTTCTTCACCTTGTCGCCGCTGTACGCCGCCGGGGTGTAGTCCGCCACGGCGGCGGCCTTGAAGATCCAGTCGGCATTTGCGCTGCGCTCTGCCACCGCGTCGAACATGTCGGCCGCCGACACCACCGGCACCACCTCCACAAAGGGCGGCGGGTCAATGGCGGTGGGGCCGGAGATCAGCGTCACCTCCGCGCCCCGCAGCATGGCCATTCTGGCCAGGGCGTAGCCCATCTTGCCAGTGGAATGGTTTGTCAAATAGCGCACCGGGTCCAGGGCCTCCTGAGTGGGACCCGCCGTCACCAGCACCCGCTTGCCCTCCAGGTCGTGGGGCAGGGCCAGGCGGCGCAGGATGTGCTGGAGCAGCTGCTCCGGCTCGGGCAGCTTGCCCGCCCCCACGTCCCCGCAGGCCAGGCGGCCCGAGGCGGGCTGGATCACCTCCCAGCCGTACCGGCGCAGGATGTCCAGATTGTCCTGGGTCACCGGGTTTTCAAACATATTGGTGTTCATGGCAGGGGCAATGAGCTTGGGGCACTTGCAGGCCAGCACTGTGGTGGTCAGCATGTCGTCGGCCAGACCGTGGGCCAGCTTGGCGCACACGTTGGCCGTGGCGGGCGCCACCAGCACCAGGTCGGTGCGGTGGGCCAGGGACACGTGCTCCACCTGGTGGACAAAGTTCCGGTCAAAGGTGTCCACCATGGTCCGGTTCCCCGTCAGCTGCTCAAAGGTCAGGGGGGTGATGAACTCGGTGGCGTGGGCCGTCATGATGACCTCCACGCAGCAGTGCTGCTTCACCAGCGCGGAGGCCAGCGCCGCCGCCTTGTACGCGGCGATGCCGCCCGTTACGCCCAGAAGAACCGTCTTTCCCTGCAGCATGATATAACCCTCATTTTCCGTGAAATGCGGAGGCGTGCACAGCCTCCACCGGCATTATGACATAGAAACCGCCCCTTGTAAAGCGCCCTTTTCTCCCTTTGAGCGGGGCGCGTTTGCCCCTTCCGTCTTGCAAAGCCTCCCCGGCTCCGGTATAATAGTGGGTCGGAATGCGCGGCAAAGCTGCGCTTCGAAATTGCGTTGCATCCTCATGAGAGGAGCGACAGCAGGAGGTAATTGAATATGAAAAACCGCAGGAAAGACGCCAAATGGATGGCCGGCGTGGCCATGATGGCAGCCATTGTCGTGCTGCTGGCCAACACCCCCCTGGGCATGATCCCACTGGTCATCACCAAGGCCACCACCGTCCACATCCCCGTGATCCTGGGCGCCATCCTCTTCGGGCCCCTGGCGGGGGGCATCCTGGGCGGCGTGTTCGGCATCTGCTCCGTCATCATCAACACCTTTACCCCGGCCCTCACCTCCTTCGCCTTCTCCCCCTTCATGAGCACCACCGGCCTGCCCGGCGCGGTGAAGGCCCTGTGGGTGGCGGTGGGCTGCCGGGTCCTCATCGGCGTGGCGTCCGGCTGGCTGTGGAGGGCCCTGTCCCGCACCAACATGAACAGCTGGACCGCCCTGTCCATCGTGGGCTTTGCCGGCTCCATGGTCAACACGGTGACCGTCATGGGCAGCATCTTCCTGCTCTTTACCCAGCAGTACGCCCAGGCCAAGGCGGTGGCCCTGGAGGCCGTCTCCGGCCTGATCCTCACCACCGTGGTGGTCAACGGCATCCCCGAGGCCATTGTGGCCACTGTTCTGGTGGCGGTCATCGGAAAAAATCTGCTCCGGTTCGCCAAGCCCCGGCTCCAGGCGGCCTGAGCGCCACAACTGTTTTTTTGGAGGTGAAGCCCCATGCTCTTGGCCATTGATATCGGAAACAGCAATATCGTCATCGGCGGCATTGAGCACGACCAGATCCGCTTCGAGGCCCGCATCGCCACCGACCACATCAAGACCTCCGACCAGTACGGCGTGGAGATCAAGAACCTGCTGGACTTCTTCAGCGTCCCCCTGTCCCAGGTGGAGGACTGCATCATCTCTTCGGTGGTTCCGCCGGTGTTCAACTCCGTGCGCACAGGGCTTGTCAAGCTGACCGGCCTTACACCTATGGTGGTGGGTCCCGGTATCAAGACCGGGCTGAACATCCGCATGGACGACCCCAGCTCGGTGGGCAGCGACCGCATCGTCATCGCCGTGGCCGCCCTCCAGCAGTACGCCCCGCCCCTCACCCTGGTGGACATGGGCACCGCCACCACCATTGAGGTGGTGGACTGCGGCAACACCTACCTAGGCGGCTGCATCATCCCCGGCGTCCGGGTGTCCGCCGAGGCCCTGTCCAACCACGCCGCCCAGCTGCCCGGCATCCAGCTGGACAAGCCCCGCCGGATCATCGGCAAGAACACGGTGGAGTGCATGCGCAGCGGCATCATGTACGGCGCCGCCGCCATGCTGGACGGCATGCTGGACCGCATCGAGGAGGAGCTGGGCAAGCCCACCACTGTAGTGGCCACCGGCGGCATCGCCCAGTTCATCGTCCCCCTGTGCAGGCGGGACATCAAGCTGGAGAAAAACCTGCTCCTCAAGGGGCTCAACATCCTCTACAAGAAAAACAAGAAGGGCTGAACCACAGCCCTCAGGCCTACACGGGCGGCCTGCCGGGATGTACCGGCAGGCCGCTCATTTTTTCCATTTGTCTTAGCATAATCTCTCTCCATTGGTAAAGAATAAGGCTGAATCCAGTCCCCATCCATTTACCAAGGAGGTCTTTTCCGTGAAGCATCGTGCATTTCTGCGCCGCTCCCTTCCCCTGCTCTCCATGACAGCCCTGCTCCTCACCTTCGCCCTGCCCGCCTCTGCCCTGTTCGGCCTCGGCGAGGAGGCGGAGACCCCGTCGGTGGCCGCCTTCTCCAAGAATGGCCCCGTGGGCAACGCCATCTCCTTCTCCGCCGACGATTTTGTGGTCCAGAGCGGCGGCGCCCTGGACGCCATCGTCATCTCCACCCTGCCCGACCAGGCCGCCGGCGTCCTGACCCTGGGCGGACAGCCCCTGAACGCCGGGGATGTGGTGACCATGAACGCGGTGTCCGGCCTGTCCTTCCAGCCCCTGACCGGCTCCGCCGTCACCTCCGCCGCCTTCTCCTTTACCCCCGTGTTCTCCTCCGGCGTCTCCGGGAGCCCGGTGGAGGTGAACCTCCACCTGCTCAGCGAGGCCAACAGCGCCCCCATTGCGGAGAACCTGGAGCTGTGCACCTATAAGAACGTGGCCATCACCGCCAGCTTTGCCGCCACCGACCCGGAGGGCGACCTGCTCACCTTCCAGCTGGTGGAGAAGCCCGCCCGGGGCGCCGTCACCATGCCGGAGGACGGCTCCAACGAGTTCGTCTACACCCCCTATGAGAACAAGACCGGCAAGGACTCCTTCACCTACGTGGCGGTGGACGCGGTGGGCAACACCTCCGCCCCGGCCACGGTGAAGGTGAAGATTGAGAAGGCCTCCACCAAGGTGACCTACGCGGACATGGACGGCATCCCCGCCTATAAAGCGGCCATCCGCCTGGCCGAGGAGGGCATCTTTGTGGGCGAGTGCATGGGCGGAGAGTACTTCTTCAACCCCGACACCCCCGTGTCCCGCAGCGAGTTCCTCACCATGACCATGAAGGCCGCCGGGCTGGACGCCCTGGAGGACGTGACCACCACCGGCTTTGCCGATGACGCCGCCATCCCCACCTGGGCCAAGGGCTACGCCGCCTCCGCCCTGAAGGCGGGGGTGGTCCAGGGCGCCGCCGATGAGGCGGGCCGCATCGTCTTCAACGCGGAGGACACCATCACCCGGGCAGAGGCCGCCGTCCTGCTGGACCGGGCCCTCCAGGTGTCCGACGTGGCCGAGACCGGGGCGCTGGTGGACGAGCTGGTGCCCGCCTGGGCGGTCCAGTCCGCCGCCAACCTGGAGACCTGCGGCGTGCTCACCGCCGACAGCGCAGGCGCCCTGGGGCTCAGCGAGCAGCTCACCCGGGCCGATGCGGCCGAGATGATCCTGGGTGCCCTGGAGGTGCTGGACGCCAGGGACAGCGGCGGCTGGTTCAACTGGTAAACATCTCTGGAAACAGGACCGCGCCGGGCGTTGTGCCCGGCGCGGTCCTGCTGTGTATGTGGTTTTTACTGTCCGGCGGGACGGATAAAGTTGGTGAATGTCCCCCGCTCCTGCTCCGGCATGGGCGCCTTCTTCAGCTGTTCGATCATCCACACCATGTTCCGGCCGATGTTGCGCATGGTCTGGAGGCCCTCCAGGTCCTGGCGCACCTCCTCCGGCGAGCGGCCGTGGACCATGTTCCAGTAGGTGCCCGACACCACGGGCATGGAGGTAATGCCGAAATATTTGTTCACCACGTCCAGGGAGGCGGTGGTCCCCGCCCGCCGTGCGGACGCCACCGCCGCGCCCGGCTTGCCCGCAAAGGGCGAATTGCCCGAGCTGGCGTAGAACGCCCGGTCCAGGAAGCTGAGCAGGCGGCCGCTGGGGTGGGCGTAGTAGACCGGCGTGCCGAACACAAAGCCGTCCGCCTCCGCCGCCTTCTCCAGGAATTCATTCACCCCGCCGTCGGCAAAGACGCATTTGCCCTTCCCGCTGCACTGGTTGCAGCCGATGCAGTCCCGCATGGGCTGTCCGCCCAGCTGGAAGATCTCCCACTCCGCGCCCAGCTCCTGGGCCGCCGCGCCGATCTCGCTGAGGGCCGTATAGGTGCAGCCGCGCTGGTTGGCGCTTCCGTTTACCATCAGAATCTTCATGTGCTCGTCCTCCTTACAGCATTTCTGCCTCTACTTTATAACATCTCTGTCCCTTATTGCAAGTACGCACCGTTTGGATAGCTACTATCCCGCAGGTAAGTACCCCCTGACAGACAGCAGGACAGGGCCGCATCTGCGGCCCTGTCCCATTTTATGTACAGGCTATGCGCTTTTTCACTTGGACAGGTAGGCGTTGATCTGCTCGGCGCCCTTCTTGCCCGCGCCCATGGCCAGGATGACCGTGGCCGCGCCGGTCACCGCGTCGCCGCCGGCGAACACGCCCTCACGGGTGGTGGTTACGCCGTCGTCGGCCACGATCAGGCAGCCCTTCTTGTTGGTGTCCAGGCCGGGGGTGGTGGACCG
>NZ_JBBMFK010000003.1:0-198213 GCF_040096055.1 Pseudoflavonifractor intestinihominis
CTGCGATGGTTTTTCATGAGGCGTTGAAAGCCTGTTTGTCAAGGTTCACGCCCTCGCTACTTATTTTCGTAGCAAGGTACATACGGGAGTTTTCCCATTCATATTATCTCATATTTTAACCGTTTTGTCCAATTTCGCGGAAATTTTGCTGCGGCGCTTTCAATACGGCACCCACCAAAATCGTCTTGATCTGCTCGTAAATATCAGGGTTGTTCTGCGGGGAACAGATTGCTGTGACTGGACAGCCCTTGACCACCATATTGATAATGTGCTGCTCATGGTCCACGGAAGAGATGGTGACATCTTCGTTTATCCTTTGCAAAACCGATGCCTCCTTTGATACGACAAAATCCGCACCGTTGAGCGGTGCGGATTTTCAGGTTCACAATCGTATGTCAAAGGCATCTCAAACGGCGACGGGCAGGGTCGCTCCATAGGATTTAACGTGCCTCCCCCCATTCTTGTGGCGGGGCGCTCTACTCTGTGACGTGTAGCCAGCGCAAGTATCATCATACCCGTATGCGTGTCGTGGCCGACAGCCCTTGCCTTGTGGCTGCTTGCGGCGCTGGTGTTGCTCGCTCTATCCTCCCGGCCTGCACCTCCCTTCGGGGAAGATCCTCTTGGCGCACCCGCCGCCCGGCTCGACACATACGGAACGTATTTGATAGCCCTATTCAGTTGTGGGATATTTTCGGTAGGCTGCTTGTCAGCCTGTGAAAGCGCGCCTTGCTCGGCAAGGTGCGCTTTGGCAGTATGGCAAGCGGTTACTGTTCCAGCGTTTCGCCTTTGGGGAGGCGGTGGTGGTCATAGTGGAAATAGACCGCCGACATATATTCCGAGATAATCAGGTTTTTGATTTCCTCGTCAACAACGTCATGGGGGTTGCCGTACTCGTCGTACATCCGCCGCTTGGAGAAGTGGGCGATATACGGCTCATAATGCCGGACAATCTCAATCATGGCCTCGTCGTCGCCCTGCTTGGCCGCGCAGATGGTTTCATAGGTGATCCGTTGGTTACGCTCCATAGCCCATTGCCTCCAATATCGCCTTTAGGTTGCTTAGTGCCGCGCTGCGGCGGCGGTTGATGGTGGACGTGTCCAGATTGAGCAGCCGCCCGATCTGCGGCTCGTTCCGCTCAGCAAAGTAAAATAGCAGCACAACATCCCGGCGCTTGGGCGGGAGGGCGAACAGGGCTTGTCCCAGCGCACTATCATGGACAACGACGGACAGGCCCCGCACATGGAACACCACGCTTTCCTCGTCCTCTTGGTATGTATCCTCGGTGCATAGTTTCTGTAAGTCCTGAAATGGCAGGACAGACAGCTCGGTTTCCCGGTCTGACTGCGCGGCCAGTTTCCGGCGGATATTGGCGCTGGCTTTCTTGATGGTTTTCTTGCTGAACGAATCGAAGTTGTCCTCATGGAACAGGTAAAAATCTTCCATTGTCATTGGTGCATCCTCCAGTTTGGCGGTTTTCCTTGTGGCACTTATTACTCTGTGGAAACAGGGCCGGATTTGATTTATTCCCGACAATCGGCCAAAAGTTCTGAAAAGAAAATGTTTTACGGCGTTGCCCGCCATTTCCCGCGCTGGTCAAGCAAAAAATTACGTCCCAACTTGGGACAGATTTCGCAAAGACGGGTATGCAAAAGGCGGGACGGTTTGATCCGTCCCGCCTCGTCCTGCGGTTGTAACAATCGACTATCGCTCCATAGCCCACAAATCGCCCGGTGCAAATTTGACCGTGTATTTATGCCCGTGCTGTCCACAGAACAGGCATATTCCCTCCAGTTTTACTGGCTTTTGAGAGTCCTTTTTTATACCACTTATACTGAGAAATCCGTCATCATAACGTTTTTCTTTTAGATAATAAAATATAGTACCAAATGCGGGAAAGACCATTGTAGTTTCTCCAATTTTTTGTTCGCCGTCGAAAATCTCTGCCTTAACCGATCCATCAATAAAAGCAGGGACATGATCGAATATCGTGAATTTGTCATCCGCAGTCACTTCAGTTGATATAACTATACTCCCGGTTTTTGAAACAGTTATTGTTGTGTTTTGAAATGTAAGTAAGCGAAACAATTTTTTAGGGGGCAATTCAGCAATGAGTTTTAAGCTTACTTGTTCAGCTGCTTTTTGGTACTCTCTGGCGCGGGCGTGTGTTTCTCCAACTATCTGTGCTGTCATAGCGTTAATTGCCTTTGCCGCCTCATTATGCTGCCGGATTTCCTGATTCACCCGCTCAGTATTAGAGAAAGACATCATCGCAGGAACCACTCCACCAATGCCAGATGCCACACCGGCCATAATGGCTCCATCTGATTCCTTTTTTGTTGCAATAACTCTTTCACCTTGAACGGATTTCTTCAGAGAATCTGCTATATCATTCAGCATTGTAATCGGTTTTTCAGCTCCATGCAGACAGGCATATTGCGTAAGTTTTTGAAAAGTAGCTTGTTCTTTTGCTTTGCAAAGTTCAATGGCTTTTTGCTCTTCTTCTTGTGCTTTCTGTTCTTTTTCGGAAGATTTTTCCAATACCATTTGCAACAATTCATCGGCACTCAAATGGTCAAAATGATATTTTGACGCTAAAAGTTTAAGCCGCTGTTGTTTTTCAGGTGAATTCAATGCCGAGCGATCTACAATACCAAACTCTTTGCAGGCATTCCAAAAGTCCTCTTTTCTTTGACTGAGCTGAATAGCCTCACCTTTTTGACATGAACGTGTCAATAAAACCTCAAGTATGAGTATAACGCCAAATCCAAAAGCTACGCCTCCAAATATCGATGAAGTAATCGCGCCGGCAATGAACGCCGATAAAAAAAAGGGAGAAACATCGATCAAAAAAAAGTGGAGCAGAGAGAAATTTCTCTTGAACGTTTGGAAAAAATTCTTCATATCATTTCTCCTAATCTTTAACTTGATAAGTTATTCATCTTTCTTTCGTTGCAGGGCATCATATTTTAGCCTTTGCCGGTCTAAGACCCGGCCCAGTTGCTCTATGCTGCAATGAGAAAACCGCTTATATCCTCGTGCTACTTCCTGAACGTGCTGTTGATTTTCCTCCGAGGTCAGATCCCCACTGTCCATGATTCCATACTTCACACGGCAAACCCGGTAGAACAGCGAGTAGTCCGCAGACCACTCACACCACTTCCAGTCCAGCCACTTCCACAGCGACCAGAGCAGGTTGGCCGCAAGGGCTAACAGACACAGCAGGAACAGTCCCAGCAACACATAGGCAGCGGATTTAAGTTTTGTAGGGAGTTGCGAAGATCATTTGGATTTATCATGACTTCTTAATTTTCCGGTTGTGGGCCTCCACAAACGCCTGCGCCTTTTCATCATCTTTCAGGCAAACCTTGCAGCATGATATTTTACTGTCAGTTTCTTCAAGTAAGGTATTCAAGTCGCTGCCCGCTGAATAACCAACGGAGTCTTTTACTGTCCGGCAGGTGACTGCGTGTAATTTTCTTGTTCCTTTGTTGATTACATATTTCGCTACCATATGTTTACCTCCTATGTATTGACCACATACTTTTCGTTCTGTTGTAACTTATCTATTTTACACGTCAACTATACCAACTTCTCCCTACATAATCAAGCGTTTCACGAACTTTCGAGGAAATTCTGTGCAGGACAAACAGGCGGAGAAACGATGATTTTCTCTCCGCCTACTTTGTCGTGCCAAAACAGGACTTAGATTTCACTGGGTATAGACGGTGAGGACATTGCCTTACAACAGAACGAAAACTATGTAATCACCAGCCCCATGCGGCTGATCTGCTGGGCGTGGACGGCCCCGCTCTCCATGGTATAAATGCGGGTAGTATTAACGCTGGAGTGGCCCAGAATGTCAGCCAGCCGGGCCAAATCCTTTTCCAGCGCGTAATAAGCCCGGG
Organism: Pseudoflavonifractor intestinihominis; assembly: GCF_040096055.1. NCBI lineage: Bacteria > Bacillati > Bacillota > Clostridia > Eubacteriales > Oscillospiraceae > Pseudoflavonifractor > Pseudoflavonifractor intestinihominis. Next base: position 3,906 of record NZ_JBBMFK010000003.1, read on the forward strand.
CGAAAAGGTGCCGCAGATTGTGGGGGAATACCTTGGACGGCTCCACCCCGGCGCTCTCACAGAGTGCTTTCATGGCCCGCCAGATATTCGAGCGATCTAACGGCCTGCCCGTCCGGGTCACAAACACCGCTCCGGCGGTGATTTTTTGTTTTTTGAGGTAGGTTTTCAGCAGGCGGCGCAGCCGGTCCGGGAGAAAGACGGTGCGGCGCTTACCCTTGTTGCTGACCTCCGCCCGGCCTGAGCGAACGGCCTCGGCGGAGATAAAACGCAGTTCGGAAACCCGGATGCCGGTGGCGCAGATGGTCTGCAAAATCAGGGCAAGGCGCTCGTTGCCTGCCCGCTGCGCGGCGTTCACCAGCCGGGCATACTCAGCCTTGGACAGTTCCCGCTGTTCCTCCCGGAACAGGGGCCGCTGGATCTTCAGCAGGCGCACGGTCAGGGCGTGCCAGCCCATAAAGCGGAGAAAGCCGTTGACTGCAACCAGCATGGAATTGACGGTGGCCGGGGCGTGGTCAGCGGCCAATGCCTCTTTCCAGCCAATCAGCAGGGCCTTGGTCAGTGCCCCGCCTTGCAGGTATTCCAGCAGGGCGGAAAGGTCGTGGGTGTACTTCTGTATGGTGGCGGTGCTGCGCTCCTGTTCCCGCAGGTAGTCGGCATAGCGGCGGATCAGGGCGGCGGTCAGGGTGTGGTTTTTGGTTCGCAAAGCGGTGTCCTCCTTGTTTAGCAGATACCGCTATTGTACCGAAAAAGTAATGCGTCCCAAGTTGGGACGCATTGTTCAAAAGCCATTCCAAACTGGTTGACCGCAATAATCAAAAGTCCGCATATCCCTGCAATCAGCCACAGTCAAATCTTTCAGCCGCTTATGGCATCTTGTCAGATACAGTTTGCTCTGGAGCGGAGGCCGGGCCTCGTTATACTCCAGCAGGTCATCCACCAGTGCGGCCTTTGTAAAACTCTCCGGCTCGTTCTCCTGAAGGTATCGAAAGAAATAGCCGGTATGGAACGGGCAGAACACACACGCACTGGCCCATGTTTCCAGCCCCCATACATCTTTGTTGTAAGCAAAGCAGTCTGCCCGCGTCCAGCCCATTTCCACCAGCGGATAGCGATTTGTAAAGAGGCGCTGGCGGCTTTCCTTGGCTCTGCGCCGTTCCTCCCACATGATTCCCATGTGCATCTCATGGGTGTGGTCATCATAGGGCCTCGTCCGCTCCCGGGGCCGGTAGCGCAGCAGTTCATAGCGGATATACCGCTCCATCACTTTTATCTTGTAGTCACAGGTGCATTGCCTGGGCATTTTCCCTTTCTTTCTGCTCTCACTATGGATACTCCAGAACGGGATGCTGGATACCCGGCCCCGGCCAAAATTCTCTGTAAAGTCCCGATACAGGTCGGCGTCCAGCACCTTGAAGATGATTCCGGCCCGGGCGCAGGTGTTCGCCACAAAATCTGCCTGCCGATAGACCCAACTCGGCTCCGCGTGCAGATCGCAGAACAGGACAATATCATATACCGGCACCAGCGGATAGACCGCCCGGCCCTCCAATTTGTTCTGACAGGCCATCAGGGCCAGAGTAGTGCTGGGCGTACCGGCTCCAAAACTCAGTATTCGCAGCGGTTCCCATAAAAGCATAGCAGTTTTCCTCCATGGGAATATGGTAATAAAAATACCTGCAAAACGCAAAAATCCCCGTACCCGCAGAAGTCCTCTGCGGATACGGGGATTTAATCTGTCCCAACTCGGGACGCAATTCCTATTCGGTGAAGTAGACTGGCCTGCCAATGGAAGTAAAACCGTCCACGCCGGTAATCACCACATTGTTGGCTCCGCTGGCACAGTGGATAATGAGCAGGTTTCCATTTTCGTCCCTGCCGCCCACAATGCCCACATGGGAGTCCTCGGGATAGAATACCAAATCGCCGGGGATCGCCTCGTCCCATGTAATCGCGGTGCAGTAGCTGTGCTGTGCAGAGGCTCCGCCCCCGTGGCCTATGATGTACTCGCCGCCTGTGGCGTTGTAGTTGTAGAATACCCAGTCCACAAAGCCGCTGCAATCCATCCCGTAGGGGCGGTAGGTGCCGGTACTGCTGCTGCCTGCCGCTGTCACCTGCATGGTGGTCCCCCAGCGGGAGTCCCAGCCCAGCACAAGGCTCTTGCCGCCCCAGAAGTAATTGACCTTGCCAACCAGCATCAAGGCGTGCTGGATCACGGCTTTCCGCTCCGGGGACAGGTTATCGGGCAGGTTCTCCAGCAGGGCCACGGCATCCGCTTGTGTAATGGACAAGTCCCCCAGCAGGCCGCCCAGCAGTTCCATTTCTTCCAGCAAGGCATCCAATGCTTCGTTCTGGTAGTCGGTAAATTGGTAGACTGACCGCATATCATCGGCAGTTTTGGCCTCGATGGTGATATGGAGGATGGTTTCGTCGCCGTCCTCGACCTCCACGGTTTCTTCCTCGGTGGTGATAGCGGTCATATCCCAAAACACTTGCCGCAGGCGCTCCACCCGGTCAGGGTCAAGGGTAGCAACGTCCACGCCATCCTCTGCGGAGGCCGTCTTGCAGGCGAAAACAGCAAGGACTTCCCGCCAGTCCGGGGGCTGGCCGTGGATCTGGATACTGTCATAGTTGCCCGCCTGCAAATCCGCCAGTTTCTCCGTGTACTCCACGTTGATCTGTGCGATGGCCGCATTTGGGGAAACAGCGTCCGGTTCCTTCTGCTGGTCGGCAAAGAAGATACCAAAGGGGGACGATACCACAGCGGCCACCAGCATAATCACGCACAGGGCCAGCAGGAGGACAGCGCCGCCCACCAGCCCCACAAGAGCACTGACAAGGGCCGTCGCCGCATGGACGACTGCCTGCGCCGCCTTCTTTCCCAGATTGGCCGTGGCCTGCGCGGCCTTCTTGGCCCGCTGGACAGCGAGTTGCCGCGCCCGCACCTGTGCCGTCTGGCCCACGGCCTTTTTTGCCGCCGTCTTTGCAGCGGCTTTTGTGGCCTTTGCAGCCTTGGGCGCTGTACCGGAGGCGGCTTTTTCTGCCGCGGCCTTGGCGGTATTCCCACGCCTGGCCGCTGCTGCCTGCCGGGTCTTGATGGCCGGGGCATTGCCGCGGGGCCGCTCCTTGATGGCCGTCTGCGGCTTGCCCCGGACAGCAGGCAGATTGTCCGTATTGCTGGGGGCATCAGCGCGGCGGAGATGGCCCGAATTAACAGGGGCAGAGGATTTCCGGGGCTGTCCGATCCTGTTGTCCGAAGATGCAAAGGGCGGCGTCCCCTCCGGGTCGCCGCCTCTGCCCTTGATAGCTTCCGCTTTCTTCTCCTTGATGGCCTCCTGTTTCATCCGTTCGCCCGGCTGGGGCGGCGCCGGCTCCATCCCATCCGGGGGCGGTTCAGCCTGTCCCATATTGGCGCGGCTGGCCTTGGCCTCCTGCCGCTGGCGAATGGTGCGGCGGGCCTTGTCCAGCCCCCGGCCAGCAGAAGAGCGGACGGTGGAGATGGATTCCCCGGTGTACTGCTCTACCTGTTCCTCGGCGGACACAGCGGCGTTTGGTTCCTGCGCCTGCCTTTCCTTGGCCTGCTCTCTCCGATAGCGGTCCTTCATCAGTTTCCCCATGCGCCCGGTGACGGCGCGCCGGATGGATTTGACGCGCTCCTTGAACACATGGGACTTTACTTTCGGCTGGTTTGGTTTCTCTTTTAGATCCCGCACAGTACACCTCCCTTAATCTGTCCCAACTTGGGACGCAATTCAGCCGTTGGCCCCGTCGCCGGGGGTAGTGGACATAAGGCGGTAGAGGGCGGTGTCCTTGGGGATGGTGTTGGTAAAAGGCACGATGGAACCGCCCATGCGGATGAGGCCGCAGCCGGGGGCGGAGTTGGTGATGTATCCCATCTGCGTATCGGAGATATGCAGCAGCTTGGCAAGCTCCGCCCGGTCTGTGGCCGCTTGGTTATAAAGCACCAAAAACTCGCTGTTGGCGAACATCAGGCGGGCGGTTTCGGAACGCAGACATTCTTCCACATTCTGCGTGGCGGCAGTCATCGGCGCGGCATACTTGCGAAAGCGTTTCCACGCTTTGTAGAGGAATTGGGCGGAGTAGAAGTATTTGAAGAACAGGTACACCTCGTCGATAAAGACCCATGTGTATTTGCCCTTCTTCCGGTTGGAGGCAACACGGTTCTGTATGGCCTCCAGCGTCACCACAAGCCCAGTGGGCCGCAACTGCTCGCCCATCTCGTACAGATCAATGACGATGATCCGGTTGTCCATATTGACATTGGTGGGGTGGGCGAACACGTTGAGGGTGCCCTCCACGATGATTTCCGATGCCAGCGCGATCTCCTGCGCCGCCTCCTCCGGCTGGTTCAGTACGTCCTGCCGCCAGTCAGTCAGGAGGGGCGCGGGGCCATTGCCCCCATTCTTCAGATAGGGCCGCAGGATGTTGGAGGTACAGCGGTCAATGATGGACTTCTGCGCGCCGCCCAGCGTCCCGGCCCCCATCTGCTGCTCGATGATGCTCATGAGCACCTCGGACTTCATGGCGATGGGGTTCTCGCCGTCGCCGTAGCCGTCCCCCATATCCAGCGGGTTGATGTGGTGGCGGCTGTTGGGGGAAATCTCGATCACCTCGCCGCCCAGCGCCTCGGCAATGGGGCCATACTCACGCTCGGCGTCGATGATGATAATATCGTCGTCTGTCCCCATGGCGATGTTGGCAATGGTGCCTTTCATTCCCATGGACTTACCGGAGCCGGATACCCCCAGCATAAAGGCATGGGGAGAGATGAGCCGCTTGCGGTCACAGATGAGGGGGTTCTTGGACACGGCGTTGATGCCGTAATACAGCCCGCCGGGGTCTTGGATCTCCTGCGCCCGGAAGGGCATGAAAACAGCGGTGCTCTCGGTGGTAAGGGTGCGCAGGGCCTTGATGCGCCGCAGGCCATAGGGCAGCACCGTGTTCAAACCGTCCTCCTGCTGGTAGCGGAGGATGGAAAATTGGCACAGGTGGTTGCGGCCAATGGCCATCAGGGTTTCCGTGTCGGCCTCCAGCTGCTCCAGCGTGTCCGCGATGTGGACGATGGTAACGACGGCGAACATCATGCGCTGGTCCCGGGTGGTGAGGTCGTCTAAAAATCCCTTGGATTCATTCCGCATCTGCTCCAGCTCATAGGGAACCACAGCGGAAAAGTTGTTGTTGGAGTTCTGCTTTTGCTGCCACCGGGTCACGTCGGTTTCCACGGCCAGAATACGGCTCTGGATCTCCTTCACCGCCTCGTCCGTGGGGATGGGGAGAATGTCGATGGAGAGCATGAGGCTGCGGGAGAAGTCAGACAGCTCGGCAATCATATCGTCCTTGAGGAACGATGCCAGGTCTTTGAGGAACAGCACCCGGCCAACCTTGCCGCCCATCTCAAAGTATCCGGCCTTAAAGGAAAAGCTGTCCGGACAGATGAGGTCGCGGAAATCCATCCCCTTACGGATGGTTTCGCTCTTGTCAAAGGTGAAATACTGTTCCTCGCCGGGGCGGAAAAAGTCGTGGAGGATACGCAGGCGGTCATAATTGGAGATGGCCCGCGCGCCAGAGTCCAGCCGCCCAAAGCTCTTGGCAAGGTCGCCCTCCACCCGGCGGAAGTAGGCGCGGGAGTCCTCAATTTTCCGCTGGGGGATGGACAGGGTGATAAACTTGTCCTGCACCAGATTGTTGCTCTGGGCCATCTTGTCCATCAGGATTTGATTGGACTCCCGGCGGTACTCGTCCAGCTTGTCGCCCTTCTCTTTCATTAGGACGGTACGCTGGAAAACCTCAAAATTCAGCCTGCGGTTGCAGATGGTGATTTTGGCGGCGGCGTCCGTAGGCAGGGAGTTCAGCACGCCGCAGTAGGAGAGGAAGATGGCGCGGCGGTCATCGTCTGAGGCGGCCTCGTAGTTGATGTCCGCAAAGCGCCACGTCTTGCTGTGCTTGCGCCCAACCAGCCAGATCCCGTCCTTGTAGATGCGTTTGATGGGGATGGACTGCTGGACGCTGCGGGGGATAAAGAAGGTGTCCCGCTCCGCCTTGTTTGCCAGCAGGAGGGTCTTAATCAAAGTCCGCGCCCTCCTTTCTGCCGAGGGCTTTGTAGTAGATGTTTTCCGCCTTGAATACCCGGTTCCCTGCACAGAGCACCTCGGATTTGAGAAAAGCCCACGCGAATTGCTCCAGCGTCAGGCCGTTGTAGTTGAAAAAGCCCGCCACAGCCACCGGCGCGGCGGACAGGATGCAGGCCCAGCTGGCGGTTTCTTTGCCGATGGTTTCGCTCAGGCTCAGATAGACGGCCACAGCGATCCCCACGGCGAAGAGGGCGCAGAGGAATTGCCGGGCGGAGAGGCCAAAGAAAATCGTTTCCTTGTGCTGGCGTACTTCCTTGGGGATTTTAATTTCCAATCGCATCTTCCTTTCAGGTTTGGATTTTGGGAAATTTGACAGTGTTTTCCTACTATGAGATAATATAAGTGTAAGAAAACACTGTAAGTTCCAATGATTTCTGAACATTTTAAGGAGGTTAATTGTATGCGTGACGCGCAAGTGATTTTGTGGTGCCTGTTCCAACTGTTCCTGTTTCTTGTGCTGGTAAAGCTGCTGGCAATGGCAAAGCTGCTCCCCCTGATGGTCTACCTGTGCGGGGCCGCTACACTTTTCCCGGCATGGAGAGCGGAACAGCCGTTTGCCTACTACGGCATCGCGGCCCTGCTCCTGCTGTATCCCATCGCCTACTGGGGCCTGCGGCTCTACCGGCACAGGCAGGAGGAGCGGGCGATGCTGGGGGACCTGCTGGCAAGGGCAAAGCCCCTGTACGGCCCCGGCGGGTGTTACAGCCAGACGCCCGCGCCCCAGTGGGAGGCGGAGCTGGAACCGGGAACAGAGGAATATGAGGATTACTGGTATGACAGATAAAGGGAAACGGCGGGCCAAAAGCCCGCCGTCCTCTTTTTGCGTCCCAACTTGGGACAGATTACAGGCCAAACATCTCCCGGACGATACGCTCCGCGCCTTTCACAAGGGCGGTGAGCACCAGCATATTGAACACCAGCTGCCCGATGTACTGCCACGCCATTGTTACCGCAGGCAGAGTCACGTCCACCGCCGGGGCGCTGGTGGAGAGGAAGGCCGAGTAAATGAGGCAGGCAAGGATGATGACCGCCCCCTCCATACACACGCCCACATAGGACTTGATAAACGCCTTGCCCATGCTGGAAGTCCCCTCTCCGGCAAAGGAGGCCATAGGTAGCGGGGACAGGGCCGTGTAGATGTACAGGCGGAAAAATCGGCCATACACCGTCAGGATCAGCACAAAGGACAGGATGGTGACGAGGATGGAGCCAAGAAAGGACACCAGCCAGAGGGGGATGGACTGTAAAAAGCCCACGCTCTCGATGGCGTCCACAATCTCGCTTGGCAGGGTCGCAGCCTGCGTCACCGCGCCGCCCATATTACCCATGACAGTCTGCACAATGCCGCCACAGATAGAGAAGATATCGGTCATGATCTCCATGCCGTAGCCTACCGCCACCTTGGCGGCGGCAAAGCGGATAAAGTGCCGCAGGGCATATTCGGGCCGCTGGATCTCCCGGAAAGAGGCGGCGGACTGGAACACGCCCATAGCGAAAAACAGCACCAGCAGGCCATACCCAATGCCCTGCACGGCGCTGTTTATGTCTACAATCACGTCCCAAATGTTGCCGCCCTTGAAGTTCTGCGGAGTCTGCGTCAGCAGCGTCCACAGTTCGCCTAACTTTTCATTCCATGTGCTGAGGGCGTTTTCCAGATTGCCGACTACCCAGTTGTCACTCAATCATCCGTTCACCTCTCTTTGCTGTGACGCCGCTCAGGCTGGTTAAAAAACAATCCCGCCTCTCCGTCAAAGTCAGTACGCCGTGCACGGTACAAGACTGCCTTCTTGGGATAACCGCTATACTGCCGGATATGGATTTGATCGTTTGGCGTCTGAATAATCACGCGCCAATAGCCAAATTCTGTTTTTTCGCAGGATAAGATTTTGTTATATTTTCGCATGGGCTTACACCACGCCGATGGCGGTCAAAATTTCTTTCGCAAAGGCGATGAGCAGGCCGCCGAACAGGCAGAGAAAGCCCTGGCTGCGCTGGCTGGCGTCATGGCTCTGGACGCTCATGCCTACCTGCACCACGCCCCAGCCGAGGATGATGATGCCAATGGCCTTGATGCAGGAGAAGATAAAGTCAGAGAGGTTGTTGACGATCTGCAACGGGTCGTCCGCGGCCAGCGCCGGGACCGTAAAGACGCAGACGGCCAGCACCAGCGCCGCCCATGCCGCCATGAGGCGGCGGGCCTTGACGTGATGATGGATTTTATCAGGATGTTTGTTCATGTGATTCCTCCATTTCGTCAGATTCAGATGCGCCGATGATCTCCACATCGGCAAGCGAGGTAACGGGAAAACTGAGGTCCTCCACGGCATACAGGCAGGTGGGGCTGTGGACATAGGGCGCGGCCCCGCCGTCCTCGGTTTCCTTGATGTTGGGGTGCTTTAGAATGTCGTACTTGTCGTCAATGATGGGGCGCTCGCCCCGGATCAGGACGATGGCTTTGTTATTATCCAGCATCCGCACTTCGTCGGGGGTCAAGAGTTCCCGGCCCGTCTGCTGGAAGTTCTGGGAGTAGGAGCCGTTGCGGCCCCGGCTGCGGCTGGAGGTCGTGGTATCAATGGTTTCTTTCCCCAGCAGCTCGGAGATGTACTTGTGGGACTCCTTTTCATTGCCGCCCAAATACACAAGGCTGTCCGCATTGCCGATGATGCCCTCCCAATCGTCCTTGAACAGCGCCTTCAACTGCGAGATGTTTTGCAGGATGATGGTTGCCATGAGGTTTCTCGACCTCATGGTTGCCTGTAAGCGGGCGTAGCCGTCCGGCAAAGAAACGTTGGCAAATTCGTCGAACATGAGCCGCACCGGGACAGGCAGGCTACCCCCATGCACCTTGTCCGCCTGATAGTAAAGCTCCTGAAATGCCTGTGTGTAGAGCATCCCCACGAGGAAGTTGAGGGAGTTGTCGTTGCTGTCCGGGATAACACAGAAGATGGCCTGTTTGCGCTCGCCCAACTTCTCCAGCGCCAGCGTGTCCCGGGCGGTAATGTCCTGCACTTCATGGAGGGTGAACACGGACAGCCGCACAGCAGCGCTCACCAGAATAGAGCGGGCGGTTTTTCCAGCGGCCTGCTTGAAGATGTGGTACTCCCGCACCGCGATGTGGTCCGGCTGTTCTTCCTCCAGCGCCTCAAACAGCAGGTCTAAGGCAGACTTGTAATCGTCGTCGTCCTCCTTGGCCCCGCCATACTCGATCATGGTCAAAATCATCTCCATGGTCTGTTCCTCCGGCGGGGCCTCGTGGAGCAGATAAAGCATGAGGGCGCTGTCCAGCGCGGTTTCGGACTTCTCCCAAAACGGGTCAGAGTTGGCGGCGTTCTTGGGGGTGGTGTTCTTAATGAGGTTGTCGATCAGCCGGAACACGTCGGCGTCCTTGCGGATATAGCGAAACGGGTTGTAGCAGTCGGAATGGCTGGGGTCTACCAGATCGAACACCCGCAGGACGTAGCCCCGTTTCAGCAGCAGCGGCCCCACCGCCCGGACGATCTCGCCCTTGGGGTCGGTCACGATGTAGGAGGCGTTGGCCAGCATGACGTTGGGCTTGACCAGAAAGCGGGTCTTACCTGCGCCGCTGCCGCCGATGATGATTTGCAGCAGGTTCCGGCGGTGCTGTTTCCCATTCAGGCCCATTTGCAGGTGTTGGGTCAAGATCACGTTCCTGTCCGGGTGCTTGCAGTCCCGGTATTTCCGGTCCAGCGCCCGCACGTCGCCCCATGCGGCGGAGCCGTGTTCTTCACCGGGGCGGCGGTTCTGCTGGGTGGAGTAGTACAGAGTGATTGCAAAAACATATAGTACCAGCCCGCCCAGCAGGAATTTGGGGGTGTGGGGCGTCCAGTGGATAGCAAAGGGGCGCTGGACTGCCGTGGAAAAGCGGCCCATCCAGTCAAAGACGGTCATGCCGTCCTCGTAGGCATAAGCCGCCACAGCGGCCAGCCACAGAACAGGGATGGTCAGCAGCGCCCACATAGGCAGGGCGCTCTTGAAGTCTTTCTTCTGGCGCAACCATCCGCCCCCTCACCGCTCCGGCTCTGGCGGGCGCCGGTCTGGTCCTTGGGGGTAGTCCTCCGGCCGCAGGGCCTTGTAGATGGCCTCCCGGTTGTGGCGGCACTCTTCTTCGGTGGCTCCGCTCTGGGTAATGGTGGCGGTATGCAGGCCCCGTATCCGGTTTGCCTGCACGCGGTCAAAGGAACAGCCGTCCAGCGTGGATTCTGCAAATGTTACCCCAGTCATCAGGGCGTCTAAGGTGTTGCAGCGCCTCAGCCGTGACCGGATAAAGCCGCCCCGGTGCTGCACACAGTCATAGAAATGGGTATTTGCCAGTGTGCTGTCGCTGAAAATTGCCCCGGACAGGCAGCAGGAATGAAATTCGCTGCTGTAAAGGCTGGCATCTTCAAAGTGTGTGCCTACCATCCGGCACACGGCAAAGTTACACTCCTGAAAAACAGAATCCAAACAATGCGTGTAGTCCGGCATACAGTAGATGGTCACATGGTCAAAATAGGTATTTTCAAAAAAGCCCGGTGGAAAACCGCCCTTTGCGGCCCAGTCAAAGAGCCGCTGGTTGACGACCTTCAGCGGCGGATGGCCGTCCCGCTCAAACAGTTTGTAGTGATACTGCCTGCCGCTGGTCTTGGTATAGGGCTGGCCGATGAGAAGTTTCTGTGCCTGAAAGGCCAAAATGTCCTTCTTCACGCCCTCGATCTCTCCGGCGTAGTAATCGCCGCCCTTTTCCGCCAGCTCTGCCAGCAAATCATCCGTGGTGCGGGTGGAGGCCCCCTGCAAAATATTGTTGACCGCCCGGACTGTTCTCGCCCGGTCACTGGGAGGGTAGTTTTCCGGGTCGGACATTTCCAAATAGTAGGCGATGCTCTTGGCGATCTCCCGGGTGCTGCGTACTGCTTGATACTCGATAAGCGTCCCTCCTTACGGTTGAGAATGTAAGTGCGGCAATGCGTCCCAACTTGGGACACATTGCCGCACAGGGATTTATCTACTTATTTCTCCCAGGTTTCGGGGTCGGTGAGGATGGCGGTGTGGGCGTTGGCGGCCTCAAGCACCTGATAATAGGCCCAATGGCGGGAGGACACGTCGGGGAATGTCACCAGCTTGCGGCGGTTGTCCGCAATGTAGTCCTCGTCGGCCTCGCGGCCCAGCAGGCGGTTGACGATGGTGACGACTTCCGCCCGGTCAATGGGGTCATCTGCCCGGAAGGTGCCGTCGCCGTAGCCTTCCACCCAGCCGTGGATGGCGGCGTCCTTGATATACTCAGCAGCCCAATAGCCGTCGCTCACATCGTCAAAGCCCTCGTACTGTTCCATGATTTCCTCGGCCCCATCGCCGTACACATCAAAGAACCGCGCCGCCATAGCGGTGAACTCGGCGCGGGTAATGGCCTTGTCGCCCCGGTAGGTGCGGTCATTGTAGCCCACGGCCACGCCGTAGCCGGTCAGGTACTCCACATAGCCCGCATACCAGGCGTCCGGGTCCACATCCGTAAACTTCACATTATTTCCGCTGGGGATGCGCTCATCCAACTTGTCAGAAAGCAGACGGGCAAAGATGGCCGCAGCCTCGCTCCGGCTCATGCTGCGCTCCGGGCCGAAGGTGCCGTCTGTGTAGCCATAAATATAGGCCCCGTGGTACTCGGTTTCCGTGACGGCGGGGACGGTCAGTTTGCCGTCCTCGTCGGTTTCGCCGCGCTCACTCTGGCCCAGATCACCCTTGACGATAACCGTCACACCCTCCTGGGGGTCGCGCTCATTGTCTGTGACAGTAACGGTGATGCGGTTGTCCTCATCCATATCGGTGCCGTCCGGCAGGGTGACGGTGATGTTGCCGCCTTTGCCGATGGACACCTCCGCGTCCTCGATGGGGCGTCCGGTTTCGTAGTCCTCCACAGTGACGGTCAACGTCCAGCGGTCGCCGTCCTCGTCCTCCCAGCCCACGGTGGCATCGCCGTCCTCATTGGTCGTGCCGGTGGTGCCGGGGACGGTGATCTGGCCGCTGGCATCGGTGGTGTCCTCGCAGTAGTTGTCGTGCTTGTCCGTCACGGCGATGAACAGGTCCGCCACAGGGGACTTGTCTTTCACCAGTTGGACGGTAATCGTGGTCTGGTCGGCATAGTCCAAAATCCGGCTGTTGGGGAGGCGGACAGACAGGGTATCGTCCGCATGGAGGGTGACGGTGGCGTTGGCAACGGGGTCCTTGGTGTCGGTATCCGTGACGATCACCAGATAGCCGCCCACAACGGCCTCGCCCTTGCTGTCCGTGGTGGCCTGATTATAGATCTTTTCGATTTCCTCGGTTTCCAGCGTTTCGCCGCAGACCTCGCACTCTTTATGCTTGCTCCCCTCGCTGTCGGTGGTAGGCTCCTTGTCCACGATCCAGTCGCCGGGCTTATGGCCTGCCGCCTCGGTGTAGTCGCCCTTGTAGGCGTCGCCGCAGCGGGTGCAGGTGTAGGTGGTGTAGCCCATCTCTGTACAGGTCGGCTCGGTCACAACAGTTTCATAGTCATGGCCCAAAGCGTTCTCAATAACAGCCCCGCAGCGGGTGCAGAGTTGAGGTTCGGTACAGGTGGCCGGGTCGCCGGGGATATGGCCCGCGGCCTCGTCGCCCTCCAGGCGGGTGGCTCCACAGCGGATGCAGGTGTACTCGGTCATGCCCTCGCCGGTGCAGGTGGCCCCGGTGATCTCCTTGCCCTCGTCCCAACTATGCCCCAGCGGGTCGGTGTAGTCGGTAATGAACGAACTGCCGCAGCCCTCGCAGATATGGAGGGTACGCCCGCCGCCCTCACAGGTGGCTGGGGTCACTTTGGAAACATAGTTGTGGGGCAGTGCAGAGGTAATGTCCTCGATATGCCGCTCCCCGCAGACGGTACACTCCCGCAGGGTGTAGCCAGGGCTGGTACAGGTGGCCGAAATGACGGTAGTGGAGAACTCATGCTCGGTCTGGGGCAGGTCGGTTTCCTTGACGCTGCCGCATCGCTCACAAATATCAATGGTCTTGCCAGGGACTTCACAGGTGGCGCCCCGGATGACCACACTCTGATAAGCGTGGCCCAGCGCGGCCTCATAGTCCCGCTTTTCAATCATGCCGCAGTCCACACACAGGTAGCGGTCATAGCCGAGGGTCAGGCAGGTGGGGTCTACGCTATCCAGCAGCGTCCAGTTGTGGTTCTCGCCGCAGCCCTTGTCCTCACAGCAGCAGCCGTCACAGTCCGGGTCCTGACAGCCGCAGTCGGGATTGCCGCAGCCGCAGGTACAGGAACCATCCTCGGCGGTGGTTTCGTCCCGCAGGTGGACATACGCCACACCATCCTCCACCATGTCGGTGTTCTTGAACGTATAGGTGATCTCGTAGTACACGGGATAGTCCCCGGCCTCGGTGTAGTTGGGGGCGGAAGTCAGGGTGCAGGCGTCCGCGCTGTGGCCGTAGCGGATGGCGGTGGTCACGCCTGCCTCAGACAAGTCGGACACCGTGACCGTGTGGGGCTGGCCGTCCACCACACCGAAGTAATCCGCAATGACGGCCTTGGCAGCGGTATAAGCAGTTTCGGCATAGCCGCAGTCCGCGCAGGTATCCATCTCCACAAAGCGGTCATGGGCCAGTTCGGGTCGGATGGCGTTCTCCATGTGGTGGCGCTCCAACGTGGAATTTTCCTCCTTGAAGGTGCCGTAGCAGAATCCGCAATACTCGCCGCTGGTGGTGATGACGCGGTGATACTCGCTGTCCGCTTGCTCAATGGTCTGTGTTTCCGGCAGTTCCTCAAAGAAATTGTTGGCGCAATCGTAGAGCCAGTAGACATTCTTCAGGTAGCCGTAGTCCGTCTTGGCCATATTGGTGTTGATGCTCCCGCAGGTTTCACACACGGCTTTCGTCCAGTGAAATCCTGTATAGGTGCTGTCCTCTCCGGGCACGCCGTCCAGAATAGAACCTTTACCCTCGCCGTCTACCATGGTGCCGTCCGAATACTTGACATTGCGGCTCATGGCTGTTGCACCATCCTTTGTATATTCGGGGGTGCGGAACACGATAAAGGAAGTCTGCTGCTTGCAGACCTTGCAGTTAAAGGTTTCGTGGGTCACGGTGGCATTGGCGTCCAGTTCGTTGGTGCGGTTGTTGGCCTCCTGCCAGTTCTCAGCGGGATCGTGGTAACTGTCCTGCTGGGCGGCAAAGGCGGTGGGCACCATGCCGATGCAGAGTACCACGGCCAGCAGCAGGGCCAATGCGGAACGGGCGCGTTTTTTCATGGTCATATAAGCATTACCTCCATATTTGATAAAGTCTAAAATGAAAAAGGGGCAAAAAAATACGTCCCGACTTGGGACGTAAAGCAAAGTATAGAAAATCTGTCCCAACTTGGGACACAAAAATCGGGCCGGGGTCAGCACCGGCTGACGGGCGGCGCACCCGCCCCCAGCATGGACACAGGGCGCGCAAGGCGCGCCCTGTGAGGGTGTTATCCCCTTGGTGTCCGCTATCCTGCCGGATGGCCGCAGTCAAGGCCCGCCCCCGCAAGGGGGCGGCTCGCGGGCGATTGCGCCAGCAATCGTCCGGCCTTGACGGCGGGCAGGCGGCGGGATACCCTCCCCGCAGGGGAGATAACACCCTTACCGTTCCGGCCGCTTGACTGGATTTCCCCGTGTGTGCTCAGGGGGCGCGATATTGCGCTCAATGGAGTTCACCATCTTCTTGCTCATATCCTGCACGCTGTCCAGCGCCTGCCGTACCTCCGGCGTCGCCCATCCGCTGTACAGTTCCCCCAGACGGGACAGGTCCGGCATACTGCGCTCCACGCCGAATCGGCGGCACAGGATACAGGAAATGCTCTGGGCGTCCAAATCACACTCGGCGCGGGTGTAATAGGCGTTTACTCACTTGGCGTGCAGCCGGGAATGGGCTACCTCGGCGGCGATGGCGGCAAACGCCTCGTTGTCCGGGTAATCCGGGTTGACTGCCAGCTCCATCTTGTCTGCGTCATAGTAGGCCGGGCAGTCCAGCCCTCCGTCGATGACCACCGGCACGACGGAGTAGTTGAGCACGGTGGTCAGAGCCTTTTCCATCTCCGGCGAGCCGTTTTCCAGCGTGACCTTTTTGACCTCCCGCCCATAGGTCTGGGAAATGTCATAGGCGGGGGCCAGCACATAGCCTTTGCCAAAGGAACCGCGGGAGAAGATCTGAAAGCTCTTTCCGGCCTCGCTGTCCTTGACGCTGCGGCCCATGGTTTTCCACTTCTCTCGGGTGCCGAACTGCGTCACTTCGGGATTTTGGAACATGGCGAGGGCGATGTTGCCGGGGCTGTAATGGGGATTGTCCCCCTGAAGCTCCAGATACCGGACATACGCCTCGGGATTGCTGGCGATCTCCATGATGCCGGCGTCCTGCATGGCCGTGGCGTTGTCGCGCTCGGCCTGCCGTTCAAACTTCCAGCGCTCATCACTGGCGTTTTTCTGAGAAATAATGTCTGCAAGATTAGCGATGCCAATTCCTCCTTATAAAATGATGTAGTGGTTTTCAGCGTGTGCGCTCCTTCTGCCGCACGGGGGTAGATTTCTCCATGCTCTTGGAGGCCGCTTGCAGCGCGGCCAGACGGCCCCGGACAGAGGGCTTGCCCTCTGTCGGTTGCTCCGCCTTTTCCGACAAAGCGGATTTAATTGTCCTCGTCTGCGGTTTCGAGCCATTCCCGCGCTCGGGCGAGGATCTCCCTTGTTGAGCGCGGGAGGCGGCTTTTTTTGCGTCGCCCTCCTTGGATTCCTTATCCTGCTCCTTCTGCTGCTCAGGCAGCGGGTAGCCCATGGCCTGAAATAAGGCGTTGAGCTTGGCGGAGTACCGCTCATTGGAGATGATGTCCACATCCGCGCCCTCTTTCCCCTTGGGACGGGCGATAACGTACAGGACGCCGTACTCTTTCGCCAACTTGGAAAACTGCTCCACATCCTTGGCTTTGAGGGGCAGGACCATGGCTGGGGACGGGTCCTTTGTCAGTTTCTTGATGCTGGTTTTCCCGATGATCTTGCGGTCTGACTGGGCTAAAGCAATCAGCAGGGCGGCGACATTCTTAATGCCGGACGCCGCCAGTTTGACCGCAGTTTCCCCAGCTTGCAGGCTCTCCTTTACCATCAGGTCCGCCACTTCGCCGCTCACATCCACTTCGGCTCACCTCCCATCGCCGCCACCATCTCCGCGACGGTGCAGAGCTTGGCGTGCTCCCGCCAGTGTTTCATCTGGTGCAGGACATGGGCGGCACGCTTTTCCAATGGATATTCCG
This sequence comes from Pseudoflavonifractor intestinihominis, assembly GCF_040096055.1. Lineage (NCBI taxonomy): Bacteria > Bacillati > Bacillota > Clostridia > Eubacteriales > Oscillospiraceae > Pseudoflavonifractor > Pseudoflavonifractor intestinihominis. The sequence continues at coordinate 20,334 of NZ_JBBMFK010000003.1, forward strand.
CCACCTGTAACACATCTGCTGCGGACTGCCCGTAATCCAGCAGGGTAATCGTGCCGCGTATCCCGATCTCGGTATCCTCCACATGGAAATAAAAGGCGTCCACCGGCATATCCGGGAACAGGGTGTAGGCCGTCCAGCAGAGGTAGGCGTACTGCTCCGGCACATAGACCTCCTCGATGGGGAACAGATAGGATTTCTCCCGGCGGACCAGAAACAGGTAGTCCGCAGCCTCACAGCGCTCCAGTTTTTGAATATCCAGCCGCAGGCTGTCCGGGTCTAAGGTGGGACGGCAATCACCGATCAGGCGGAGAAAATTTTTGAGATCTTGCTTGACGAGTTTTAGTAATGGCTTTTTGATGTTCCTGCTCCTTTCTCTGCGCGTCCCTGCAAAGCTCCGTCTGTGACCGGATATGGCTGACAGCCTGTTCAATCTGGCCGCAGGTCTTGAGCTTTTGGCGCAGGGGGCGCAATTTCTGTGTAATGGCCTGTATCTCGCCGTCCACGTCCTGCCCCCGCCGTTTGCGGCGATACAGGTCTTTCCGCTGGTCCGTCAGGGCGTCTATCTCCGCCTGTAAAGCGTCCCCCAGCATAGCGAGCTGCGCTGCGTTGTCTACGCGGTTGGCCTGCAAAAAGCGGAATTGCGCTACATAGCGGTTCAGCCGTGTGACCTCCTTGCGGACGCTGAAGGGCAGGGGCGGACGCTTGGGGGAGGGCCTGCGGATGCCTAACAGATACAGATAGTGGACGTACAGGGCGCGAAAGCCCTTTAATTTTTGATGGGGGCGGCGTGGCAGCAGCCCATTTTTAACGGCATAGCGCCGGGACGGTGGTTTCGGGGGCGATGCCGCTATGGGAGATTCCCCACGCCGCACCCCGGCCAGCCGCTCCTTGATGGCATCCTCCGTATAGCCGTCCCCCAGACTGGCAAGGCGGATAAAGCGAGCGCCGCCCGGCGGCCGGACGGCGGTGTGCTTTACATTGGGGCCGCGCTTGATGGTATAGCCCATCCTGGCAAGCTGCTCCCAAAAGGTCTGATAGGTAAAAGCGCTGTTGATAGCGGCGTCCATGTCCTGCCGGATCAGGCCCCGCACCGTGGCCTTGCCGCTCTGCCCGGCGCTCCATTCCGCATAGTGCTCTCCCTTGGCCTCCGGCTCAATGACGGAAACGCCGTGGGCGCGGCTCACCTCGTTGGAGATGCCCCGAATATCCCGGTAGTAGTCCTGAAAGTTGTTGCGGAATTTAGCGCCGTCCATGAATCCTACGGAGTTGAACAGGATATGACAGTGGAGGTGATCGTGGTCCAAATGGGTGGAAACGATGACCTCGTATTTATCACCCAGCAGCCTTTGGGCCAGCTCCACTCCCATTTCGTGGGCCTCCATGGGCGTCACCTCGCCGGGAGTGTAGGAATGGATGATATGGTAGCCCTGCACGCCGCCGCTCTTGCCCCAGCGGCGCTTGGTAGCCATCATGTCCCAGTAGGCGGTATCCAGCTGGCAGTTGATTGCGGTGGCAAGGCGGGGGCCTCCATCCGGCAGGCTGGTTTTCTCCGGGTTGAGTACATAATCGGCACAGTGATCCAGCCTTGCTCTTACGGGGATGATTTTGTCATAGGCCACTACACCGCCTCCCGTACCAGCCACCACGCCTGCTGCACCAGCTCTGACGCTGCATGGATCTCAGCGCGGGTAGCCTCACCCCGGGCATTGGCCTGATGGGCCAGCTGGTTGATGTTGTTGCCGATGGCGGACAGCTCCCGCAGCAGGGCGGCATAGGCATCCGGCGGGCGTGGGCGCAGGTTCTCGCCCATGATGAGCTTGCGGATATGTGCATTGGCGTTGAGGCCGGTAGCGGCGCATTGGCGCATGAGGTGTTCATGCTCTGCGTCGTTCAGCCACAGGCCGATACAGCGGGGCCTTGTTCTCATGGCATCATCCTCTCTGCGTGTAAGTTTATCTGTCCCAACTTGGGACGCATTTCGAGTGGGGTTTCAGGGGGTATCCCCCTGACAAGTGGCGTTTGTGGCACAAATGCCGTACTTGCGCGGACAGCGACGCCGGAGGCGTCGCTGTCCGCTGGCGCCTCTCAACGGCTGGATTGACAGGAGATTTTCCTTCAATCTGCCTTTCCATAGATTTGTTCCAGCCGCAGGGGGTCATAGTGGGGGGACAGGTATTTGTCCTCGAACTCGGCGGGGGTGTAGCTGCCGATCCCCAGCTCGTCCTTAAAGTCCTCCGGCCCGATGGCAAGGCCCTCGCCGTCTGCGCCCTCCACCGGGACAGGGGTGAGGACGGTACCGTAAAAGCCCTCGTCCACCTCGTTCATCAGGCGGCGGGGCTGGCACCAATCCTCCGGGGCCGCCTGCAACTCGTAGCAGTACATCCCCAGATGGACGGTCTGACGGCTGACCTTGTGGGGCGTATAGAGAGCGGGGATACCAAAAATCTCGATTTCTTCCATCTTGGTGATGCTGGCGTTGATGACGTTCATAGTCGGTTCCTCCTATCGTTCCGGTGTGTTCTTGCTCTTGGCTGTGGGTTGAAGTTTCCGGGGGTCTGTCCCGTCTGTGGGGCAGATGGCAGGTATCCGGCTGGCGGCATAGATGGCGTCGCGGGTGAGCTGGCGCTGCCATGCCCCCTCGCTCCTCGCCCAGTGAAAGCCCCGGCTTTTCAGCTCTTTGCGGGTTTCAGCCGGGGGGATCTCGTCAAAAAAGATTTGCAGGCGGTTTAAGTCCGCGTTGGCCTCGACATGGCCGCCTTCAAACTCCCAGCCCTGAAAACCAACGTCCCGGTTGCGCTCCAACTGCTTGATGCGCTCCTGTATCCGGTGGATCTCCTGATTGTTGTTGGACAGGGCATAGGAGGGATACGGGGCAGTCACCCATGAATAGGCGTCCGCCATGCTGTTATCCAGCTCTGCGGCCAGCTTAGGCGATACGCCCTCACAGCCCCGGCAGGTCTGGTGCTTGCGGTAGTAGGCGTTGACCGTTTTCATAAACGTCTGCTTTTCCTGTAACCGTGCCAGCTTGGCCTGCAACTTTTCCAGTGCCGCCGGGTCATCTGAGGAAATAGCAGTATTGCTCTCAGCTGCCCTTGCCTTATGCTCGTAATAATCCGCCTTTTCCGATGCGGCGATGGACTGCTCCATTTTCCGGTCTGACCGCTCCAGCAACTTCCGGTGCCCCCGCTCTGAGTGATGGCCCACCAAAATGGGCTGGCCGGGCGGAATGTGCTCCAGCATGGAAACAGATTCATGGGAAAGCTGGCTGCTCTGCTGGCGGGCCTTTTCTGCCTTCTCCCGGTAACGGTCTATCCGGGCCTGTTTTCGTTCTTCGTAGTCGTTCATGGATTCACCGCCTTACTCGCGTCCCGGCGGGGTGGGATGGCTAAGCCCTTTAGAGGGCTTATTTTTGGTGCGCGGCTCCACTTTCAGAGTAATAGGTTCATTTCCGGCTGCGCCCAACAGGATTTCCGCCTGATGGAATTTCTGTTTGTAGGTCTTGACCTGCTCCGGTGTCAGCGAACAGAACGATTCCGCACCCTGCCCGCAGACAAAAAACGTGCCGAACACACCGCCATAACCGCCCTCGATGCTCCGGTTGAATGGAAGGTGTTTTAAGATGCCTTCATCATTGCAGACGATAGCGACGGGTTCCTGATAGGGATAAATAGCTTGTATGCTCCCGCCCACAACAGCCTGCATCTCACGCAGGCCATTGATCTCCTTTTCATAGGGGGCATAGCCCGGTTCCACTACTAAAACATTCAGATAAAAAATCCTCCTTTTTTGATTTTGACACAAAAAAAGCGCCTTTCGGCGCTGCTGTCAAAACCGTTATCTGGCTGGGGTTTTCATACTGTCCTTGAGGGCCTGCTTGGCCTGCTGGCGCTCCTGCACTTTTTTCTGCAAATCCAGCGCGTCAAACACTTTGCGTTTGACCTCACTGGTGGTAGGCAGGCGAACATTGGGAAAATACTCCTTCAGCTCCGTGCTGGTAAAGATATACTTCTGTTCCGGTTCAGGCTTTTCCTTGACGATGGAGGCGATTTTTTTCGTGTCCAGCGGTGCGGGTGCCTTTTCCTCACCTTGGGCCGGGGCCTGCGGGGTGGACGACGGTGCTTTCGCGGGAGGGGCTTTGGCGGCGGCCTTTTCCGCCTCCTGCGCCGCCCGGCTGGCCTCCTTCAGCTGGGTAGCCTGCTCCAATGTGGGGGAATGGCCGCTGTCCTCGATAAAGTCCGCAACCTTGCCCTGTTCCTCCGGTTTCAAGTAGGATAGCTCTACCGCCGTATTGAACGCCAGCTTTTTATCGTCCACGCGCTTTTTCAGCTCCGGCACAAGGGAGTCGATGCGGACAAGGCGGTTGACCTGGTTGCGGCTCATCCCCATGTCCTCGGCCACAATCTGGTCGGTGCGCTTGCTAGGGCCGGTGAGCTGGTCCATTTTGGAACGACGGCCCGCCTTGCGGGCCAGCGCCTCCATCTTCATCTTGGCGGCGCGGGCCAGCTCTGAGGTGGGAATATCCTGACGGTGCAGGTTGCCGTCCACGCACTCGATCTGGGCGTCGTTGGTGTCCACCTGCTCGATGATGACCGGGACAGGGTAATTCAGCTGCTTGGCAATGTCATGGCGGCGGTGGCCGGAGATCAGCTCCAGACCGCCGCCCTCACGGGGACGGGCCTTGACAGGCTCGTTGATGCCGTTGGCCTTGATGGAGTCAAACAGCTCCTTGTAGTCGTCCACCTCGCGGTTGACGGTAAAGGGATGGTCCAGAAAATCAAAGAAATAGTCGGGATGCAGGCGGATGGAAAAGCCCTCGCCCTCTTGGGGGATAGGCAGGTCCTTCAGCGCCTTTTCGTCTGGTTTTTCCAGACGGTCTGCAAAAATCTGTGTGATTTTTACACCCTTAACCGGGTCTTTCGCCGCCTCTGCGGTTTTCGGTGGGACGGCGGCAGGTGTGGTCTTGGTATCCGGTATCTTGGATTGCTCGGCGGGGTTTTTGCCGTCAGCGGCAGGCGGGGCCTTGGTATCCGGTGCCTTGGCCGGTTCGGCGGGTTTCTTGGCGTCAGCCGTAGGCGCAGCCTTGGCATCCGGCCCCTTGGGTGGCTCGGTGGGTTTCTTGGCATCAGCCGCAGGCGGGGCCTTAGCATCTGGTGCCTTGGCTGGCTCAGTGGGTTTCTTGGCATCAGCCTCAGGCGCAGCCTTAGTATCCGGTGCCTTGGCTGGCTCGGTGGGTTTCTTGGTATCAGCGGTGGGCGGAGTCTTGGTATCCGGCGCTTTGGGTGGCTCGGTGGGTTTCTTGGCGTCAGTCGTAGGCGGAGTCTTGGTATCCGGCCCCTTGGCTGGCTCGGCGGGTTTCTTACTGTCAGCCGCAGGCGCAACCTTGGCATCCGGTCCCTTGGCCGGTCCAGCGGGTTTCTTACCGTCAGCGGCGGGCGGAGTCTTGGTATCCGGCCCCTTGGCTGGCTCGGTGGGTTTCTTGGCGTCAGCGGCAGGCGCGGCTTTGGCATCTGGCGCCTTGGCCGGTTCGGCGGGTTTAGGGGGAGAATGGGATTGACTGTTGGAAGAGAAAAGTGTGTTCTGATTGGGGATTTCTTTGTTCTCGGGCATTGAATACCTCCTTTTTGTTCCCGGATAGCAAAAATGCGTCCCAACTTGGGACGCAAAACGAAAGGCAGTATGCAGTTTTGCTGACTTCACCTCCTACGCCTGCTGGCTTTACTGCCCGTATAGGTCATGCTGTACCTCGGCCTGAAAGTAATGCCCGATGGTAACGGGGGCATTATACAGGGCGGTCAGCAGATACCCTCGGATATTGCGGATCTTGGTGGTGTTCTCCCTCATGCGGTCAAAGACATACTCGATATGGGACTGCTCCAGCCGCCAGAAACGGTCCTTTACCGCCTCAATGGGAATCTCGCCGCCTCCAATGCGGATGGTAGGGCTGGTGCTGCAAAGCGTGTCGGTGATAAGGTCGAGGATTGCATCTACTTCCTCATAGCCGTACTGCTCTGCAAGCCTCTGGTACTCGATGTTCTCTTTCACTTCTTCTCTGACCTCGCATCTATCCATCTGTCGTACTGCGATGCTTTGGGATGGATAGATAGATGGATCAAGATAACTATTTTCAGGATAGATTATATTATTATAACTTCCGTCGGATTTTCCGAAGTCTGCACTTCCGTTTTTCCGAAGTCTTGAAGTCTGGTTTTCCGCAGTCAAGACTTCTGATATTCCGAAGTCTTGACTTCCGGTTTTCAGAAGTCTGGGGTACGGTTCCTCCGGCTCGGGGGGCGGTGCTGGCGGCTGGGGGATCTCGGCGGTAGTAAACTGCTTGACGTAGATTTTGGCTGGACGGCCTTGGCCCTGCTTGACGCGCTCGATCAGGCCGATGCCCTTGCCGGTATCCAGCTCGGCCAGCAGCTTGACGGCTTTATCATGCCCGCAGTTCAGGTCGGCTTGTATCTCGTCCAGAGGATAGTAAATATAAACGCGGCCCAGCTCGTCATACCAGCCGTTTCGGGAGGACAGGCCCATACGGTCCAGCAGCAGCCCATAAAGCAGTTTGGCGTCCGTGGACAGCCCCTTGAATTGCTGGCCGGTAATCAGCAGCCGGGGGATGCGGTAGTAGCTGAAAGCATCCGACTGACCGCCGTAGAAATAATCAAAAGAAATTGCTTGGCTCATGTTATCACCTCCATTTGGCCATGAAAAAAGAGCCAAATATTGGCTCAGAGGCATTGTGTACTGAGTAAATTCTGATATAATAAGTTTAATAGTTCGCTGTTATATAAATAGGTGGCAATAGAAACATGCTGGGGGAACTAAAATGGAAACTGTAAAGGGAAAATTATTTCAAGAAATTTCAACTAAACGGGTATTATCTATTTGCTATCAAGCTGATGAAAACTATTATGATTTGATTCGCAATGCTCAACGCCAAGGATTTCGACAAATAATAATTACTTCTGATATAATGCTGGGCCTTTGCGAACACTTTTTACTAGAGAAAAATATAGAAATTTTGTCATTTGATTTTTTAGTCGAAGATGACGAATTAGATGAAACGATTAAATCAATGCTCAGTTCCCTTTATCAAAATAAAGCATATTGGTCTGTCCTTCGACGCTATATGGAGTTTCTTCAAAAAGAAGATTCAATTGATATTAAGTCCACCCTTTTTATGGAGAAACCGTCAGGAGAACATTTTTCTCTCTATGTTAATGGAATTTTTACAGCATCTAGGCAGTACTACAAGAAAATTTCGGATTTTTTGAGTGAGTATATTGCGAGGTGCTTAGGATGAAAATTCCATTTAGCGTCCAGACCGCAATTAAAGCAATTTTAATTCCACTTATAGCAGTAGTAGGTTTAAACGTCCTAAATATTTTTGATTATGTGACAATTGTCCCACAAGAGTATAAATTTGAATTTGGATTAACCATATATTTAGCCATCTGTGAAGCAATTTGGGAAGGTATCAAGAGAAAATGCTCCAGTTTGTGCGCCACCATAAATTGCATTTTCTATACAAAAGAAGAGGAAAAAACCATAAAAAATACCCCAACGATAATTTGTGGTGCATCCACAATGAATGTTTCAAAAATTAAATGTCAGATACTTTTAAATGGTAATCCCGACTATCTATATAAATCTAAATTGCAGTTTAGTCTACCTGAGTGGTTATCCTCTCAGGTGCCATCCAGTAATAGAGTGTTAAAATATGAGAATAATTTGCTCACATTTCACTTTGATAGGGTTATTGTAAATAATGGACAAAAAAGCATATCAATCAGCCAAATTATAGAAATCCCATTTATCCAGAATGCAGACGATGAATTTTTGTCTATTACTCTGCGCCCCCAATTACTTCTTGACGGTTTTGCTAAATGGTTGGTTTGTTTCGATACAAATGAAATTAAGATTTGCAATAGGGAGGTACATTAATGCCTAATTTATCTACAACTACATGGGTCGACGAAAAAACGACGAGTTTACAGGAAGTTGAACGATTACTTACTTCTCCGCATGATGATGAACGATCTAGTACATCTCTTAGTTACATTAATTGGAATGTTGAAAAATCTTTAGAACACGACTGCACCTTAAAATTTAATGGGAAAGAAACGACATTTAATTGCTTTCGGTATTCTTTTGAACAATTCTCGGTAGGGATGGAAGATGATAAAGTAAAAAAAGAAGGCTATATAATTCCATATTTATGTAATGACAAAATCCGATATATAGTCACAAGAAATACGGGGGCAATGACAATGCTCCGAAAATTATTAGCTTACAGCGGAAAAAATGAAATTAAGAAAAGTCCTCTAAATTTAACAGACGATTTGTTTGTTTGGCTAATCAGTAAAGTATACAAAGGAGAAAATATATTCGTCAGTGAAAGTGAAGATCTTCAAAATTTAACTATTGATTCTATTCGAGGGATAAAGGGGGACACTGAGGACTTATTAACCAAAGTCAGTGCCGTTGGAGAATCAGTGATAAATATAATCAGTACACTTTCTTTTTTGCTTGAAAGCCAAAACCTCAATCAGATCAAATTGGCTATCAACTATGGAAAACATGAAAATATTGATATGGCTTTAAGTATAAAGAACGTTGTTTCTTGCGATTTTATACGTTATCAAGGAGAATACTTAAGTTTTGAAAATGAAGATGAACGTATAGCAACTTTATTTGTAATGCTTTACATGGAAATACTACCAATTATTATACAAACATATGTTAGTGAAATCGAAAACAATCAATGGGGCGGCGGTAAATCTGTGGATTTTTTGAAACAAGTTGCGGAGGATCTCTCAGGAAAAGTGAAAAAACGAGTAGAAGATTTAACTAATGAGTCAAACCAATTTTACCATTCTTTGAAAGGGGATTCCATGGAAACGGAATAAAATGAGTCCGTTTTCGTTTTTATAAAAAATTGTATATAATCCAATAATTGGTGTTTTGTTGGGGGGGTATCATATAATTCAAATGCGTCACATCATCTAAACTTGCTGTTTGGTTGGCAAGAGGGGCTGGATTTGGCTCTATGGCACAATATTGGTCCGACGAGTTTCTTCAAAACGATTTTAAATCCGTCCCAACTTGGGACACAAAAAAAGGGGGGCGTTCACACGGAACGCCCCCCTTTTGGGAGTGCTGAGATGGCAGGGATATGCCGATTTCATCATAGAAAAGGGAAAAGGCTTGTTTTCTCACGAAAACAAGCCTTTTGCGTACCCTTTGGTGGAGATAAGCGGGATCGAACCGCTGACCTCTTGAATGCCATTCAAGCGCTCTCCCAGCTGAGCTATACCCCCATATTCTTCCAAAAACGGAAGTTTATAGGGTACGCGGTATGAAGTTGTCGATTGTTGGTTGCTCATTGGGGGCATACTTTTAATTTATCAGGCTCCCAGCTGAGCTATACCCCCATGATTGACTTGTGGTCCGCGCTTGTCCCGTGCGGAACGAATGTAATAATACCAGAGGCGGCCGGAATTGTCAAGCGTAAATTTCAGAAATGCGAAAAAATCTTTTTCCTCTCCACCTCCTCCGGCCTGATTGATTTTTCCACGGTGCTGGCCTATAATAAAGGTCCCGGCGGAAGGCATCCCGCCGCCGGGAGCGCGCCCGACGTCCCGCCCTCCGGGCGGCCGCCAGCGGCTGCGGCGTCCCCCGCCTGCCGGGGGGAACATTACTCTATCTGCGCCGCCCAGCGCGGCGGAACGGGGGATTTACATGAGATATCATACCGCGGTCTTTGACCTGGACGGCACCCTTCTGAACACCCTCCAGGACCTGGCCGACAGCACCAATTACGCCCTCGCGGTCAACGGCCTGCCCGGCCGCAACCTGGACGAGGTCCGCTGTTTTGTGGGCAACGGCGTGGGCAAGCTCATCGCCCGGGCTGTGCCCGAGGGCACGCCGGAGGCCCTGACCGCCAAATGCCTCAGCGATTTCCGGGCCCACTACTTTATTAATATGGAGAACAAGACCGCTCCCTACCCCGGCATCACGGAGATGCTCTCCCGCCTGGGCCAGGAGGGTTTCCATCTGGCCATCGTGTCCAACAAGTTCGACAGCGCCGTCAAGGGCCTGTGTCAGACCTACTTTGAGGGGTTGATCCCGGTGGCCATCGGCGAGTCCCAGGGCGTGGCCCACAAGCCCGCCCCCGACACTGTGTTCAAGGCCCTTCAGGAGCTGGGCGTACCCGCCGAGGGGGCCGTGTACATCGGCGACTCCGACGTGGACATCGCCACCGCCCGCAACGCGGGCCTGCCCTGCATCTCGGTGAGCTGGGGCTTCCGGGACAGGGACTTCCTCCTCTCCCACGGCGCCACGGAGATCGTCTCCAACCCCCAGGAGCTCTACGCCGCCCTCACCGACGAGAAAGAGCGCTGAACCAGGGAGTATAAAACGCGCGGAACCGCTTTACCGGTTCCGCGCGTTTTTTCTCGCTATCCCCGCAGCAGGCGGGACAGTACGCCGGTGTGCAGCTCCACCGCCTTGTGGGGGCACAGCTCGTGGCAGCAGTAGCAGCGGATACACTTGCCGGTGTTGATCCGGGCCCGGCGGTTCTTCACGGCGATGGCCTTCACCGGGCAGGAGGCGGCGCAGATGCCGCAGCCCACGCAGGCCTCGGTCATCCGGGGCGTGGCGGACAGGGCCCGCCGGGCCAGATCCACCAGGGGGTTGAGCGCCGCCGGCAGCCCCACCATGTTCCCCTTGGGCGCGGGGGGCAGCCTGTAACCGGGCACCGGCAGTTCAGTCTTGTCCAGGCCGATGAGCTCCACCTGGTCCAGGTCCACCGGCCCCAGCTCCCGCTGCTCCGCCGCCAGCAGCAGCGGATTGTCGGCCTTTCTCAGGCCCATGACGGCGCCGGCGACCACGTCCAGCGCCAGGGGGTTCTCCGATGCCAGCAGCAGCCCCACGGGCCGGGGCGTGCCGGAAGCTCCTGGGCCAGCCCCTTCCATGCCCACTACCGCGTCCATCACCGACAGCCGGGGCGCCGCCAGAGCGCACAGGTCCAGCAGCATGTGGGCGAACTGCTCCTTGCTCTGGAACCGGGTGTGGCACCCGGCCTTGGCCAGACCGGGGATCAGGCCGAAGGTGTTCTTCACCGCGCCGGTCATCATCATGAACATGTGGGTCTTCAGCTTGCACAGGTTGATAATTCCGTCGGCCTGAAAGGGGGCGGACAGCACCTCAAAGGAGCGCACCAGCTCCCCCTGGGGGAAAGAGCGCTGTTCCCGGCTCATGTCGTAGTTGAGCACCGCCCCGGACTGCCGGGCGGCCTCCGCCATGCCGGTGACGTTGTAGAGCTTCTCCAGTGCGGCGGGGCTGTTCTGCCAGTGGCCGCCGCCGGGGCTGTCCAGAATGACCGCCTTTGCCCCTGCCCTGGCCGTCTGGGCCGCCACCGCCGCCACCACCGACGGGTGGGTGGTCACCGCCCGGTCGGGGGCGATGGACTCCAGCAGGTTCACCTTCAGGGCCAGGGTCTCCCCTGCCTTGGCAAAGCGGCCCATGCCGCCCATCATGTCCAGCAGCGCTTCCAGCTTCTCGCCCGCCTGGGCGTAGTCGGTACAGCGCACCGCGTACACTTTATTGTCCATACATGTCATCTCCGCTCAGTATCCGTTTACCACCGCATCCAGCACCTGGGCTGCCACAGCGCCCGCCACATCCGCGCCGCTGCCGCCGTTCTCCACCAGCACCACAAAGGCGTAGGGCGTATCCTCGCCCCGCAGGAAGCCGGCGAACCAGGCGTTGGGGGCCTTGCCGCCCCCCACCTCCGCTGTGCCCGACTTGGCGCAGATGTCCATATTGGGGAAACGGGAGGCACCGTAGGTCTCGGTGACGTTGCGGGCCATCATGTCGGCCAGGACCTCTGCCGTGTCCGACTCGATGAGGCGGCCGGTGGTGTGCTTGAAATAGGGCAGGCTCCAGCCCAGGCTGTTCTCCGTGCGGAGCACCAGCTGGGGCACCGCCGCCTTGCCGCCGCTGGCGATAGCCCCCATGTAGACCATCAGCGCGCAGGGGTTTACCGCGTCGCTGTACTGGCCCACGCCGGCCCAGCCCTGGTCGTTGACCGTGGCGCTGGTCAGGTCGAAGCGGCCCTTGGCGGTGGGAATGCCGCTGACCTGATAGCTGGAGGTCAGCCCCGCCTTCTGGGCGTAGGATGCCATCACCTCCGGCCCCAGCTCAGTGGCCAGTTCCGCAAACACGCCGTTGCAGGAGGAGGCCAGGGCCCCATAGATATCCATATCCCCATGGGCATAGGGGCAGGTGACGGCGCCCTCCCCCACCTGGGTGGAGCCGGTACAGGTCCAGCGGCGCTCAAACAGGTCGGGGATGTTCTCAATGGCGGCGGCCAGGGTGACCGTCTTGAACACCGAGCCGGGCACAAAGGTGCCCGACAGGAATCGATTGAGGTACACGCCGTCGTACTGCTCGTCCCCTTCCTCGATGACAGGCGGGTTGGCCGGGTCAAAGGTGGGGGTGGAGACCATGCAGAGGATCTCGCCGGTCTTGTAATTGTACACCCCTACCGCGCCCTTCCGGCCGTTCAGGGCGTTGTAGGCGATGTAGTTGTACCGGGCGTCCAGAGTCAGGTACAGGTCGTTGCCCGTGCCCTGGAGGCTGTAGGCGCCGGTGATGGGGTTGTAGCCGGACAGCTTGTCGGCAAAGGCCACCAGGGCCCCGGTGCCGATCTTGCCCGAGGCGTCCCCCACGGCGTGGAGGGTGGCCTTGCGGACGGTCTCGCCGTCGTAGTAGCACCGGTTGCCGTTCTCGTCGGCCCAGGAGAGCACGTCCCCGTCCCGGTCCAGCACCCGGCCCACCGAGAGCTGCCCGGCGCTGTTGTAGAGGTGGCGGTTGGCGGCCAGGGACACCCACTTGCCGCCGTAGAGCAGGTAGCGCAGGGCGTAGAAGCCCAGGCCCAGCACCAGGGCGGCGGCCAGAATCAGGCACACGCCCGCCCGTTTTTCAATCCGTTTCACGCCTGCTCATCTCCTTCCTCCCAGTCGCTTTCCTCCTCCGGCCTGACGGGCGCGGCCTGCCGCTTGCCCCGTTTTTTGGCGGGCAGGCGGATGGCAAAGCTGGCGTTCTGCCGGGTGTCGGTGGCCTTGAGGAAGGCCAGCAGGCCCCAGGAGCCCATCATGGCCGAGCCGCCCACCGACACAAAGGGGAAGGTGACGCCGGTGAGGGGCAGGATGTCCACCGCGCCGAACACGTTCAGGCAGGTCTGAACCACCATGAGCCCGGCGGCGCCGCAGGCGGCGATGGTGTAGAAGCTGGAGCGGCCCGCCCGGCAGGACCGGACCGCGAACACGGCCAGGGTGACGATGGCCACCACCGCCAGGGCGGCGATGATGAGGCCCCACTCCTCGCAGAGCATACCGAAGACCAGGTCGGTCTCAGAGGCGCTGACCCGCTGGAGCCAGCCCTCCCCCGCGCCCACGCCCACCAGGCCGCCGGAGGCGGCGGCGGACATGGTGCGGGTCTGCTGGAAGCCGCCGGAAGAGGCGTACTCCCAGGCGTGGCCCCAGGTGGCGAAGCGGCGGAGAATATAGGGCTTCAGGGTGACCACCACGGCGGCGGCGCCGATGCCCGCGGCGGTGATGAGGCCCAGGGTGGCCCAGTCGCCCGAGCGGAGGTAGGCGATGACCAGGAAGGCGGCGAAGAAGATGGCCGCGGTGCCGAAGTCGCTCATAATGGCCAGGCAGCCCATGCAGGCCCCGGTGAGGACGATGAACAGCCCCAGGTTCCGCTTGCGGAAGAGCCGGTCCAGGGTGGCGGCCCCGGCGAAGATGTAGCAGATCTTGGCGATCTCAGAGGGCTGGAAGGACATGCCCCCCAGCACGATCCAGTTTTTCGCGCCGTTGAGACCGGTGCCCAGCACCAGGGTGGCCCCCAACAGGCAGATGGCGGCGGCCGCCATGAGCCAGCGGATCTTCTTCACCCGCTCCAGGTCCCGCATGAAGAGCCCCAGCACCACGAAGAGGGCCAGGCCCAGCAGGATGGCGGCGAACTGCTTGAACAGCCCCGCCGGGTTCTTGGAGGCGGTGACCGCCAGGGAGAGGGTGCACAGGAAAAAGGCGATGGTCTCCATCTCGAAGCCCACCCGGCCTGTGGCTCGCATGAACATGAAGTAGCCCCACATGACGGCCATCAGGCACAGGTAGGTGGTGGGGATGGCCACCGAGGCCCCCTGCCCCTCGGCCACCACCAGCTGCACGGCGGTGAGGGCCTGAAACACGGTGAGCAGCACCAGCCCCAGCCAGGGGGACACGGGCCGCTGGGCCTTCCGGGCCTTCCTCCTGGCCTCCAGCTCCTCCTCGGACACGGCCAGCAGCACGGTCTCCACGCCCCCCAGGGCCAGCACGTCGCCGTAGGCCACGGGGGCCTGGCCCTCCACCTCCCTGCCGTTGACGGTGACGCCACCCTTGGAGTCCAGGTCGTACACCGTCCAGCTGTCGTCCTCCGCCCGGATGAGGGCGGCGTGCTGCCGGGACACGGTGGGGTAGCCCAGCACCACGTCGGAAGCCGGGGCCCGGCCCAGGATGTTCTCCCAGTGGGTCAGGGGCTCGCTGGCCCCGTTGGGCAGGGTGAGATAGGCCCATACCTCGGGCACATGGGGCACCGTCAGCAGGGACCGGTTGGAGCGGATGAGAATCAGCAGGGCCAGCACGGGAAACACAAAGCGCACGATGGCGGTATACCAGGCCCCCAGCTCCGGATTGGCGGCCAGCAGGGCGGTCAGCTGGTCCAGCAGGGCCTGGGGCGATATTGCTGCGTTCACAGGCGGAACCTCCTCCTTTCAGGGACAGCGGTTCATGGATGGAAGATGGAGCGGGGCCCTCGCCGCGCTCCGTTCCGACCATTATAGCACAAATCCCGGAGAACGCAAATTGAGATATGGCGAAAGAAAGAGCCCGGAAGCAGTTGCTTCCGGGCTCTCAGGCCGACGAAAAAGTCCAGGGACTTTTTCGGCAGCCTTCAAGATGCCGTTACTTTTGCACCGCACAGCGGCACAAAAGTCCTCGCTCCGCTATCCGCAAGCCTTGCACAGCAAGGCATTGCAGGGCATTCGATTCCACGCGAGGCGGGCGGCTGCCCCCTCGCGCTCCCCCGCCCTCCTCCAGCCGGTCGCTTTTGAACAGAGGTCTTGCAGACAAGCCAAGAGCCCGGAAGCAGTTGCTTCCGGGCTCTTGAGGGTCACGCGAAAAAGGCGTGGGCGCCGATGGTGGCCACATAGGGCCGGTTGCGGGAGGCCCAGCTGTTGGGCGCGGTGTAGGGGTTGACGAAGTAGAGGCTGGCGCCGGCGGTGTTGGCGCCGTCCAGGCACAGCTTCGCGGCAATCACGCTCTCGGCGTTGGGCTCCAGGTAGATGGAGCCGTTGGACACCGGGGTGAACTGATTGCGCTGGAACACCACGCCGTACACCGTGTTGGGGAAGAGGGGGCTGTTGACCCGGTTGAGCACCACATTGCCCACCGCGATCTTGCCCGCCAGGGGCTGGTTGCCGCTCTCGGCGTTGATGATGTGGGACAGCCAGTAGAGGCTGTCGGCGTTGTAGTACTGGTCGCCGGAGAGGATGGGGCCGGAGCCCGACTGGATAGCCACCGAGCCGGAGGCCTTCTCCCAGGTCACCGCAGCGCCCAGGGCCTGAGCCAGGGTGCGGATGGGGACCATGATGTTGCCGTCCTGCAGGAGGGGGCCGCCCTCAAAGTAGAGATAGCGGCCGTTGGCCACCAGGTAGGGCGCGCCCAGCTGGATGGTCAGCTCCAGGCCCTGGGCCCGGACCACCGCCCGGTCATTCTCCCAGGCCGCCGTGGCGTCGGGATACATGGCTTTGACAACGGGCCAGTAACAGACATAGGTGGTTCGGTTGACCACCATAGGGGCCACTTCCATCTGAAGGGCAGCGCCATCCAGCGTGATGCTGGGGGTCTCCGTGGCTGCAGCCTGGCTGGCAAGGGCGAACACCAGCGCCAGACACATGGCTGCGGAAAGCAATCGCTTCTTCATGATAACATGTACTCCTGTTTCCTGTTTTCTGTTTTGTTGTTTTTTGTAACCGTATTGTAACCCCACTTTTCACATTTTGCAAGAGAAAGTTTTGTCAAAGGCTTGTTTCGATCGTTTTTCATGCAATTTGACGGTTACAAATAGTAACGGCTATATGTGCGTTCATCTGGTATTTTACCCATTTATTCTCATTTTATTTCAAAAAAAGGAAAACAAGTTCTTTTCAGCCCACGCACCCGCCCGTGTCATCTCCCTCTGCCGCCGCCCTGCCCCAGGTCCAAAACAGGGTCAATCCCTTGTCCCCCAAGGCTTTTCACTGCTCCCATTATTTCCCTTTCCTCTCTCCTCCGTCCAGACGCCGCCCTCCATTCCGCCCCTCTTCCCCGCTCTTGTAAATTCCATTAATATACATATTCTGTATGAAACTTGTATAAATTCCTGTTTAAAACTGGAAGGTGCTGTCGGCTAACCTGTTTCCAAAAATTTTAAATCACAAATTGAAAAAATTTTCTCGTTTTCAAGCAAAAACACGCGGCCCGCCGGAAATTCCAGCGGGCCGCGGCCTGTAGAAAACAGACTTTTGTCTTGATTTATTCAGCGGTAAAACCAGTGGGCCCCGATGCGCAGCACAAAGGTCCGGTTCTCCATAATCCAGTGGTTGCTGGTGAGGGCGGGCGCCAGGAAATACAGGCTGTCCCCCGCCGCGTCGGCGCCGTCCAGGACCAGCCGGGCGGCCAGGACGCTCTCCGCCGTAGGCGTCTGATAGATGGTGCCGTTGCTCACCGGCTCAAACTGCCCGCCCCACCGGTCGTCAAAGATGACGCCGTAGATGGTGGCGGAGAAATCCCCGTGGGCCACCCGGTTGAGCACCACGTTGCCCACCGCGATCTTGCCCAGCAGCGGCTCCCCCCTGCTCTCGGCGGAGATGATGCGGGAGAGCCAATAGACCTCGTCTTCCTTATAATATAAGGAGGCGTCCTCAATGGCCCCGGTGCCCGAGGTGAGGAGCACGGTGCCCGTCCTCCCGTCCCAGTCCACCCGGGCGTCCATGGCCTTGGCCAGCACCCGCACCGGCACCAGCACCCGGCCCGACGCCGTCCGGACGCCGCCGGCTATGTACAGGGCCCGGCCATTGGCCTCCAGATAGAGCGCCCCGGGGACGGCAGTCAGCTCCAGGCCGCTGGCCCGGACCACGGCCTGACCCTCCCAGGTCACCTGGGCGTCCTCCCGCAGGGCCTCCGCAGCCGAGCGCAGGGGCACGTAGGTGGTGCTGTTGACCACCACCGGGTCCACATCGCTCTCCAGCGGCACACCGTCCACCAGTACCTCCACCGCCCCCGCAGGCCCGGCAAACAGCAGCAGGCACAGGAGCAGCGTCACAATTTTTCGCAATTTGTTCACTTCCTTTGGCTGAATGATACCAAAATTGTAACCGATTCACCCTGGATGGCACAAGGCACAAGTTCTGGAAGCGGACAGCGAAAGGCGGGAGGCCAGTGCCTCCCGCCTTTTCATTCCCTATTCAAACAGCCCCCTGGGCACCACGATGTCGGTCCGGGGCACCCTGTCCCAGGAAAAATCCTCCGCCAGGGCGGCGGGGCTCACTGGCTCCGGCTCACTCTGAAGCCCTGCCACCACAGCCAGACGGCCCGTCAGCTCCTCCGGCGTCCACCGCGCCCGCAGGGCCCCCATGTCCAGGTCGTGGTCCCGCTTGGACAGGCGGCGGCCGTCCTCCGCCAGCAGAAGGGGCACATGGCGGAACTCCGGCGGCTCCAGGCCCAGCAGGTGGTAGAGATAGCACTGCCGGGGGGTGGAGGAGAGCAGGTCCATGCCCCGTACCACCTGATTGACCCCCATGGCGGCGTCGTCCACCACCACAGCCAGCTGGTAGGCGTACACCCCGTCGGACCGGCGGATGATGAAGTCCCCGCAGTCCCGGAGCAGGTTCTCCCCGTACCGGCCCATGTGGCCGTCGGCCACGGTCCACACCTCATCTGGCACCTTCAGCCGCCAGGCGGGGCGGCGGCCCGCCTGCTCCAGCGCTGAGCGCTCCTCCGCCGTCAGATTCCGGCACCGGCCGCCGTACACCGCCTGGCCGTCCGACCGGTGGGGCGCACTGGCCGCCAGCCGCTCCGCCCGGGTACAGTAGCAGGGGTAGACCAGCCCCATCTCCTCCAGGCGGCCAAAGGCGGCGGCGTACTGCTGTGTGCGCTCGCTCTGGAGGTAGGGCCCGTCCGGGCCCCCTTTTCCGTAGCCCTCGTCCCAGTCCAGGCCCAGCCACAGCAGGTCCTCCGCCAGCTGCTCCGCGTACTCCGGACGGCACCGGTCCGGGTCCAGGTCCTCCATCCGCAGCACCAGGACGCCCCCCGCCGACCGCACCGACAGCCAGGCCAGCAGAGCTGAAAACAGATTCCCCAGGTGCATCCGCCCGCTGGGGCTGGGGGCAAACCGCCCCCGTATCATGCGCTCCATGTTCTTCCCTCTCTGTCCGCCGCCCTCCGGCGGCTTGCTCTCTGATATCGTGTATTTTACCACATACCCGCCCCTGTGACAACGACCGGCAGCGCCCGTCCCCCTTCGCTTCCCTGTTGTAATTTCCCCCGGTTTCTGCTATACTTTTCTTGTCGGACCGCCAGACGGCGGTCCCTTTTTCTGGAGGTGGAGCGCATGAATCCCATCCCCCGTCCCCCCGCTCCACCTGACGCCATCCGGAAGACCCCTGTGGTGGTGGCGGTCTGTGGCCCGGAGGGGTGCGGCAAAAGCTGGCTCATCCGCAGTGTCCTGCCCCGGCTCACCGTCGCGGGCGTCAAAACAGCCGTCATCAAGCGGGAAAGCCGTCCCCTGGACCCGTCCGGCCCCGACCGCTACTCCACCGTCTTCCGCCGGGCGGGCGCCAGCGCCGTGGGCGTGTTCGACGGGGAGCTGTCCATGGTGGTCCGCCGGAACAGGATCACCGAGCAGCACCTGATCGCCCAGTTCCAGGACGCGGACCTGATCCTCATGGAGGGCTTTGCCCGCAGCTTCTGGCCCAAGCTGGAGCTGGTGCGGAGCGGATTTTCCGACGGGCCGTCCTGCGACCTGTCCACCGTGCTGGCCCTGGTGACCGACCTGTCCCTTCCCCACTGCGATGTGCCCCAGCTGCCCTTTGACTGCCAGGCTGTGGCAGATTTTCTCCTGCGTTACTATTATCGTGAGATTGGAGTGAATATTATGGAATCCTCTTCCGCCAACAAGACCGTCTCCGTCCCTGAGGGCGTGCTCCGGGCCGCCCTGATCACCGTCAGCGACAGCATCTATGCCGGCACCAGCCAGAACACCGCCGGCCCCGCCGCCGCCGAACAGCTGGTCAAGGCCGGCTTCGAGCTGGTGTCCACCACCCTGCTGCCCCGGGACCGGGCCATGCTGTCCGCCGAGCTCACCCGCCTGGCCGACAGCCGTCTGGCCGACCTGGTGGTCACCATGGGCGGCACCGGCTGCTCCCTCTACGACTGCACCCCCGAGGCCACCACCGATGTGACCGAGCGGGCTCTGCCCGGCGTATGCGAGGCCCTGCGCCGCGCCCTGGCCGACCTGTCCGACGGCGCCATGCTGGACCGCTCCACCGCCGGTATGCGGAAGCGGACCGTGCTGGTCAACCTGCCCGGCGGGTCTGAGCTGGCCCTCCCCTGCCTGGAGCGCCTGCTCCCCGGTCTGAAGGCCACGGTGGAGGCTATCCGCCAGGACGGCTGAGGATTCCTTCTCTCCTTATATATAATAGAAGCGGAGCCGCGTGTGCGGCTCCGCTTTTTTGTGGCGTGAAGCTTATTCCACCGTTACCGACTTGGCCAGGTTCCGGGGCTTATCGATGTCGCAGCCGCGCATGAGGGCCACGTAGTAGGCGAAGAGCTGGAGAGGCACCACGTCCAGGGAGGGCAGCAGCATGGGGTGGGTGTCGGGCACGGCGATGGCGTGGTCCACGGTCTTGGCCATCTCCTCCTCCAGAGACGCGGTGGTCACGCCCAGCACATCGGCGCCCCGGCTCTTCACCTCCACCACGTTGCTCATCAGCTTCTCGAAGAGCTTGCCGTAGCTGGCCAGAGCCACCACCAGGGTGCCCGGCTCGATGAGGGAGATGGTGCCGTGCTTGAGCTCGCCGGCGGCGTAGGCCTCCGAGTGGATATAGGAGATCTCCTTGAGCTTGAGGGAGCCCTCCAGGCCCACGGCGTAGTCGATGTTGCGGCCGATGAAGAAGATGGAGGGGTGGTTGAAGTAGATGGAGGCGAAATACTGGATATCCTCCCGGTGGGAGAGGATCTCCTCCATCTTGTCGGGGATGTTCTGGAGCTCCTCCACCACAGCGGCGTACTCCTCCGGGGTGATGGTGCCCATCAGGTCGGCAAAGCACAGGCCGATCAGGTAGATCACCGCCAGCTGGGTGGAGTAGGCCTTGGTGGTGGCCACGGCGATCTCCGGTCCGGCCCAGGTGTAGAGCACATCGTCGCTCTCACGGGCGATGGTGGAGCCCACCACATTGACGATGGACAGCAGCCGGGCCCCCAGCCTGCGGGCCTCCCGCATGGCGGCCAGGGTGTCGATGGTCTCGCCCGACTGGGAGATGACCAGGGCCAGGGTCCTGGGGGTGACGATGGGGTCGCAGTACCGGAACTCAGAGGCCAGGGTCACCTCCACCGGCTTGCGGAGCAGCCGCTCCAGGGTGTACTTGGCGGCCATGCCCACGTGGTAGGAGGAGCCGCAGGCGATGACGTAGATCTTGTCCAGGGCCTTCAGGTCCTCCGCCGTCAGGTTCAGGCCCTCCAGCACCACACGGCCGTCCTGGATCCGGGGGGAGATGGTGTCCCGGAAGGCCTTGGGCTGTTCCATGATCTCCTTGAACATGAAGTGCTCGTAGCCGCCCTTCTCCGCGGCGGAGATCTCCCAGTCCACGTGGTGCTTCTCCTTGTGCACCGGCTGGAGGTAGGGGTGGTTGTAGACCTGGATGCCGTCGGCGGTGAGCACGGCGATCTCCCCGTCGTCCAGGTAGTACACGTCCCGGGTGTACTTGATGACGGCGGTCACGTCGCTGGCCAGGAAGTTGAAGCCCTCCCCCAGACCCAGGATCAGGGGGCTGTCCTTCCGGGCGGCGATGAGCCGGTCGGGGCAGTCGGAGCAGATGACGCCCAGGGCGTAGGCGCCGTTGATGCGGTGGAGCACCTTGGTGAGGGCCTCCAGAATGTCGCCCCGGTAGTAGTACTCCAGCAGCTGGGCCACCACCTCGGTGTCGGTCTGGGAGACGAACTCCACCCCCTTGGACTGGAGAAATTCCTTGATCTCCACATAGTTCTCGATGATGCCGTTGTGGACCACGGCGATGTGGCCGCTCTGGCTGACCTGGGGGTGGGAGTTTACGTCAGAGGGCGCGCCGTGGGTGGCCCAGCGGGTGTGGCCCAGACCCACGGTGCCGTGGATGGCCGCGCCGCCGTCCACCATCTCGGAGAGCACCTTGAGCCGGCCCTTGGCCTTGGCTACCTGGAGCCCCTCGGTCTGGGACCACACCGCGATGCCCGCCGAGTCGTAGCCCCGGTACTCCAGCCGGCTCAGGCCGTCCAGCAGAATGGGGGCGGCCTCTTCCCTTCCTATATATCCTACAATACCACACATGGCAGATTTCCTCCTGTCACCTGGATGTTTCGTCCCAATCGTTCCATATGTTTCATCTTATGAATTGTTTCCAATCTTTTTTCACATTTTTATGAAACAACATTTTTATTATAGCGGCATGCCGTGCCCGTGACAAGAAAAAATTTTTTGTGCCCGTGCCCAATTTCTCTGTGACCCGATCCGGAAAAAACGGCCCCTGTCCCGCCTGGTCGGGGGACAAGGGCCGTCCTGTTTCAAGTATTCTCACGCGCCGGCGGATTTATACCTCTTCCGCCAGGCGGAAGGCCGCGCGGTTTGCCTCCAGCACCCGGCCGCCGGCGAAGCTGTCGCCGATGTTGTAGATCTCCGGGGCGGCATTGGCCGCCAGGGCCTCGTAGTAGGCGGCGTCATCCGGGCGGCCGCCCATGGCCAGCACCACCAGGTCCACATCCAGCACCATCTCCCTGGTCTCGGGGCCCAGCTTGGGCGCCAGCGGGTTGGGGATGTTCTCGGGCAGCAGGGGCTGCCAGGTGTTGTAGGGGTCGGGGGCGCCCTTGGACACGTTGCGGCTGATGTGGATCTTGCCCGGCTCAAAGGCGGTGACCTTGGCGCAGTTGTACAGCTCCACCCCCGCCTTCTCCATGTAGTGCAGCAGGTGGCCCCGGTTGGCGGTGCACACGCCCTGCATGAAGTTGGGCAGCATCTCCACCACCTTGACCTCCCGGCCCTGCTCATACCGCAGCCAGTAGGCCGTCTCGCAGCCCACCACGCCGCCGCCGGCCACCACCACCTTCTTGGCATCTCCCAGCAGACTGGGGTCCACCAGCAGATCCACCGCCTGGACGGCCTTCACCTTGTCCAGGCCGGGGATGGGCGGGCAGGCGTTCTTGGTGCCCACGGCAAAGACGATGGTGTCGAACTTCTGCTCCGTCAGCCACTCCGTCGTGACCGGCGTGCTCAGCCGCAGGGTGAAATTGGGCAGCTGCTGGGCCTGGCGCACCTGCTCGTTGAGCCAGTCCAGATAGTTCTTGAAGTCGAACTTCACCGCCGGCACGCTGCCGGGCACCACCCGGCCGCCCAGCTTGCCGCTCTTCTCCAGCAGCTCCACGGTGTGGCCCCGCTTGGCGGCCTCCACGGCGAACATGATGCCCGCCGGGCCGCCGCCCACTACGGCGATCTTCTTTTTCTTCTCCGGCTCAGGTCCGTGCTGAGGCAGACTGTCCTCAAAGCCGGTGCGGGCGTTGACGGCGCACTGGATGTGGCCGCCCTCCACAAACTCGTTGACGCAGCCCTCCTGACAGCCGATGCAGGGACAGATATCCTCCACCCGGCCCTCGTAGGCCTTGTTGCACCACTCCGGGTCGGCCAGCAGAGGCCGGCCCAGCATGACCATGTCGCAGTCGCCGCTACGCAGGGCCCGCTCGGACACGTCGGGGTAGCCCAGCTTGCCCACGGCCACCACCGGCACCTCTACGCCCGCGTTGGAGCGGATGCCCTTTTTGGCGAAGTGCTCCTTCACGATGCGGGACACGGGCAGGAAGCAGCCCGCCGGCATCCCGGCAGGGGGATGGGGCAGCCACCAGTTGTCGTAGCAGCCGATGTCCACGTCGAAGAGGTCCACGCCCGCCTTCACCAGGTTCTCCATGTAGTCCAGGGTCTCGGCCACGCTGCGGCCGTTCTTGAACTTCTTCAGGGAGGCCACCTGGTCCATCCGGCCGCCGTAGGTCTCGTTGAGGGCCAGAGACAGGTCGATGCGGTACATGATGGGGTAGTTGGGCCCCACCCGGCGGCGGATCTCCTTCACCATGTCCAGGCCGAAGCGCTGCCAGTCGGCGTACTTGCCCAGCTTGCGGCGGTTGAAGGCCCGGTTGGTCATCTGCTCCAGCAGATAGCCCTCGTGGCCGTGGAGGTACACGCCGTCAATGAGGCAGGCCTTGGCGTCCGCCGCCGCCTGGCCCGCGTTCTTGATGATACGGGTCAGCTTCCGGTCGGAGAGGCGGAGGCAGGGCAGCTCGGGGATGTAGAAATTCCTGTTGAAGGAGGCAGACACGGGGAACTTGGTCTGCTGCACCAGGCAGGTGGGCGGGCCCACACGGCCCAGGCCGGGGGTCAGCTGGATGAAGAAGCGGCTGCCGTACCCATGGCACTGCTGGGCCAGGTCCCGCCAGCCCGACATGAGGGTGCGGGCGGGGCTGATGCGGGGCATCATCACCTTGCCCCCCACCTCGGTGATGGTGGGGTCGATCTTGTCGCTGATGGGGATGAGGCCGGAGGTGATGAGGCCCACGCCGCCTTTGGCACGGGCCACAAAGTAGCGGATCATCTTCTCGCTGGGCCGCCCGTACTCCTCGCACATCATCAGGTTGCCCATGGGTGCCATGACCACCCGGTTCTTGATGGTCATGCGGTTGACCCGGATGGGGGAAAAGATGGACGTATAGGGGTAGAGCTCCTTGGTCATGCGGGCCGCGTTGCCCGCGCAGTTCTTCACGCCTCCCTCAAACCAGTCGCCGAAGTGGTCGCACAGCTCCTGGATGGGCGCGTCCGTTCTCAGTTCGCTCAAAGCCAAAGTACCTCCTTGTATGGCGCTGCGGGCTCAGCTGCCCCGGCGGCGCCGGATTCCGTGCATCTCCTTCAGGCCTTCCACCTCGTCGCACACCGGCTTCCACTCGCAGGCCTTGCAGTCCATGTCCACATCGTCCAGGATGTGGTTGAGGGCGCCGGTGATCTTGCCGGTCTTTGTGGCCAGGTCGTCCAGGTCCCGATAGGGGGCCTGGGGCAGTGTGATGAAGATCACCTTCACCGCCTTGACAAACCGGCTGCGGCGGTACTGCCGGATGAACAGGTTGCCCACCTGCTCGAAGGTCAGCCCTTTGTCCAGGGCCTTCCGGGACACCCGGGCCTGCTCCCGATTGGAGAAGGCGGCCGCCCGGATCATGTACCCCTCGGGGTACACGCCGTATTTCTTGGTCTCGATTCCCTTGATGATGGCAAAGGCGGCCTGCTCCCCGTCCTTGGTGATGTCCTCAGTACGGAGAATGGTGATACGGGCAAAGCTGCAGTCCCCTTTGATCTCGGGCAGGTCGGGGCCGTAGAGCACCACCTCGTCCCGGGGCACCTGCCCCTCGTCCTCGGTGAGAAGCAGGCAGCTGACGCTGTCGCAGGACAGGGCCCCCAGCTCGTAGGCCGCCTCGCTGCCCAGGATCAGCTGGTTCTTTCCCCCTTCTTTGGCCGCCCGGGCCGGATCTGCGGCCCAGGTCTTGGGCGTATAGGGGGCGAGGCAGCGGTTCACGTCGGCAATGACGGCGTCATAGACATTCATCACAGCTTTTCTTCCACATCCTTCGAATCGTGGTAGGCCATAAGCTTGTTATAGAGCTTCTCCGCCATCTTCATGTCCGCGTTGGTGATGTACATCAGGAAGGACAGGACGAAGAGGGCGGCGATGACGATCAGTACGATCCAATACCAGGCCATATTGCGGTCCTCCTTACTCCAAGCCCTTCTGCCGGGCGTACTCCGCGGCGCCCAGGGCGCCCATCAGCTGGGGGTCCACCGGCAGGTCGATGACCTTGACACGCAGCACGTTCTCAATGGCGGCCTTCAGGCCCTTGTTCTTGGCGCAGCCGCCGGTGAGGGTGATGTGGTCCTTGGCGCCCGCCTTCTTGGCCATGACGAAGCAGCGCTTTGCCACCGACTGCTGGATGCCGGCGGCGATCTCGTCCCGGGGCTTGCCCTCGCCCACCAGGGTGATGACCTCGCTCTCGGCAAAGACGGTGCACTGGGCGGTGATGGGGATCACGTTCTTGGCCGACAGGGACAGCTGGGAGAACTCGTCCAGGGTACACTCAAAGGCCCGGGCCATGGCCTCAAAGAAGCGGCCGGTACCGGCGGCGCACTTGTCGTTCATGGCGAAGTTGAGGACGGTGCCGTCCTGGTCGATGGCGATACCCTTCACGTCCTGGCCACCGATGTCGATGATGGCCTTCACCGTGGGGTCCACCACGTGGACGCCCATGGCGTGGCAGGAGATCTCCGAGATGTTCTCCTGGGCCTGGGGCACCTTGTTGCGGCCGTAGCCGGTGCCGATGAGGTAGGTCAGGTCGCCGATGGAGGACAGGCCGTCCACCTTGGCCACCGCCTGGTCCAGAGCCTCCTTGGCGCTGAGCTCCGAGTTGATGCGGCTGCGGATGGTCACGTCGCTGACCATCTTGCCCTTCTCATCCAGAATGACGCATTTGGTGTAGGTGGAGCCTACGTCGCACCCGCCGAAATATTTCATCTCTGTATCCCCCTTTACCATGTCAGGTCGTCGTCATAGTCCACCAGCGTGGGGTCCAGGGGCTCAGCCCGGAACACGGTGGTCATGTAGCGGTTCACCCGGTCCCGCATGGCCTTGCGGGACACGGTGCGCGGGTCCATCAGGTCGTGCTCGATCCAGATCAGGTGGATGCCCCGCTCTCTGGCCTGCTCCTCAAAGAGGCCCTGGAGGCCGGCGAAGTTCTTGCAGGACACGTGGTTATACATGAACACGATGTTGGCGTTGAACTTCTCGCACATCTTCCAGCACTCGTCCAGAGCGTTGATGTAGCCGCCGTTGGAGTGGGAGCGCATGGTCATCCGCTCGTAGCCCCGGGCCATGTCCACCAGCACCTTCTCCTTGTCGTGCTCGTCGTAGTGGTGGTAGGCCAGCATACACTCCATATCCACCAGAGTCTTGATGCCCCAGCAGTTCTGGGCCCAGTAGGTGAAGTTGGAGTAGTAGTGGGCCGGGCAGCTCCAGACGATGGCACGGTAGCGGGGCTTGTCGTCAATGGCCACCGAGTGGGCATAGCCCTTCTTCATCAGCTTGTTGACCTTGGCGTCGTACATGCACATCTTGGGGTCCAGGGAGCTGGCGATCTGCATCTCATACTCCCGGTGGAGGGCCAGGGCGGCGCCGCAGATCTGGGGGTAGTCGGTACAGTTCACGTCCCACTTCTCGATCATGTAGTTGGACTCCTTGTTGTACCGCTTCACGCCCTCAAAGAAGGCGTTCCAGTCGAACTTGACGCCGAACTGCTTCTCAATGAACTCGATGCAGCCCCACAGGTTCTTCACCGCGTACTTCTGCACCTCGGGCTCGTTGAAGCGCTGGGGCGGGGTGACCTGGTAGTTGGGCAGCTTGAAGTACCGGTTGCTGTACATGGTGCTGGCCACCGAGCCGTCGCAGGGCATGGAGCTGGAGATGTAGGCCGCGCCCACCTTGGGGTAGTCGTCCACCACGCAGCAGCCCGCCTCGGCGGCAGGCAGGGGGCACACGTCGGAGGCCAGGCCGTAGTGCTCTACCGCGTCGATGTAGTAGATGTTGGCCTGCTGGTCCACCTCGCCCACCACGAAGATGGGGGCCATCTGGATGGGGATGCCCTTCAGGGTGGGGAAGCCGTTCATCAGCTGGATGGGCATCATCTCGTCGAAGATGACGGTCTTGGACCGCAGTTCCGCCGCCTTCTTGGAGTTGGGGTTCAGGTTCTCGTCCCGCTCCAGCAGGTCCCGGATCATGCCGGCGGAGTTCTGGAGCACGGCGTAGAACTGCTGGTGGGTGTACCGCAGCTCATAGCCCCGCAGGCCGATGGTGTGCCGGTCCAGGAAGGCGGGGGTGGTGATGTAGGACACCAGCCAGCGGTACCGCTTCAGGCCCTTGAGGAACTGGGGCAGCACCGGTCCCAGCTTGACGCCCAGCATGCCCAGCAGCTTGAGCCAGCGGCCGTAGTCATACAGAGTGTCCTTCAGGCCCTTCCACTCCCGGCGCTTGGTGCACCGGTGGTCGGCGGAGTACAGATTGCCCAGGCCCTTTCCGGTTTTGGGATTGTACGCCATCTCACTTCACCTCCTGGCCGCGCTTGGCCTTGATCTTCTTGATCTCGATGCTCTCCACAAAGGCCTGCACCCGGGTGCGCAGCTGACCGCTGGTGCGGGACATGTAGGGCCGGTCGATGGACAGGGTGGGGATATTGTACTCGTTGTGCATGATGTGGCTGGCCAGGGCCCGCTCGTAGGACCAGTAGGTGCAGAACTTGATCTGCTCGTAGATGATGCCGTCGGCGTGGAAGTCCTTGGCCAGCTGGGCGGCGAAGTCCAGCCGCTTCTGCACCTTGTGCTGGGCCGAGTGGCGCACGCACAGGGTGGTCTGGAGGTAGTTGCGGCACACCTGGGTGAGGGCGTCCTCGTCGTCGGTGAGGACGATCTCCTGGCGGCCGGGGAAGCTGCCGTAGCAGAACCGGTCGGCCACCACCAGCGCGCCGCTGTCCTCGATCAGGCTGATGAGCTCCGGGTCGTCGATCTCGGAGCCCACCACCACCACCTTGGCCCGGAAGTGCTTCTTCGGGTCAGGCTCTCTGGTCTTCAGCTCCTCCAGGGTCTCACGCAGTTTGTCCACCACCAGGTCCTTGGGGCAGACGTAGGTGGCCAGGGTCAGGATGTGGAATTCGTAGCCGGTGATGGTGGGGTTGTCCAGCTTGCGGTAGTTGCCGATCTCGGTGATGAGGCGGCAGATCTCGTTGTGCCGGTCCACCGCGTCCCGGATGGCCTGGTCCGAGGTGTCGATGCCGTAGTTCTCCCGGAGGGGCTTGAGGATCTTTCGGGACAGCTGCTCCCGCAGGTGCTCCACGCAGTCCTCGTTGTCCGAGCAGGGGGAGTCCAGGTTGCACCAGAAGAAGCCCTTCTTGTCTGGGTCGCTGACCCCCAGCAGCTCCATGTTCTCCATGCTCCGGTTCATGCACTCGCACACGTCCACGCCCGCCATGGCGTCCAGGAACTTGTAGCCGCCCTCCAGTCCACGCTCCAGCAGGGCCCGGGCGTACTCGCAGGTGGCGTTGGACATGTAGTAGGTGGCCACCTCCATGGAACCGGTGCGGGGCGCCCGCAGCCGCACCGAGAAACAGCCCTCCAGGTTGAGCAGCACCTCGGGCATATGGTAGCAGGTATACCCCAGGGCCAGGCGGCCGTCCGCCTTGGCCTGGCGCACCAGCTCATTGTTGGCGTCGTCCAGCAGCTTTTCAAAGTAGTAGAGATGTTTTAAGTCCCGCATATCGCACCTTCCTTCCGTCCGGCGGCGTCAGGCGATGCCCAGGGCCTTCAGCGCCCGCTGCACGCCCAGCACCAGGTTGGAGTCGTCCGGCAGCTCCATCACGCTTCTCCCCTGCACGTCGCACAGGGCCAGGTTCTTGTCGTCGGGAATCTCGGAGAGCACCGGGATACCGCCCGTATCGATGTAGCGGGCCACCTGGGGGTCGTTGAGCCGGTTGATGATGACGCCGATGGCCTTGTACATCACCAGCTCGTCGGCCACCTTCTTGATGGTCTGGATCACCTGGGTGCCCTTCTTGCTGGGGTCGGTCACCAGGATCAGGTGGGTCACCCGCTCCATCACCCGGCGGTTGACCTGCTCGATGCCCGCCTCGCCGTCGATGACCACGTAGTCGAACTCGTCGGACACCATGCTGATGACCGCCTTCAGGTAGGAGTTGATGCTGCAGTAGCATCCGGCCGCCTCGGGCCGTCCCACCGCCAGGAAGGCGAAGCCGTCCTGCTCCACCATGGCGTCGAAAATGCGGAACTTGGACTCCCCCAGCAGCTCGATGGCGGTCTTTTTGCTCTTGTCCTCCTCGCCGGAGGCGGTGATGGCCTTGCGGATGTCGTCGATGGTCTCCTTGACCTGCACGGCCAGCGCCGTGGCCAGGCCCACCGCCGGGTCGGCGTCAATGGCCAGGATCCGGGCCTCCGGATGGTCCCGCACCAGCTGCCGCACGATGGCGGCCGAAATGGAGGTCTTTCCCACCCCTCCCTTTCCGGCCACGGTGATGACTGCGTTGCCCATGTTTTGCTCCTCCTTTGTCTCTGTGTTGCACACGTCTAATCTGTCAGTCTCTCTGACATTTATAGGTATGAAAAAAGGGCGTCAATCTTTCCTCCCAAAAGCCCGCCTGATTTTTTTCGTTACGTCAGAAAATCACCCCGGAACGCGGCGGTGAACACGTCGCACAGCTGGTCCATCCGCACCCGGGCCTCCTCCCGGCTCAGCTGGTTCCTGCTCCAGCTCATCTTCTGCATCACGCCCAGAATGGAGTCGTAGGCGTTGTAGTACAGGTTCTTCACATCCACCCTGGGGGACACGCTGCCGTCGGCCAGCCCCTGGCGGATGGCCCGCACCAGCGGGCTGTCCGACCGCTCGAACTGCTCCGGCGGCCAGTGCACATCGTCCCGCTCCCGGCCCGCCCGGCTGAGGATGACCTCCGCGTCGGCGCAGAAGCGGATCTGGTCGGGGTACTCCAGGTACATGTGGGAGTAGAACCGCAGCATCCGGTGGATCTGCTCCAGCCCGGTCATGCCCGGACGGCACATCTCCCGGCCCCGCCGGTCGGCCTCACGGGTCATGTTGTCGTAGTAGAGATAGACCGCCGCCTGGATCAGGTCCACCTTGGTCTTGTAGTAGCGGTAAATGGACCGCTCCGTCAGGCCGCAGGCCCGGGAGATGTCCGCCACCGTGGTGTTCCCTGCTCCCTGGCGGGTAAAGACCTCCAGAGCCGTCTCCACCACCAGCCGCTTGTTCTGTTCCCGGATCTCTTCCAGCGACATACCGCACTCCTTCCCATTTCGTAGTATTGCTCTGGATTCATTGAAACACAGTTTTGGGGGAAACGCAATGCTTTGGAAGGAGGTTGTTAAATTTTTGGCATTTTACCCTGTTTCGGTCGCCGTATTTTATGTACTTTTTCTCTTTCTCCCCTGGATTTCTCCGCTTATTTTATACAATTTGACATTTGTCCCATTGATTTTTTCCTGAATCATCCAGCCATGGCAGAAAAACAGCGGGCTGCGGAATCTCTGTTCCGCAGCCCGCTGCCAATGGCGCTCTATCCAGTTTTCAGCCCTTGAGCTGCTGGCTCATGGCCTGGTCAAAGTGCTCGTTGATCTGTTTGGTGAACTCCAGGGCGGCGTTATAGCCCATCTTCTTGTGGCGGTTGTTCATGGCCGCCACCTCGATGATAATGGCCAGATTCCGGCCCGGTTTCACCGGCACGGTGAGGGCGGGGATCTGCACGTCCAGGATGGTGGTGTACAGGTTCTCCAGGCCCAGGCGGTCGTACATGGCGCCGTCCTTCCACTGCTCCAGGTTGACCACCAGGTCGATGTCCGACTCCTCCTTGATGGCGGACATGCCGAACAGGCGGCGCACGTCGATGACGCCGATACCCCGCAGCTCGATGTAGTGGCGGATGAGCTCGGGGGCGGTGCCCACCAGGCGCTTGGTACCCGCCCGCTTGATCTCCACCGCGTCGTCGGCGATCAGGCGGTGGCCCCGCTTGACCAGCTCAATGGCGGTCTCGCTCTTGCCCACGCCGGACTCGCCCAGCAGCAGAACGCCCTCGCCGTAGATCTCCACCAGCACGCCGTGGCGGGTGATGCGGGGGGAGAGCTCGGTGCGCAGGTAGGCGATCAGCGCGCTCATGAAGGTGGACGTGGTCTCCTGGGTGCGGAGGATGGTGCGGTCGTACTTCTCCGCCATC
Organism: Pseudoflavonifractor intestinihominis; assembly: GCF_040096055.1. Taxonomy (NCBI): domain Bacteria; kingdom Bacillati; phylum Bacillota; class Clostridia; order Eubacteriales; family Oscillospiraceae; genus Pseudoflavonifractor; species Pseudoflavonifractor intestinihominis. The sequence continues at coordinate 51,530 of NZ_JBBMFK010000003.1, forward strand.
TCCATGCACTCGGGGAAGGGCTCCATGCCCCGGGAGATGATGAGGCAGGGGATGTCCCGGGCCAGAAGATTGTCAAAGCACTCCCGGCGGGCCTCGGGGGTCACGCCGGTGAGGTAGGTGGTCTCCACGCGGCCGATCATCTGGATGCGCTTGGGGTCAAAATAGTCAAAAAATCCGATGAGCTGGAGGCCGGGACGGTTCACGTCCTCGGTGCGGATGGCCCGGGTCTCGTAGTCCTTGCCGCCCCGGATGACCTCCAGATTGAATTCACTGATAAGCTTCCCCAGCGGGACGCTGTATAAACTCTCCACTGAGCGTACCTCCCCGTTTTTGTTTTAGGCGCAAGATTGGAGGAAAATCTCAACAATCATTACGCCCTCTCTCAGGGCGCGTATGCGCTCCGAGAGAAATACGTACTGCAACAATGGCTGAATCCTCAAACGGTTCACACGAGCCGTTTGAAAAGAATTGTGCGGCTGCGCCGCACGAATAAACCGCAGAGCAGTTTATTCATCAGACATTAGTATACACACTTACCCTCTGTTTGACAATGCCCTTCTTCCAGAAACTTGTGCATTTTACCCTTTCTCTCTCCCCCAATACCTTCCAGAATTGTGCGTGTCCAACACTGTCCCACCGATTTGCCCTCCCCCACGGCAGGAAAAGAGCCGCGGAACATTTCCGCGGCTCTCAGGTGTCTCTCGGTTTTTTACTGGTCCAGGGGCTTGATCAGCTTCTGGTAGGTGCGCGCCAGGAAGACGGTGCTCAGGGCCAGGGAGGCCAGTTCGGCGATGGGGAAGGAATACCACACCAGGTTCACATCCCCCAGCTTGGCCAGCAGCCAGGCGGCGGGCAGCAGCACCACCAGCTGGCGGACGATGGACACGATCATGCTCTGGATGCCCTCGCCCAGGGCCTGCAGCATGGCGGAGATCACCACGCAGTAGCCGGCAAAGACAAAGCTCAGGCTGATGATCCGCAGGGCGGGCACACCGATGGACAGCATGTTCTCGTCGGCCTGGAACAGGAGGAAGATCTTGTCCGGGATGGTCTGCATGACCAGCAGGCCGATGAGCATGATGATCACCGCGTACAGCACACCCAGCTTCACCGTCTTGAGCAGCCGGTCCTTCTTGCGGGCGCCGTAGTTATAGGCGATGATGGGCACCATGCCGTTGTTCAGGCCGAACACGGGCATGAACACAAAGCTCTGCACCTTGAAGTACACGCCCAGCACGGCGGTGGCCGTCTTGGTGAAGGTGAGGAGGATCTGGTTCATGCCGAACACCATCAGGGAGCCGATGGCGTTCATGATGATGGAGGGGGCGCCCACGATGTAGATGCGGCGGATGATCCAGCCGTCAACGCGGAAGCCCTTCAGGGACAGCTTGATGTCGTGGTTGCGGAAGTGGTTGAACAGGATGGCCATCACAGCGGCCACCACCTGGCCCATGACCGTGGCCACCGCCGCGCCGGCCACCTCCAGCCGGGGGAAGGGGCCGATGCCGAAGATGAGCAGGGGATCGAAGATGATGTTGAACACCGCGCCCACGCCCTGGGTGAACATGGTATACATGGTCCGGCCGGTGGACTGGAGCAGCCGCTCGAACATGACCTCCATAAAGATGCCGCAGGAGAAAAAGCTGCAGATCTGCATGTACTGGGTGCCGTACTCCACGATGACGGGCTCGTTGGCGACCTGGACCATGTAGAAGGACCGGGCCAGCAGGGTGCCCGCCACCATGAACACCACGCAGGTGATGGCGGCCAGCAGCACACCGTGCTCGGCGGTGCGGTTGGCCCGCTCATAGTCCTGCTCGCCCAGGCTCTTGGACAGCAGCGCGTTGACGCCCACGCCGGTGCCCACTGCCAGGGCGATCATGATGTTCTGGATGGGAAAGGCCAGGGACACCGCGTTGAGGGCGTCCTCGCTGAGTTGTGAGACGAATACGCTGTCCACCACGTTGTAGAGCGCCTGCACCAGCATGGCCAGCATCATAGGCACCGACATGGTGATCAGCAGCCGGTTGACGGGCATGACGCCCATCTTGTTCTCCTGGGGTACACTGTTTGACATTACTTGCCCTGTCCCTCCTTGGCCAGCGCCGCCGTGCGGATCAGCTCCACGGCGGTGTCCAGGCCCAGGGCGGAGTTGATGCAAAGATCATAGCTCTTCCGGTCGCCCCAGCGGACGCTGGTGAAATAGTTGTAGTAGGAGGCACGCTGCTTGTCCTTGCGGGCCACAAACGCCTCCATGTTGGCCTCCTTGTCGCCGTACTCCTCCACGGCCCGCTGAATGCGCTCCTCCATGGGCGCATAGATGAACACCCGCAGCAGGTCCTTGTACTCCCGCAGGATGTAGTCGGCGCAGCGGCCCACGATGACGCAGCCGCCCTTGGACGCCAGGTCCTTGATGACGCCGGACTGGGCGATGAACACCTGGTCCTGGGTGGACAGGGACTGGGCGGAGAAGTAGAGATCGTAAATAAAGCTGTTGGTGGGACGGCGCTCGGCGTCGCGGACAAAGTTCTCGGCAAAGCCGGTCTTCTTCACCACGCCCTGGATGACCTCCTTGTCGTAGAAGGGGATGTCCAGCGCCTCGGACAGCCGCTTGGCCACGAGGCGTCCGCCGGAACCGTATTCACGGCCGATGGTAATCACAGTTTTCATTCCACACACCTCCAAAATTTCGCGAAACCCCGTTTGCAGATGAAAAAAACCGCCCGGGACGGCGGCGCTTCTGGTTACATTGCTATTATATCGAAGCATCTCCCTATCGTCAATCGTTGCGCCGCGCTTTTGTGGAAAAAGCTGTGTTTTCCGGCGCAGCCCCCAGCCGCTTCTGTTTCTCCTTGACAGCGCCCCTCCCCTGTTTTACCATAAAGATATCAGAGCTGCGAAAGGAGCGGATCGAGATGAAGAAAATCGCGTTTATCGGCGTGGGAATTATGGGCAAGTCCATGGTGCGCAACCTGATGAAGGCCGGCTATTCCCTCATCATATACAGCCGCACCAAGTCCAAGTGCGAGGACGTCATCGCCGAGGGCGCCGTCTGGGCGGATACGGTGGCCCAGTGCGTCAAGGACGCGGAGGCTGTGTTCTCCATCGTGGGCTTCCCCAAGGACGTGGAGGAGGTCTACTTCGGCGACGGCGGCGTCATCGCCAACGTCCGGCCCGGCGCCCTTATCGTGGATATGACCACCAGCTCCCCCGCCCTGGCCGTGCGCATCTGGGAGGCGGGCAAGGCCAAGGGCCTGCGGCCCCTGGACGCCCCGGTCACCGGCGGCGACACCGGCGCAAAGGCGGGCACCCTGTCCATCCTGGTGGGCGGCGACAAGGACGACTTTGACGCCTGCCTCCCCTTCTTCCAGGCCATGGGCAAGATCATCGTCCACATGGGCGCCGCCGGCGCGGGCCAGCACGCCAAGCTGGCCAACCAGATCGCCATCGCCGGCGCCCTGTCCGGCGTGTGCGAGGCCCTGACCTACGCCAGGGCCAACGGCCTGGATCTGGACGAGCTGCTCTCCGCTATCTCCGCCGGAGCGGCCGGATCCTTCCAGATGCAGAGCCTGGGGCCCAAGATGGCGGTGGGCGACTTTGCCCCCGGCTTCATCATGAAGCACTTCATCAAGGACATGGTGCTCTCCGAAGAGGGGGCCCAGGCGGTGGGTCTCAAGCTGCCCGTGCTGGAGCAGGTGCTCTCCGAGTGCCGCAGCCTGGACGACGCCGGGCTGGGCAGCCTGGGCACCCAGGGGCTTATCCGCTACTACGAGAAATAAGCTCTTTCGCAGAAGAGGGCGGGTGCGCTGCGCGCACCCGCCCTCTTTTTATCCTTACCACTCCCCTGCCGGAGCGTCCAGCAGCGGCAGGGTGCGGAACACCTCGTCCACCGCCGACTCGAACTCCCCGGTGTCCGCCGCCTTGCGGATGCGCCGCTCCAGCTTCTGGCTGTCCCCGAAGAGGTGGATCAGGTAGGACCACACCTCCTTCATCCGCAGCATGGCGTTCCGCCGGCTGCCGAAGGCCGCGGCGTAGCTCTCGTACAGCTCGCTGTGGAAGGCCCGCAAAGTCTCCAGCCCGGCGGGCCTCTCCCCCTTCAGCCGCCCCGCCAGGGACGGGTCGGCCACCAGACCCCGGCCCATCATCACCGACTCCACCCCCGGCCAGCGCGCCGATATCTTCGCCCAGTCCGCCGGGGTCACCACGTCCCCGTTGTAGCACAGGGGCGCACGGCTCAGCCGCACGGCCAGGTCAAAGTATTCCGGCCGCACCGGTTTCTTGTAGAAGTCGCTGCGGATGCGGGGGTGAACCGTCAGCTCGGCCACCGGGTAGCGGTTGTACAGCTCCAGCAGGGGGCCGAGCTCCTCCGGGTCGCTCATACCCAGCCGGGTCTTGATGGAGATGGCCACCGGTGGGGCAGCAAAGATGCCGTCCAGCAGCCGCTCCAGCTCCTCCCGCCGGGCCAGCAGACCGGAGCCCTTGCCCTTGGCCGTCACCGTCCCCGAGGGACAGCCCAGGTTCAGGTTCACCTCCTGGTAGCCCATGGCCGCCAGCTCCCCCGCCGCCCAGAGGAAGTCCTCCGGCTGCCTTGTCAGCAGCTGGGGCACGGCGTGGACGCCCTCGTTGTGCTCGGGAAGGATGTCGTCCAGCTCCCGGCGGGTGAAGTTGTGGTCCTGCCGGGGGGAGAGAAAGGGCATGTAGTACCGGTCCACGCCGGGGAAAAACCGGCTGTGGCAGTTGCGGAAGATATATCCTGTAATGCCCTCCATGGGGGCGAAATAACATCTCATACGGTTCACCTGTCTGCTGAAAATCTTCTGTCACGCAGGCAACATTATAGCGGGATTTCCCCCGCCCGTCCACCCCACCGGGCAAAAACGGAGGCCGGAGCGTCATATTGCGCTCCGGCCTCCGCCGCTTTCAGCTGTTCTCCGCCCGGTACACGGTTCGGTACCCCTGGGCGGTCACCTCCACCGCCTGTTCCACCTCGTCGCTCCAGGTATCCGACGGGCAGGGCTGCTCCCCCTCGTAGCGCACGCAGGTGCCGCAGCTGCTGCTCAGGTCCCGGGGCACGGGCATGATCCTGGCGGTCATCTTCCGGGCCTCGCACTGCTTTTTGAAGTGCATGGCCCCAAAATGGGAGTAAAACGTGGCGATGTAGGTCATGTCACTTGGTGATGGACAGGGTGAACTCCCCGTCCTTCTCCTCCACCGACACCTGGTAGCCCTGTTGCACGGCGTAGCGGGTCACGTTCTCCCGGGCGGTGGGGTTGTCCACCACCATCTGATAGGCCTTTTCCCCGGAGGCAATGGCCTTGCGGATCATCATGACGGGTTCGGGGCAGGAGAGCCCTCTCGCGTCCAGCAGTTTCATGGTGCATTCTCCTCTCTTACGCTTTTGCAGTGTCCTTGCGGAAGGTGTTGAAGCAGGCGATGAGGGCCACCACCACGATGCCGATGATGACGGCGATCTTGCCGTTGGCCGTGGGGCCCTCGCCGCTGGAGGCCAGGCCGAAGTTGTGGGCAAAGGCGGCGCCCGCCACCAGGCCGATGACGGCGATGGCGCTGTCGGTGTTGCCCTCGCCGGAGAGCACCAGCTGGCGCAGGGGGCAGCCGCCCAGCAGCACGCAGCCGAAACCGGTGAGCAGCATGCCCAGGGCGTTCCACAGGCCGTCGGTGTGGGCAACCGGCTGGCCGGCAAAGCCCAGGTTGAAGTAGGTGCCGTCGGTGGCGGCGGTGAGGATCAGGTTGCACACCAGGGCGCTGACAAAGATGGCCACAAAGCCGATGAGCAGCTTCCACTCCCGGAAGAGCACCACGTCACGGATGCCGCCCACCATGCACAGGCGGGTCTTCTGGGCCACGGCGCCCACGATGAGGCCGGCGGCCAGGCTGAGGATGATGGGGGCGTGCTGGGCGCCGGGGCCGCCGCCCGCCTCGGTGAAGTGGATGAACACGGGGGCCGCCACCAGCAGCACCAGCAGCACCACCTGGATGATGGGCAGCAGACGGCCCTCCAGGGCGGGCAGCTGATAGGTCCGCTTGAGGGAGTAGCCCTTGGTGAGGAAGAACACGCCCAGCAGGATGCCGCACACAAAGCCCACCAGGCCGAAAATGGCGTTCAGGTCGCCGCCGGCCAGACGGAGGATCATGCGGAAGGGGCAGCCCAGGAACATCAGGCAGCCGATCATGACGAAGAAGCCCAGCACAAAGCGGGTCAGCGGGGCGCTGCCGCCCTTGGGGGAGAACTCCTTGCGGAAGGTGGCCAGCAGGAAGCTGCCCAGCACCAGACCGATAATCTCAGGCCGGATGTACTGCACGTTGGCCGCCGAGTGGAGCCCCAGGGCGCCGGCGGTGTCCCGCAGGAAGCAGGCGATGCAGAAGCCCATGTTCAGCGGGTTGCCGAAGAGCACCAGCAGCGCGGCGATGATGCCGATTGCCAGGCCTGCCACCAAAATTTCTGTCTTTCCATTCTTCAAACCCATACACACACACTCCTTTTTGTCGGGTAAGTCCAGTATAGTGGAAGCAGGTTGGGATTTCCAATATCAATTATTAATGAATTAAAAGTTGTTATTTGATATTTTGATAAGTATGTGGTAGAATGATGGAAAATCTCACAGGCCGTTTCTGTCGAAGGTCCTCCCTTTTGGTCAAAACAGGGGCATCCGGCAGGCCGGACCGCGGTATGGACGGGAGCGGATGGAATGGACACCATCTATTTTGACAACGCATGCACCACCTTCCCCAAGCCCAGGGCGGTGCCTGACGCCATGTACGACTATATGACCCGGGTGGGCAGCAACATCAACCGGGGCTGCTATGAGCGGGCCTACGACGTGGAGGAGCTGGTCTACGACACCCGGGAGCGGCTCTCCAGGCTCTTTGACGGCCCGGAGTGCAAGAACGTGGTGTTCACCCGCAACATCACCGAGAGCCTGAACGTGCTGCTCAAGGGCTTTCTCAGGCCCGGCGACCACATCATCACCTCCTCCATGGAGCACAACGCGGTGATGCGCCCCCTGGTGCAGCTGGAACAGCAGGGGGTGTCCTTCACCCGGGCGGCCTGCGGTCCGGACGGCACCCTGGACCCGGCTGTGCTGGAGAGGGCCCTGCGGCCCAACACAAAGGCGGTGGTGATGACCCACGCCAGCAACGTCTGCGGCACCCTGCTTCCGCTCAGGGAAGTGGGGGCCTTCTGCAGGGCCCACGGCCTGCGGTTCTTCGTGGACTGCGCCCAGACCGGCGGCGTGTACCCCGTGTCCATGGCGGACATGGGCATCGACGCCCTGGCCTTCACCGGCCACAAGGGCCTGCTGGGGCCTCAGGGGGTGGGCGGCTTCCTACTCAACCCCGAGCTGGTGGGGCAGATCACCCCCCTGCTCTCCGGCGGCACCGGCAGCATCAGCCACACGGAGGAGGTCCCCGACTTCATGCCCGACCGCTTTGAGCCGGGCACCCCCAACCTGCCCGGCATCGTGGGCCTCCAGGCCGCCCTCCTCTGGCTGGAGGAGACGGGTATGGAGGCCATCCGCGCCCACGAGCTGGGCCTCACCGCCCGGTTCCTGGCGGGCATCAACACCCTGCGGGAACAGGGCCGCTCCATCCGGGCGGTTGGCCTTCCCGGAACGGACGGCCGCACCGGCGTGGTGTCCGTGGAGACGCCGGGCCGTGACATGGCCGGGGTGGCCTACCAGCTGGACAGCACCTACGGCATCATGACCCGGGTGGGCCTCCACTGCGCACCCTCCGCCCACAAGACCCTGGGCACCTTCCCCGCCGGGACCATCCGTTTCTCCTTCGGCTGGTGGAACACCGAAGCGGAAGTGGACCGGGCCCTGGACGCCCTGGACGCCATCCTGGGGGAGGCAAACCGCTGATGGACATGAAGCAGCTCCAGTCCTTTACGGCAGTTGTGAAGTATCGCAGCTTTACAAAGGCCGCCGCACGGCTCTACCTCTCCCAGCCCACCATCAGCACTCACATCCGCAACCTGGAGGAGGAGCTGGGCACCTGTCTCATCATCCGCACCAAGCGGAGCGTGGACGTGACCCCCAGGGGCCAGGAGCTCTACGAGTGCGCCTGCAACATCCTCAGCCTGCGGGACAACCTGATCCGCCGCTGGTCCTCCAACGAGAGCAGCATCATCCAGCTGGGCGCCTCCACCATCCCCTCGGCCTACATCCTGCCGGAGATCCTCCCCGCCTACGGCAAGGAGCACCCGGAGGCCTACTTCATCATCCACCAGAACGACAGCCGCGGCGTGGTGGAGGGCATCCTCAACGGCAGCTTTGACCTGGGCATGATCGGCATGAAGTACGACCATGAGGACCTGACCTGTATCCCCTTCTACCGGGACCGGATGGTGCTCATCACCCCTGTGGACCCCCGTTTCCTGGCCCTGAAGGAGCAGGAGTCCCCCCTGCGGGAGCTGCTCCAGGAGCCCATCATCCTCCGGGAACAGGGCAGCGGCAGCAAAAAGAGCGCGGAGTATTTCCTGGAGAGCATGGGGGTCACGGAGGACCAACTGAAGGTCACCGCCCGGGTCAACGACCAGGAGTCCATCAAGAACCTAGTGGCAGGCGGACTGGGCATCTCCATCATCTCGGAGCGGGCCGCCCTCAACTTCGTGCAGGAAAAGCGGGTGCTCCTCTTCGACCTGCCCGACCAGGTCTCCCGGCGGTACTTCTACTTCGTGATGAAGCGGAACTCGGTCCTCAGCGAGCACATCAGGACCTTTATCGCACACGTGAAAAAATACTACGCGCTGGATGAGGAGAACTGAGCGCGGTATCAGGACAGAAAAACCCGGCCGGTGTGCCCCTGTGGGGCACACCGGCCGGGTTCGCTTTTCCGTTTTCAGCCCGGCTGCTCTTTACGCCATCTTCTCCTTGATGTGGCTCAGCCGGTCCAGGGCCTCGTTGAGGGTCTCGTCCTTCTTGGCGAAGTGGAGCCGCACGATGTTGCGCACGTCCTCCATGAAGAAGGAGGTGCCGGGCACGGCGGCCACACCCACCTTCCGGGCCATCTCCTCGCAGAACTCCACGTCGGTCTGTCCCTTCTTCAGGTAGGGGCCGATGTCGGCCAGGACGAAATAGGTGCCCTGGGGGTCGGTGAAGGGAATGCCGATGTTCCGCAGGCCGTCGGTGAACAGCTGCTTCATGTGGGCGTAGTGGGCGGAGAACTCCTCATAGTAGCTGTCCGGCATCTCCAGCCCGGCGATGGCCGCCTCCATCAGGGGAGACGCCGCGCCCACGGTGTTGAAGTCGTGGTACTGCTTGATCTTGTCCATGATGGGCTTGGGGGCCAGGGCGTAGCCGATGCGCCAGCCGGTGATGGAGTAGGTCTTGGACAGGGACGAGCAGGAGATGGTCCGCTCCCACATGCCGGGCATGTTGCACATGTACAGGTGCTTGTGGGGGGCGTAGACGATGTGCTCGTATACCTCGTCCATGATGGCGTACACGTCGTACTTGACGCACAGCTGGGCGATGAGCTTCAGCTCATCCTCGGTGAACACCTTGCCGCTGGGGTTGGAGGGGTTGCAGATGATGATGGCCTTGGGGTGCTGTTTGAAAGCGTCCTCCAGCACGTTGGGGTCAAAGTTGAACTCAGGCGGCACCAGGGGCACATAGATGGGCTCGCAGTCGGCAAAGAGGACCTGGGCGTGGTAGTTCTCAAAGTAGGGGGAGAACAGCACCACCTTGTCGCCGGGGTTGGTGATGGCGAAGATGGTGTCCACCATGGCCTCGGTGGAACCGATGGTCACCACCATCTCGGTCTCCGGGTCGATGTCCCGGCCCATGAACCGCTTGCACTTCTTGGCCAGGGCCCGGCGGAAGTTGGGGGCCCCCATGGTGATGGGGTACTGGTGGGGTCCGGCGTGGGACACCTCGGCCAGACGGTCCAGCAGGGCCTTGGGCGGGTCAAAGTCGGGGAAGCCCTGGGCCAGGTTGATGGCGTCGCTGGCGATGGCAATACGGGTCATCCGGCGGATGACCGAGTCGGTAAAATACTGGGTCTTTTTACTCATGGGCTGCATAGCGGTTCCCTCATTTCTGTTCGTCTTGGATGCCCAGCTCCCCGTGGAGGGCGGGCGGCATGCCGTTGTCCTTCAGCAGGGCGGCCAGACGGTCCAGGTCGGCCACCCGGAAGATCATACAGGCCCGGCCCTGGACCTGGCCGAACACGGAGTAGACATACTCCACGTCGATGTTCTCCTTGGCCAGCAGGGTGAGGATCTTCCCCAGGGCGCCCGGCTCGTCGGGTACCACCACCGCCAGCACCGGGGTCATGGACAGGATGAACCCATGCTCCAGCAGCAGCGTGGCCGTCCGCTGGGGCTTGTCCACAATCATGCGCAGCACGCCGTAGTCGGCGGTCTCAGCGATATGGAGGGCCCGCATATTGATCTGATTGGCGGCCAGGATGGTGGTGATCTCCGCCAGCTGTCCCGCCCGGTTCTCCAGGAACACGGAAATCTGTTGGATGGTCATGATGCGCCAGCTCCTCTCTTAAATCTTCCGCTTGTCGATGACGCGGACCGCCTTGCCCTCGCTGCGCTGGATGGACTTGGGGGCCACCAGGCGGACCTTGGCGTAGATGCCCAGCATGGCCTTCAGGGCGGCCACCACCTGCTTCTCCTTCTCGGCCACCTGGCTGAGCTGGTCGGAGAACATCTCCGGGGTCATCTCCACCAGCACCTCCATGGTGTCGGTGTTGTTGACCCGGTCCACGATGATCTGGTAGTTGGGCGCGAAGCTCTGGCCCAGGAGCACCGTCTCGATCTGGGACGGGAACACGTTGACGCCCTTGACGATGAGCATGTCGTCGCTGCGGCCCATGGGCTTGCTCATCTTCACATGGGTGCGGCCGCAGGGGCAGTCCTCGTGGTGGAGCACGCAGATGTCCCGGGTGCGGTAGCGCAGGAGGGGAAATGCCTCCTTGGTGATGGAGGTGAACACCAGCTCGCCCTTGCTCCCCTCGGGGAGCACCTCCCCGGTGTCCGGGTCGATGATCTCGGCGATGAAGTGGTCCTCGTTGATGTGCATGCCGGTCTGGGCGGAGCACTCAAAGGCCACGCCGGGGCCGGACAGCTCGGTGAGGCCGTAGATGTCGTAGGCCTTGATGCCCAGGGTCTTCTGGATGTCCTGGCGCATCTCCTCGCTCCAGGCCTCGGCGCCGAAGATGCCCGCCTTCAGAGGGATCTCCTCGGGGGTGAGCCCCATCTCCTTCATGGTCTCGCCCAGATAGGCGGCGTAAGAGGGGGTGCAGCAGAGGATGGTGGCGCTCAGGTCCCGGATGAACATGATCTGCCGCTCGGTGTTGCCCGAGGAGGTGGGGATGGTCAGGCAGCCCACCTTGTGGCTGCCGCCGTTGAGGCCGGGTCCGCCGGTGAACAGGCCGTAGCCGTAGGACACCTGGCACACGTCCTCATTGGTGCCGCCGGCGGCCACGATGGCCCGGGCGCAGCAGTCCTCCCACAGGTCGATGTCGTGCTGGGTGTAGAATGCCACCACCCGCTTGCCGGTGGTGCCCGAGGTGGACTGGATGCGCACGCAGTCCTTCAGAGGCCGGGCCACCAGGCCGTAGGGGTAGGCCTCCCGCAGGTCGGCCTTGCTGACAAAGGGCAGCTTGTGCAGGTCGTCCACGCCCTTGATGTCCGCCGGGGTCAGCCCCTTCTCCTCCATCTTCTTCCGGTAGTAGGGCACGTTGTCCCACACGTTGTGTACCTGCTTCACCAGGCGCTCGTCCTGCCAGGCGCGGATCTGCTCCCGGCTGGCGCACTCGATCTCCTTCTGATAATACCGTTCCATTACACGCTCCGCCCCCGTCCCTCAGGAATTTCTGCCCAGATGGAAGGCCATCCGGTTCATCTCCAGGAATTTCTCCGGCACGCTCCGGGTAATGGCCTGCTGCCAGGCCTCCTCTGAAAGGTCAAAGTACTGGCTCAGCCGCCCCATGAGCACCAGGTTCACCGCCTTGCTGCTCCCCGCCTGCTCGGCCAGGGCCAGGGCGTCCATGGCGTCCACTTTGGCCCCGGCGGCGGTCATCTTGGCCACCAGGTCCTGGGGATACTCCGCCGCGCCGGTGATGACCGGCATGGGGTTGACCTGCTGGGTGTTGGTGATGATGCGCCCGTCGGGCCGGAGGAACTCCATCCACCGGGCGGCCTCCAGCAGCTCAAAGGACACGATGAAGTCGGCCTCCCCCTTGTCGATGACGGGGGAATAGACCCTGTCGCCGTAGCGCACGTAGGTGACCACGCTGCCGCCACGCTGGCTCATGCCGTGGACCTCGGACACCTTCACGTCATAGCCCTGGTCCAGCAGCAGGCGGCCCAGCAGCTTGCTGGCCAGCAGGGTGCCCTGGCCGCCCACACCCACGATCATAATGTTTTTCGTCTGCATAACCTTACACCTCCCCGGGCGCCTGGAGCGCGTCGAATTTGCACAGCTGCTGGCACACGCCGCAGCCCACGCACAGGGTGGCGTCCACCCCGGCCTTGCCGTCCCGCACCGAGATGGCGGGGCAGCCGATCTTCATGCAGGCCTTGCAGCCCACGCACTTGGCGGTATCCACCGTCAGAGGCGGCTTGTGCTTGACGTACTTGAGCAGGGCGCAGGGCCGGCGGGAGATGACCACCGACGCCTCGGGGGCGGCCAGCTCCTCCTTGATAGCCGTCTCGCACTCCCCCAGGTCGTAGGGGTCCACCACCCGCACCCGGCGGATGCCCACCGCCTTACACAGGGACTCCAGATTGATCTTGGTGCAGGGGTCCCCCTTCAGGTTGAAGCCGGTGGTGGGGTTCTGCTGGTGGCCGGTCATGCCGGTGATGGAGTTGTCCAGGATGATGACGGTGGCGTTGGACTCGTTATAGGCGATGTTCACCAGGCCGGTGATGCCCGAGTGCATGAAGGTGGAGTCGCCGATGACCGCCACGGTCCTGTTGTCCATCTCTCCCCCGCTGGCCTTCAGGAAGCCGTGGAGACCGGACACCGAAGCGCCCATGCAGATGGTGGAGTCAATGGCCGCCAGCGGGGGCACGGCGCCCAGGGTGTAGCAGCCGATGTCGCCCATCACGGTGAGCTTCAGCTTGTGGAGCACATAGAACAGTCCCCGGTGGGGGCAGCCGGCGCACATCACCGGAGGACGGGCCGGGATGTTCTCGTCCAGGGCCTTGCCCGCGTCGGGTACCACGCCCAGCTTCTCGGCCACCAGGTTCTGGCTCAGCTCCCCGATGGGAGAGAAGTCCTTCTTCCCCGTCACGGCCAGGCCCAGATCCCGGCAGTGCTCCTCGATGAAGCCGTCCAGCTCCTCCACCACCACAAGCTGGTCCACCGCGGCGGCGAAGTCCCTGATCTTCTGCTCGGGCAGGGGCCAGATCATGCCCAGCTTGAGCACCGGGTACCTGTCCCCGCAGACCTCCTTCACATACTGGTAGCTGGTGGAGGAGGTGATGATGCCGATCTTGTGGTCGCTCCCCTCCTCGATCCGGTTGAGGGGGGTGGTCTCGGCATAGGCGATCAGGTCCTTGGTGCGCTGCTCCACCACAGGGTGGCGCTGCTTGGCGTTGCCCGGCATCATGATGTACTTGGACGCCTTCTTCTCGTAGGGCACCGGAGCGGGCTCCACCCGCTCCCCCGGCTCCACCACGCTCTGGGAGTGGGACACCCGGGTGCACATCTTCAGCAGCACCGGCGTGTCGAACCGCTCGCTGAGCTCATAGGCCAGCTTGGCAAAGGCCAGGCCCTCGGCGGAGTCGGCGGGCTCCAGCATGGGCAGCTTGGCGGCCTTGGCGTAGTGGCGGGAGTCCTGCTCGTTCTGGGAGGAGTGCATGCCCGCGTCGTCCGCCACGCCGATGACCATGCCGGCGTTGACGCCGGTGTAGGCGATGGTGAACAGCGGGTCGGCGGCTACGTTGAGGCCCACGTGCTTCATACCGCAGAAGGACCGCTTCCCCGCCAGGGAGGCGCCGAAGGCGGTCTCCATGGCCACCTTCTCGTTGGGCGCCCACTCGGCGTAGACCTCGGGGTACTTGGCGATGGCTTCGGTGATCTCGGTGCTGGGAGTGCCGGGATAGCTGGAGACAACGGCGCAGCCCGCCTCATAGAGGCCCCGGGCCACGGCTTCGTTGCCGAGCATCAGGGTTTTCATGGTGCATCTCTCCTTTTTCAGAGGCCTGAAAGATAAAAAACGTCCTCTGCATCCCTGCAGAGGACGATAAGTACCGGCGAAACGGCCTCTACCTGGTTCCGCTCTCGCAAAACTTTGAATAAATTTACTTTATCACTTTCCGTCGATAAAGTCAATGTGTTTTTCCGTCTTTCTCCAGGGCATTTCTGGGGCCGATGGAGTCGGTGACCGCCACGGTGACGGTGCGCCGGTAGCAGGAGAAGATCTGCTCCACCCGCTGGGGGTCCGGGGCGGGGGTGAACAGGCTGACCACCGGCACGATCACCAGCCCCGCCACCATGCAGAAGGCGCCGGCGTTGATGGGGGATTGGAGAACGGCGGGGAAATAGTCCCCCACAAAGATATTGGCCAGCATGACCACGGTGGAGAACAGGAAGCAGCACACACAGGCGGCCTTGGTGGTGCGCTTCCAGTACAGGCCGTACAGGAAGGGGGCCAGGAAGCTGCCCGCCAGAGCGCCCCAGGACACGCCCATCAGCTGGGCGATGAAGGTCAGGTTGGACCGGTACTGGACAATGGCCAGCACCACGGAGATGGCGATGAACACCACCACCAGCGCCCGCATCCAGCGGACCTGCCGCTTCTCGTCCATGTCCCGGATGAGGTTGTCCTTGATGAAGTCCAGGGTGAGGGTGGAGCTGGAGGCCAGCACCAGGGAGGACAGGGTGGACATGGAGGCGGAGAGCACCAGGATGACCACCACCGCGATGAGGATGGTGGGCAGCCCGGAGAGCATGGCGGGGATGATGGAGTCGTAGCCGCCCTCAGCCACCGCCTCCGGCGTGGAGAACAGCCGGCCGAAGCCCCCCAGGAAGTAGCAGCCCCCCGCCACGATGAGGGCGAAGGCGGTGGAGATAACGGTGCCCTGGGTGATGGCGTCCTCGCTCTTGATGGCGTAGAACTTCTGCACCATCTGGGGCAGGCCCCAGGTGCCCAGGCTGGTGAGCACCACCACCCCCGCCAGGCTGAGCAGGTCGGGCCCGAAGAAAGAGGCGAACACCCCCGGCGTGTCGCTCACCGCCGGGTCGGTCACCCGGGCCAGGCCGTCCATGGCGGCGGCAAAGCCCCCCTGGGTGTTGAGCACCGCCGCGATCACCGCGATAATGCCGAAAATCATGATGATGCCCTGGATGAAGTCGTTGATGGCAGTGGCCATGTACCCCCCGGCGATGACGTACACCCCGGTGAGCACCGCCATCACCACCACGCACACGGCGTAGTCGATGTGGAAGGCCATGGCGAACAGCCGGGAGAGGCCGTTATACAGGCTGGCGGTGTAGGGGATGAGGAAGATAAAGATGATCACCGACGCGGTCAGCTTCAGGCGCCTGCTGTCGAACCGGCGGCCAAAGAACTCCGGCATGGTGGCGCTGTCCAGGTGCTGGGTCATGATGCGGGTGCGGCGGCCCAGCACCACCCAGGCCAGCAGGGACCCCAGAAAGGCGTTGCCCAGGCCTGCCCAGGTGGCGGCGATGCCGAAGCGCCAGCCGAACTGGCCGGCGTAGCCCACAAAGACCACGGCGGAGAAATAGCTGGTGCCGTAGGCAAAGGCGGTGAGCCATGGGCCCACCGACCGGCCCCCCAGCACAAAGCCGCTGACGTCGGTGGTGTGGCGGCGGCAGTACAGGCCGATGAACACCATCACGGCGAAGAACACCACCAGAAGGGACAGTTTGATCAGCATATCGGTCACGGCGGAACACTCCTCGCTGCCCGGACTGCCGGGCAGAGTCTCTCTTTTTGACGCCGGTCAGTGGGTGATCTGGGCCTCCACCAGACGGCCGTGGCAGTACTTCTCCCGCAGCACCGGCTTCTCGATCTTGCCGGTGGGGTTGCGGGGGATCTTGTCAAAGATGATCTTGCGGGGCCGCTTGTACCGGGGCAGCTCCTGGCAGAAGGCGTTGATCTCCTCCTCCGTGCAGGTCATGCCGTCCTTTACCTCCACGATGGCGGCGGCGATCTCGCCCAGACGGGCGTCCGGCATGCCGATGACAGCCACGTCCTTGATCTTGTCAAAGCGGCGGAGGAAGGCCTCGATCTGCACCGGGTACAGGTTCTCGCCGCCGGAGATGACCACGTCCTTCTTCCGGTCCACCAGATAGATGAAGCCGTCCTGGTCCACCTCGGCCATGTCGCCGGTATACAGCCAGTCCCCCTTGAGCACCTCGGCGGTGGCCTCCGGGTTCTTGTAGTAGCACTGCATCACGCCGGGGCCGCAGACGATCAGCTCGCCCACCTGGCCCTGGGGCACCTCGTTGCCCTGCTCGTCCACCACCTTGGCCTGCCAGAGATAGCCCGGCTTGCCGATGGCGCCCACCTTGTCGATGTTCTCCACCCCCAGGTGGACGCAGCCCGGACCGATGGACTCGGAGAGGCCGTAATTGGTGTCGTACAGGTGGTGGGGGAAGACCTTCTTCCACCGGTGGATCAGGCTGGGGGGCACCGGCTGGGCGCCGATGTGCATCAGCCGCCACTGGTCCAGCAGATAGTCGTCCAGGTTCACCTGGCCCCGGTCGATGGCGTCCAGAATGTCCTGGGCCCAGGGCACCAGCAGCCAGACGATGGTGCACTTCTCTTCCGTCACCGTCCGGAGGATCCACTGGGGGGACACGCCCCGCAGCAGCACCGCCTTGCCGCCGGTGGCCAGGGAGCCCAGCCAGTGCATCTTGGCGCCGGTGTGGTACAGGGGCGGGATGCACAGGAACACATCCTCATGAGTCTGCCCGTGGTGGTGCTGCTCGGTGAGGGCGGCCGACAGCAGGGCCTTGTGGTTGTGCAGGATGGCCTTGGGGAAGCCGGTGGTGCCCGAGGAGAAGTAGATGGCCGCCTGGTCGCTCAGCTCCAGGTGGACCGGAGGGTTCTCAAAGGTGCAGTACATCACCAGCTCCCGGTAGCTCTCGGCAAAGTCCGGGGTATGGTTGCCCACGTAGAACCACTGCTTCACCCGCTTCAGGGCGGGGAGAATGGGCTCCAGCCGGCCGATGAACTCAGGGCCGAACACCAGGGCCTCCACGTCCGCCAGGTCCAGGCAGTACTGGATCTCGTCGGAGGAGTAGCGGAAGTTCAGCGGCACCGCCAGACACCCCGCCTTCAGGATGCCGAAGTAGATGGGCAGCCACTCCAGGCAGTTCAGCAGCAGGATGCCCACCTTGGTCCCCCGCTTCAGCCCCCGGCTCAGCAGCAGGTTGGCAAACCGGTTGGCCTTCTTGTCAAACTGGCCCCAGGTCATCTCCCGGCGGTAGGGCTCATCGGGCCGGTTGCGCTCGATCAGGCTGTACTCACGCCATGTGGTGGCCCGGTCCCGCTCCTCCGACGGGTTGATCTCCACCAGAGCCGTCTCATCCCGGTACAGCCGGGCATTGCGTTCCAGAAAATCGGTGATTGTCATAATCAGGAAGCCCCCTCTCTCCCCGGCTGTATGCCGCGGGAGAATCATGGATTTTTTTCCATTTTGGCTATTTTACCGCTTTAAAGAGGCAAAGTCAAGAGGGGTGTTTTAAACTCTTTTTCTGTCTTTCCTCCTGTTCCCTCTCCCAAATTGGCCGCTTCCTGATATGTCATTTTTTAATAAAACAGCAAAAACGGCGTGTATTCCGCCGGAATCGGACGGAATACACGCCATCTCTCTGAAGCGTTTGAGCATAACGTCAAAGCCGCGATTGTTCTCTTCCCTTCAGCCCAGAGACCGGGTCTGAGGGCTTCTCGACAAAAAACGTCGGAGCAAGCGATCAACGCTTGCTCCGACGTGGTACGAGTGGCGATACAGAACTTTTTGAAAAACCCAGTAATATCAATGGTTTTCGGGCCTCCGAACAGAAAATATCTTGTATATCCCCCCACATTAGGGCGACTGTTTTGAGGCAGCCGCCCTTTTTTACGCCTAAAATTTAGTGTGCCAATTAGGGGCGAAAATCCCTCTATTTTCTCCCTGTGCTGCCGGTTGGAAAGCAGGCGCAGGTGATTTGTCCTTCGGGTATCCGTTGGATACAGAGGTCATCTTTTCCCCGAAAACGAACACTTTTCCAGGCCGCCGGAGGGAGGTGAGATTATGGCGGTATTTCGCATTGAGAAAACCCGCGACTACACGGTGATGGCAAACCATCATCTGCGGAACACGGCGCTGTCGCTGAAAGCGAAGGGGCTGCTGTCCCTCATGCTGTCTTTGCCGGAGGATTGGGACTACACCACCAAAGGCCTTGCCCGGATATGCCGGGATGGAGTGGACAGCAATTCCAACCTGTCGGCCAAACTCCAGCGGGAATCTATCCGCTATAAGGAGGTTGTGGAGCTGGCCGATGTGCTGGGCTTTTGTACGGCAACATCACGGCGGGGGCCAGCACGCTGGGCTCGGCGGGGATCCGAGTGCCCGGTTCCGCCGGCGAGACCTCCGAAGCGCTGGAGGCCAGCCGCCAGATCCCCAGCCTGATTATGGCGGACGGCCCCGCCGGGCTGCGGCTGCGCCAGTGCTACCAGGCGGACCGCGCCACCGGTGAGGTCTACGGTGCCGGGGTGCTGGGCTCGCTCGAAAACGGCTTTCTGGAAGCGCCGCCCCGCCACGAGAGCGCCGACACCTACTACCAGTTCTGCACGGCGTTCCCGGTGGGCACCGCCCTGGCCCAGAGTTGGGATCCCGACCTGCTGGCGCAGGTGGGTCGCGCCGTCAGCCGCGAAATGGACGAGTTCCATGTGGATTTGTGGCTGGCCCCCGGCATGAACATCCAGCGCAACCCACTGTGCGGGCGCAACTTCGAGTATTATTCCGAGGATCCGCTGCTCACCGGCACGCTGGCGGCGGCCATCACGGCCGGCGTGCAGGAATCCGGGCGGCACGGGGTGCCCCTCAAGCATTTTGCCTGCAACAACCAGGAGGACAACCGTATGGCGGTGGACGCGCGGGTGTCGGAGCGCGCCCTGCGGGAAATTTACCTGCGCGGGTTTGAGATCGCGGTCAAAGCCGCCGCCCCGGCCGCCGTCATGTCGGCCTACAATTGCATCAACGGGGTGCACGCCGCCAACAGCCGAGACCTGTGCACCGTCGTGCTGCGGCAGGAATGGGGCTTTGCCGGCCTGGTCATGTCGGACTGGAATACCACCGTGCCGCAGGACGGCTCCACCCCCTGGCGGTGCGCCTGGGCCGGCAACGACGTCATCATGCCGGGCAACCCCCACGATGATGCCGACATCCGGGCCGCCCTCGCGGACGGCCGCCTGCCCGAAACCGCTGCCCGCCAGTCCGCCGCCCGCCTGATCGCCCTGGCCAGCGCCCTGCGCGGGGGGTGAGCACCGGACGGCCGTGACTTTGGGAGATTTCTTTCACACGCTGACATTCTTCTGTCTTGTATAGTACGCGGCGCGGGGATTTGTGCACGCCACACAAATCCCCGCGCCGTTTCGGTTTCAGCCCCATCGGCGGATGCGCGCTTTTCTGTGTTGCTTGCAGCGTTGGCGCTGTAAATCCATACCAAATAGAACGCAAACCGGACAGAATCGACAAACCAAATTGACATTTTCAGCAAGGGAATTTAAAGTATTTACAGGACAAAGCGGCGCCCATGTGACAGTTGTTTACGCACCGGAAAGAGAGGGATTGATATTATGAGCAAGTCTCTTCACGGTTTTACCGAAATCCGGCAGGCCCCGCTGCCGGAACTCGACGCCACCCTGCACGAGATGGAACACGCGCAGACTGGCGCGCGGCTGGTCTGGCTGGAGCGGGATGAGGAGAATAAAACCTTCGGCATCGCCTTCCCCACCCTGCCGGGCGACGATACCGGCGTCTTTCATATCCTCGAGCACTCGGTGCTCTGCGGGTCGGACCGCTACCCGGTCAAGGAGCCGTTTGTTGAACTGCTCAAACACTCGATGAACACCTTTTTGAATGCGCTGACCTTCCCGGACAAGACGCTCTACCCCATTTCCAGCCGCAACCCCAAGGACTTTCTGACCCTGATGCGGGTGTATCTTGACGCGGTGTTCCACCCGGCCATCCACCATAACCCCGCCATCTTCCGGCAGGAGGGCTGGCGGTATGAGTTTGACGCCGAGGGCAACCCCCACTACAAGGGCGTCGTATTCAACGAGATGAAGGGCGCTTTTGCCGACACTGACGAACTGGAAACAAACTCCCTCAACCGTGCGCTTTTCCCCAACACGCCCTACCGGTTTGTGTCGGGCGGCGACCCGGCCTGCATTCCAGACCTGACTTACGAACAGTTCCTGGCCGCCCACCGCAAGTTCTACGCGCCCTCCAACGCGCTGATCTTTCTGGACGGCGCCGTGGACCTGGACACCGTGCTGCGGGTACTGGACGAGGAATATCTGAGCAGTTTTGCCCGCAGCGAGCGCACGGTGTTCCCGCCGCTACAAGCCCCGGTGGACGGCGGCGTGCAGCGCATCGAGTACGAGGTGGCCAGCGAGGCCGAGGAGCCCGGCCGCACCCGCCTGGGCTACGGCTTTGTGCTGGGCAGCTACGCCGACCGCGAGACGCTGGTGGCCGCCGGGGTGCTGGCCCAGGTGCTGGCCGGGGACAACGAATCCCCGCTGTGCCGGGCGGTTTTGTCCCGCCAGTTGGCCCGGGACCTGATGCTGCGGGTGTACGACAGCGTGGCCCAGCCCTGGCTGCAGATGGAGCTCACCGACCTCAACGCCGAAAACGCGGCCGCTGCCGAGCAGGCGGTTTTTGACGAACTGCGCCGCCTGGCCGGGCAGGGCATCGACCGCACCAAGCTGGAAGCCGCCCTGGCCCGGCGGGAGTTCGAGATGCGGGTGCGGGATTTCGGCCCCTACACGCCGGGCGTGGGCCTGTGTATGCAGACGCTGGAAAGCTGGCTGTACGGCGGCCAGCCGGAAGCGAACCTGCAGGTGGGTGACCTGTTCGACAGCCTGCGCGCCAAGATGCGCGAGGGCTACTTTGAGGACCTGCTGCGGCGCATCTTCCTCCAAAACCCGCACAAGGCCAAGGCGGTGCTGACCCCGAGCCACACCGCCGGCGAGGCCCGCCGCCAGGCCGAGGCCGAGCGCCTCACTCGGGAGGCCGCGGCCTGGACCCAAGCCGACCGCGCCGCGTTGCAGCAAGAGCAGCGGGAACTGGACGCCTGGCAGCAGACGCCGGACAGCCCCGAGGCGCTGGCCACGCTGCCCAGCCTGACCTTGGCCGACCTGCCCGCCGCCCCCACCGACCTGCCGCTGGAAACCGTCACCCTGGCGGGGGTTCCGGTACTGCGGCACCGGGTCAAGACGCGGGGCATCGTCTACCTGACCTTCTATTTTGACGCCGACGGCCTGCGCCCCGAGCAGATGAGCGAGCTCGGGTATCTGTGCCAGTTGCTGGGCCACCTGCCCACCCGGCACTACACGGCGGAACAGCTCAACGACCGCATCCGGCTGACCTGCGGCGAACTGCGGTTCTACGCCACTGCCTATGCGATCCCCGGCGAGACCGGCCGCTGCCATGTCAAACTCTGCCTGAACCTGAGCGCGCTGGAACCCAAGCTGGCCGCGGCGCTGGACCTGGCCGCCGAGGTGCTGACCACCACCGACCTGAGCGCCGAGCCCGCCGCCCGGGACATCCTGCGCCAGCTGCGGACGCAGCGGATGCAGAACTGCATCATGGCCGGGCACAATGTGGGCATTGGCCGGCTGGCGGCGCAGTTCTCGGCTGCCGGCGCGGCGCAGGAATATCTGACCGGGTTTGCGGGCTACCAGTGGGTCAAAGCCCAGGAGGATCATTGGGACTGGGCCGCCCTGCGCCCGGCCTTGCAAAGCCTGCTGGACGCCATCGCCTGCCAGGCCCGGCTGACGCTGGCCGTGACCACCGACCATGACCTGGCCGGGCAGGCCGCCGCCCGGCTGGCCGCGGCCCTGCCCGCAGGCGCCGCCGCCCCCGAAGCCACCGCGCTGGCCCCCTGGGGCGCGCGGCGGGAGGGCATCGCCATCCCGGCCGACATCGCTTTTGCCTGCTGCGGCGGCAACGTTCTGGCAGGCGGGCAGCCCTACACCGGCGCCTGGCAGCTGGCATCCAAGCTGCTGGGGCTTGAATACCTGTGGAACGCCGTGCGGGTACAGGGCGGCGCTTACGGCACCGGGCTGGCGGTGCGGGACACCGGCCTGGCGGCCTGCTGGTCCTACCGCGACCCGCGGGGCGTGCAGAGCTTGCAGGCCTATACCCGCTGCGCGGAATTTCTGCGCCAGTTCTGCCGGGAGGGCCGCGATTTGACGGGCCTCATCATCGGCGCAGTGTCGGACAGCGAGCCGCTGCTCTCGCCCCAGGCCCAGGGCACCACCGCCGACACCTGGTACTGGCAGGGCGTGGACTACACCGAGCGCTGCCGCCGCCGCAAAGCGCTGCTTTCCGCCACGCCGGACACACTGCTCGCCCTGGCCGACGCGCTCGAAACGGCATTGCAGGGCGGCGTCTGTGTGGTCGGCGGCCAGCCCCAGTTGGAAGCCTGCGGCCTGGACCACATCGAGAGCGTTTGAAAGGCCACCGAGGAGGATACCATGGAGGACAAAATTTACAGCGAATACTGTGCCATTCTGGCCGAGGAGCTGCAGCCCGCGATGGGCTGCACCGAGCCCATCGCCGTGGCCTACTGTGCCGCGCTGGCCCGCAAGACATTGGGCTGCCTGCCGGAGGATGTGCAGGTGTACGCCAGCGCCAACATCATCAAGAACGTCAAGAGCGTGGTCGTGCCCAACACCGGCGGCCAGCGGGGGCTGACCGTCGCAGCCGCCGCGGGCATTGTGGCGGGTGACGCCGATGCCAAATTGCAGGTGCTGGCCGGCATCACGCCGGAACAGGTGGAACAGATCGCCGGTTATGAAAAGCGGGGCATCGTCCACGTCCACCCCTCGGAGAAAGACTACATCTTTGACATTCAGGTGCGGGTGAACGCCGCCGGGCACACCGCCTTTGCCGAGATCGCCGGCTTCCACACCAACGTCATCCGGCTGGAACAGGACGGCGCCGTGCTGCTCGACCGCCCCTACACCGAGGAAGGCCCCAAGCACGCCACCGACCGCAGCCTTTTGACGGTGGAGCGCATCGTCGAGTTTGCGGACGCCGTTAAGATCGCCGACGTGCAGCCAGTGTTGCAGCGGCAGATCGATTGTAACACCGCCATTGCCCGGGAGGGCCTGCAGGGGCAGTGGGGCGCAAACATCGGGCGGATCTTGCTGGAATCCTACGGCGACTCCACCCACAATCGGGCCAAGGCCTGGGCCGCCGCCGGGTCGGATGCCCGGATGAACGGCTGCGAGCTGCCGGTGGTCATCAACTCGGGCAGCGGCAACCAGGGGCTGACCGCCTCGCTGCCGGTCATCATTTACGCCCGGGCGCTGGGCTCGGCGCAGGAGGAACTTTACCGGGCGCTGGTGGTTTCAAACCTGGTGACCATTCACCTGAAAACCGGCATCGGCAGCCTGTCCGCCTACTGCGGGGCCACCGCCGCCGGGTGCGGTGCCGGGGCCGGGGTGTGCTACCTGCACGGCGGCCGGTACAAGGAGATCGCCCACACCATCGTCAACGCGGTGGCCATCGACTCGGGCATGATCTGCGACGGCGCCAAGGCCAGCTGCGCGGCCAAGATCGCCTCGGCGGTGGAGGCGGGGTTGCTTGGCTGGAAGATGCAGCAGCACCACAGTCAGTTCTACGGCGGCGACGGCATTGTGGTCAAGGGCGTTGAGAACACCATCCGCAATGTGGGCACCCTGGCCAGCGAGGGAATGCGGGAGACCGACCGCACGATCATCCGGCTGATGACCAGCGGGATGTGCTGAGAGGCAAGCCAGCCAAAGCCTCGCCGCCGGCGCCAAACCCAAACGAATAGCAATAACAACCGGCCTGCCGGGAGATCGAGAGATGTCCCCGGCAGGCCGGTTGTTCAAAAGTCAATGTTGGCGTATTTTTCTTTCAGCAGGGTGAGCAGTTCGGGGTATTTGTCGCGGCTGAGCAGGATTTCGCCGTCATAGCCGTCAAACTGGATGGCATAGGTTTTGCTGTTGCCATCCGCCCGGATGAAGGAAACCTTGGACAGGTTGACGATAAAGGACTGGTAACACCGGTAAAAGCCGCACCCCTCCAGCATCTGTTCCAACTGGTTCATCGTGTAGCCCAGCGGGTGGATCTCGGTGCCGGACTGGGTGACGATGCGGTTTTTGCGGTTGCTGCGCTCGACAAACAAAATGTCGATGACCGGCGTGAGCTGGTAGCCGCTGCGCGTTTTGATGAGCAGGCTGCGGTTGGCGGCTTCCCGCTTGGTCTGCTGCAAATCGAACACATAGCGCAGGCGGTTGACCAGCGCCTGCAGCGCCAGCGGGTCGAAGGGCAGCAGCAGGTAGCCGGCGCACTGGCTGCGGTAGGCTTCAAACGCCCACTCTGTGGTGTCGGCGTACATCACGACCTGTATGTCCGGCTGGTTTTGGGCGAGAACCGTGGCCAACCAATCCCCCGTGCTGGTGCGGTTGGGCGGGGCCGGCTGGTGGTTGCAAAATACAACATCCACCTTCTGCTTCTGGAGCAGGGTCACAGCCTCCTCCGAAGTGTCCGCCTCGCCTGCCAGTGTAAACACTTGATACATGCGCAGCAGGTTCCACAGTTGCGCCCTGCGTTTTTGATCGCTTTCGACGAGAAGAGCCCGCATTTTCATCTCTTCACCCCGCTTTTGTTTCACTTTGCCCAAAGGCCATAAACGCATCGGTCAGCGCGTCCACGTCGCCGGTGTAGCCCGTTGTCAGCAGCGCGAACGGGCCGTTGCTGGCCGGGGAGATCAGGCTGCCGCTGTTGAACAGGTCAATGCTGCCCTCAGTTTTCAGGCTTTCATAGGCGGCGTACTCGGCGCTGTCCTTGTCCAACGCATCCAGGTCCCACCAGTAGAACTCGGCCCCGCTCTCCGAGACGGCCAGCGAACACAGCCCGTCGCTGGCCAGCGTGAGGCGCTCCCCGCTGATCAGCCCTTTCTCTTCCAAGCAGGCAAGAAGGTCGTCCATCGTTTCGTCCCAGACCGGGGCGTCCGGGTCCTCATTTTGCCCGGCAGGCACGGCGGCGGCCGGCGGCACGAAATCCGGCGTGGCGGCCACATACGCGAGGGTGCCGCCAAAACACAGCACCAGCAGGATCGAGAAGATCACCGTAAAGCGTTTCATTTCGCCGCCTCCTCCCCGGGCAGGGCAAAGCCCTGCTTTTTCAGATAGTCCCGATAGGTCGGGCTGGCCGCCAGCAGTTCATCGTGGGTGCCGGTGGCTTCCAGCTCGCCGCGGTTCAGCACAACAATACAGTCGGCCTCCATCACCGTGCGCATATCGTGCGCCACCACAATGATGGTATGGCCCTTGAGTTCCTCGCGCACTGTGCGGAAGATCGCCGCGTCGCTGCGGTGGTCAAGGCTGGCCCCGGCTTCGTCCATCAGCAGGTAGGTGGGGCGGATGTACAGGGCCCGCGCAATGGCGATGCGCTGCCGCTGGCCGCCGGACAGCAGCGCCCCCGCCGCGCCCACGTCGGTGTCATAGCCGTTTGGCAACTGGCGGATAAAGCTGTCGGCATCGGCCAGGCGGGCCGCCTGCTCGACCCGGCGCTGGTCGGCCGGGCCGGTTTCGCCGTAGGCGATGTTGTCGCGGACCGACCCGGAGAAGAGCGGGTTATTTTGCAGGATATACCCGAACTGCCGCCGCAGTTCGCAGGGCTTCGACTCGTCCACCGGCGTGCTGCCCAGCCAGATACGGCCGCTGTCCGGCGCATAGATGCCCTGGAGGAGTTTGAGCAGGGTGGATTTGCCCGAGCCGTTGTTGCCGATGATGGCCGTCACCTTGCCATGGGGGATCGTGAAGGACAAATCGTGCAGCACCGGCTGCTGGGGAATGTAGCCGAACGAGACGCGCTCCAGCCGGATATCCTGCGCTGTTTGTTTGTCCGGCAGCGGATTGCCTGCCTGGGGGTCCTCCTCCGGGCCGTCCAGCAGCACGCCCACATACTGCAAAGCGCCCTGGGTGCCCTTGAGAGTCTGGTAGTGGGTCAGCACCTCCGCCGTATACTGGTCCACCCGGCCCTTGTAGGTGGAAAAATCGTTGATGCCGGTCTCGGGCATTTTGCCCTGCCGGATCAAATCCGACCCGCACAACGCGATGACGATGGTGCCGATGGTGTTGTAGAGGGAGTTGGACAGCGTCTGAACCGCCACCATGAAGGCGTAGTAGAGGTCGGCCTTGTACCGCGAATCAATGGCTTTCAGTCCCTCCGTCACTTCCAGGTCCTCCATCGCCTGGGCCTTGACGTGTTTGGCCGCCGAGATATGCTCGGAGAAAAAGGTGGTCATCACGTTCAGGCTGTCGTACCGTCGGAGCATCATCTGGTATTGCAGATGGCCCACCAGCGCGAACACCAGCACCGCGATGGGTAGCAACAGCAGCATATACAGCGAGAGCGTGCCGTCAAAGCGGTACATCTCCCAGCAGCAGCGGAAAAAGCTGTACAGGGACACGATGGTGTTAAATGCCATCTGGACCACCAGGCTGGCCTGGGTGATGTCGTTGACCAGGCCGGAGATCAGGGCGGAGGGCTGGCGGCGCTCCACCTCCCGCATGGGCAGGTGGAGGATCTTGCGCCAGAGCAGTTTGCGCGCCCGCAGTGTGACCAGGGCGCTGCCGTACCCGCCGGTCAGGTTGATGAGCATGCTGAGCAGGGCGTTGAAAACGTTCATCAGCGCATAGCCGATGATGACCCCGTTGTACAGCTCACCCTTGTTGATGCGGATCAGATAGTTGGAGACGGCCAGCACGACCTCGGTGTTGGCAAAGCCCAGAAGCAGCGAGAGCAAAAACAGCCACCACGGGATCGGGAAGCGGGTAAAAAAGGACAAGTACGCCCCAAAGGAGAACTTGGCTTTCTGCTTGTTTTTCATGCGGAGGCCCCTCCTTTCAGGTCCATCATTTCACGGCAGAACGCGCTTTGCTGCAAAACCGTCTGGCGATCGCCCGCCGCGGTGACCGTCCCGTGTTCCAGCACCAGGATCCAGTCGGCGTTTTGCAGCGTCTGGGCGTCGTGGGCCACATACACCACCGTCTTGCCGGCCATCAGGGTGCGGATGCTCTTCCAGACACAGTCCTTGCCGGATATATCCATGGCGGCGGTCGCCTCGTCCAGCAGCAGGATGTCCGACTTCTGCAAAAGTGCCCGCGCTACCGAGAAGCGCTGCCGCTGCCCGCCGGACAGGCTGGCCCCGGCTTCCCCGACCGGCGTGTCGTAGCCTTCCGGCTGCTCCCGCACAAAATCCAGAATGCCCACGGCCTCACAGACCCGGTCCAGTTCCCGGTCGTCCGGCGTGCGGTCCAAACCATACAGCAGGTTTTGCCGGATGGTGCCGGAATACATCACACTCTCCTGCGTCACATACCCAACGGCCTGGCGGAAACTGTGCAGGGAAATACCGGCGATGTCCTGCCCATCCACAGCGATGGTCCCCTTTGCCAGCGGGTACAGCCGGTCGATCAGGTTCAGCAGCGTCGTCTTGCCGCTGCCGGAGGGGCCCACGATGGCGGTGATCTGTCCGGCCGGGATCTCGGCGTCGAGGCCGGTAAACAGTGGTTTGTCCCCGTAGGAAAAGCACACGTCCCGCAGCGAAATATTCCCCGCGAGCGCCCCCGCATCCCGGCCCTTGTCCAGCGGTTCTTCCTGCTCGTCCATGATTTGGGACACGCGGTCCACAGACCCCTGCGCGCCCTTGAAATTGGACCAGGAATTGCAGTAGTTGCTGAGGATGTTTGTGAGCTGGATCGCAAACCCGTAGTAGGCGATCCATTGGGTCAGGTCCAGGGCGCCGGCGCTGTAGAAGGCACGGCCCGCCAGGATGATCGCCACACTTTGCAGCGCGCCGGCGATGGCGTTGACCGGCAGCGCCAGTCCGCGCACCCACAGGTCGGTCACCTCGGCCTGGTAGGAAGCCCTCATCCGCGCTTCGCCGGCGACCGCTTCTTTTTCCTCGGTGCCCATCGACTTGATCAGCAGCATATTGTTGGCCCGCTCCGCAATAGCTGCGGTCAGCTGTGCGTTGCGCCGGTTGATCAGGTCCGCCACGCCGAAGCGCATCCGCCCCAAAACAAAGGAGATCAGGATGTTGACGGGCAGCACGATCACCAGCGCCCACATCAGCCGCTGGTCATAGCTGGAAACGCGCCCCAGCATCAGCAGGCTGGAGTACGCCGTGGTAAACACCGGCAAAAGCACCTGCATGATCAGGGTGCTGATGCTGGTCACATCGGTGGTGATGCGGCTGAGCAGCTCCTTGGGGTTGTTGGCCTCATAGAATTGCAGCGGCAGATGCACGACCTTTTTCCACACCATCCGCCGCAGGTTCCGGTCGATCCGCGCCAGGCACAGGTTGCTTGTCAGGCTGGAAATGGAGCCAATCACCAGCGACAGCAGCGTAAAAAACAGGTAGGGCAGCACGACGGCGAAAAGGCCCACCTGGCCGGCGAACAGCGCGGCGCTGTATTCGGTCGTGCTGACGCTCACATTGGCAATGAGGGCCGATACCGCCAGATACCCCACGATCCAGAGATAAGGCAGCCGCGCCTTGCCCAGCATGGCAAAAAAGCGCCGGAAACTGCCGTACCGCTTGCGGAACAATGCATTCTGTTCCATTTGCTCCTCCCTTCCCTTTCCGGCCATACCCCGGAAAGCAAGAGAGACCCGCCGGTTTTGCGGGGAGCGCGGCGCGCCCGGTGGCCGGGGGTGCCGCAGCCGCGCACAAAACTGGCTGGGTCTCCATTGACTTTACTGTCCTGCCTGCGCCCGGTCAAGCGTTCGGGCGGCAGGGGCCGGCAGCACCGGGCTTGGCTGTGTGAAGGCTGCCGCTTTCATCCTGCACACATCCTTTCCCAGACGACCGGCTTGTTTATTGGCTGTATTTTACCACATTTTTACACGGGAAAACAGCAGCGGTGTCGATTCTGTCCGATTGCGGGTCTATTCTGCCGCTTTCGACCGCAGAGGGGTTCCAAACACCCTCCAGGGCTCAGTCATACATGTACCGGGCCATCACGTCCTTGACCTGCTGCGGCTGCATCACGCCCACATGGCTGTGAACCAGCTTGCCGTCCTTGTAAAACTGAACGGTGGGCACGGCCCGGATGCCGTACTGTTCGGCCAGGTCGGGGTTCTCGGTGGTGTTGAGCTTGACGATGTTCAAAAAGGGGATCTCGGCGTCCAGATCCTCGAGAATGCGGGCAAAGAGCTTGCAGGGCACGCAGGTGGTGCCGTAAAAATCGACGATCACAAAACCGTCTTGGACAAGGCTTTCAAAATTTTCGCTGTTGGCCTGTTGGATCATGGGGTTGCCTCCTGTTGTGTTTCATGGGGATGGGTCATTCCGTGCCGGGCAGCGGGTTTTTGTCCCGGTACAGCCGGTCCGCGTGGGCGCGCCAGACTTCCTCGGCATGGGCGGCGTACTGGTTGAACGTATAGGTTTCTTTTGGCATGGCGGCCCGGGCCTCCCCCGCGGTGGTATGCCATGTGGCGGCGTAATCCTGCAGGAACGCGGCGTAGCCCGCCTCGGTCACGGCAAAGCCGTCGTTTTGGGCGTAATGCCGCCCCAGCAGGCAGCAGCGCAGGCTGTCAAAGCAGGTGTCCTGGGTCATGGCCACCAGCTCAGCGTAGCTCTTGACCGGGATGTTCCCGGCAAACTGCTCGGGGGTCATCTGTTCCAGCACCATGCCGCCTTGCCGGGCGATGGCCCGGCAGCGGTCCAGTTCTTGCTCCACCGCCTGCTTCCAGTCCGCCTTGCAGAGCACAAACGCGGACCCGTCCAGCACCGCCCGCTTGATCCGGGCGGCCAGCGTCCAGGCTGCCTGCGCGGCGGCTTTGTCCCGCTGCTGCGCCAGCAGATAGCGCCGGTACCCGGCCACCGTGCGCACCCCCGGCAGCTTGCACGCGGCGGCCATCTCGTCGGTCAGCGCGGGCACAACCCGCTTTTGCACGGCCTGCACGGTCAGGGCGACCTCGCCCTCCGGCAAGGTCGCCGTGCGGGTCTCGCCGGCCTGCATGCCGATGGCCAGGGCTTCCAGCGTTGGATTGTACATCCCGCTGCCCGCCACAAAGCGGATGCTGTCTTTTTGAAAGCGCGGCAGCGCAGAGTGCAGCGAACAGCGGACCATATCGCCGGCAGCCGCCGTGCCGCCCGGCTCCCAGGTCACATACGGGTTGCGGAGCCGGTCCAGCTCTTTTTGCAGAGCGGCCTGGTCGGGCACAAACGCCGGGATGTCCAGAGCCACTTCATGGTAGTCCTTGGCGGCAACAAGTTTGGATTGCATATGTTCCTCCTATTTTCCCACCGGCAATGGGATGCGCGCGGCGGTGAACCCCTGACCCTCCACTTCCCGGACGGTGGCGATGGTCAAAAATGCGCCGGGGTCGATGCGGTGGATAGCTGCTTTAACGCCGTAAAGTTTCTTGTTAGGGATGACGCAGAACACCACACTGCCCGCCGTCCGCCGCAGGCCGGTGTCTGCGTGGAGCATTGTCACGCCGGCCTGTGCCTCGCAAAGCAGGGCTTGCCGGATCTCCTCGTAGTGGTCGGAGATCACCAGCAGCTGAAGCTGGGCGGCGCCTGCCACCATGGTCCGGTTCATCACAAAAGTTTCGATGGCCAGGGCCATCACGCTGAACCAGAGGTTGCGCCCGCCAGCCATCCAGAACGCCATGGCCATCACGCCGTAGTCGGCGGCCATTTTGACCCCCGCTACCGGCAGCCGGATTGTCCGGTGCAGGATCATGGCCAGTGAGTCGCTGCCGCCGGTGGAAGCGCCGGCCCGAAGTGTAACCCCCACGCCGGCCCCCACAAAGCAGGCCCCGCACACAAGGGCCGCGAAGCGGTCGGTTTCGAGCAGTGAAAAGGCGGGCAAACGCTGGCACAGCCCCAGAAACACTGGATAGGCCAGCGACCCGGCCGCTGTGTTGATGGCAAACTCCCGCCCGATGCAGGCCCATCCGGCCACCAGCAGGCCCAGGTTCAGCACAAAGACGGACACAGCAGTGTCCAGCCCAAACAACGTGTGGAGGATCAGCCCTACGCCAGTGGCGCCGCCCACTGCCAGCCCGGCAGGCAGGTAGACCGCCGCCACCCCGTAGGCCAGCAGCGCATTGCCGGCCAGCACGCCCGCCAGCCGCCCCAGGTAGCCCAGCCAGCCGGGTTTCATCGCGGTTCCCCCTGCGGCTGTGCCAGGAAAGCCAGCGCGCTGTGCACCGCCACATTGCCCTCGCCCACCGCCTTGGCGTACTGGTAGGGGCGGCCGGTGCAGTCCCCGGCGGCAAAGCAGCCGGGCAGGTTGGTGCGCTGGGCGCGGTCCACCTGGATATGGCCGTTTTCCATGGCAAGGCCGGATAGGAGCGCCTGCGGGGC
Source organism: Pseudoflavonifractor intestinihominis (assembly GCF_040096055.1). Lineage (NCBI taxonomy): Bacteria > Bacillati > Bacillota > Clostridia > Eubacteriales > Oscillospiraceae > Pseudoflavonifractor > Pseudoflavonifractor intestinihominis. The sequence continues at coordinate 83,113 of NZ_JBBMFK010000003.1, forward strand.
CACCGTTTCCCGCAGGCAGAACACGCCCTCCACCGGGAGGGTCGCATCCGCCCAGCGCACCCCGGTCACCCGGTCGTCCCCCTCGATGGCCTGGGGCTGGCCTTTGTGGCAGCCCGGCGTATCGGCCAGGCCGCCCGCGTAGGTGCAGAACAGTTCCACATGGCCCGCCACGCTTTGCAAAAAGCGGACGTCCTCCTCCAGGCTCTGGCTTTCGCACACCACCGCGATGTTCCGCCCGCGGTACAGCTCGCCGTCGCAGGTGGCGCAGCAGCTGACCCCCTTGCCCAGCAGCCGGTTTTCGCCGGGGATCTGCCCGCGTGCCGCCACGCCAGTGGCCAGGATCAGGCAGCGCCCTTCATAGAAATCCGGCCCGGCGCAGACAGCATAGTGCCCGCCCATCTCGTAGACCGCCGCCACCCGTGCTTGCTGGATTGGGATGCCAAGATCATCCACCTGCCGCAGAAAAGCGTCCCGCAGCTCCCGGCCGGTCACCCGGGGCAGGCCGGGGTAATTCAGGATACGCTCTGCCTTTTCGACCTTGTCACTGAGCCGCCGGCTGCCAAACCAGAGGAACGAAAGCCCCCTGGCCCTGGCGGTCAACGCGGCAGATACCCCGGCCGGGCCGGTGCCCACGATCAGCAAATCCCACATGAACGGCGCCTCCTGTCCATCTTTTATTATGCAGTATACAGGGCCCGCTGCCGCAGCTCAAGGGGGATTGTCTATCTCGTCCGAAATCCGGCCTATTTTGCCGGGGCGAGGCTCAGGGGCCGCCGGCGTTTGAACTTTTTCATTTGGCCCTTCGATTTGCCCTTCGGCGCCGGATCTGTATGGCGCATATTTTGTCAAGTCTCCCACCTTTCCTCACAAGCGCCCTGCCCACCAGGCATCGGCCGACATTTTGGACATGCGGGCCGATTTGGAAAAGCTGCCGGATTGCTATGGTTATCCAATGGGGCGGGCATATTTTGTCACGGAAAGAAAAAGCTCCCTTGACAAATCGGTTTCCAAAAGAAATTGCTGACCAAGGTGGCGAAGGAAAAAGGATACACCAATCTGGTCCACTTCCTGGACGACGGCATCTCCGGCGTCACGATGGACCGCCCCGGTTTCAATGACATGATGGAACAGCTTGCCGCCGGCAAGGCCGCCGCCGTGTTTGTGAAGGATCTGTCCCGGCTGGGCCGCAACTACATTGAGGTGGGGCGGCTGACCGAGGAGTTTTTCCCGGAGCACGACATCCGCCTGGTGGCGGTCTCGGACAACATCGACACCGCCGAGGGCGAGAACGAACTGGCGCCCATCCGCAACCTGTTCAATGAGTGGTACGCCCGCGACATCAGCAAGAAGCGCCGGATCAGCAACAAGATCAAGGGCAACGCCGGCGAACCGATGGGGCCGCCGCCCTATGGCTACAAGAAAGACCCCGACGATCCCAAACGGTGGATCGTGGATGAGGAGGCCGCCCAGGTAGTACGCCGCGTATTCCGAATGACTTTGGATGGCTATGGAACGGAGCAGATCGCCACTATATTCTCCGAGGAGAAAATCCTTACCCCCATCGCCTATTGGCGTGAAAAGGGCGTCAATCGTCCTGGGAAAAGCAAACTCCGCGGGCCGTATATGTGGAACAGCTCCACTATCACTCATATTCTCTCTTTACAGGAGTATTGCGGTGATATTCTTAACTTCAAGACCTACTCCAAGTCATACAAGAACAAAAAGCGGCTTGCCAACGATCGGGAAAACTGGGTCATCTTCCAGGATGTCCACGAACCCATCATTGAGCGGGCGGTCTTTGAACAGGTCCAGCAGAAGCGGGGCAAGATCCGCAAGCGCCGCACCCACGAAGGGGAGCGCAATATGTTCTCCGGCCTTCTGGTCTGCGCTGATTGCGGACACAACCTGCACTTCCATTTCAATCAGGGCAACCCCGACATCAAGTATTTTAACTGCTCCAACTACAAGGGCAACCGTGGGACCTGTACTTCCACCCATTATGTCCGTGTGGACTTCCTGGAGCAGGTGGTGTTAGGCGAGATCCGGCGGCTGACTAAGTTTGCCAGCCAGTTTGAGGATGAGTTTGTGAAGGCTGTGATCGGCCATTCCCAGCAGGCGGAGGCCACCGACCGAAAGCTGAAGGAGAAGGAGCTGAAAGCCCTGCAAGCCCGCGATGAGGAACTGGATGGCCTGTTCGAGAGGATCTATGAGGACAATGTTTCCGGCAAACTCTCTGATGACCGCTTCGCCAGAATGTCGAGGCGGTACGAGGAGGAGCAGAAGGAATTAGCGGAGAAGATCAAGGCGCTCCGCGCCGAGATTGACAAGCAGAACAGCCAGTCCATGACCACGGATATGTTCATCTCCCTGGTCCGCAAGTACACTCGCGCCCGCAAGCTAACGCCCCGGATGCTGAACGAACTTATCGAGAAAATCGAAGTGTTCAACGCCGAGAAGGTAGACGGAGTGTGGGAGCAGCGGCTCCGTATCCACTACAACTGCGTGGGTGCCATCGAGATCCCCGACCTCATCCCGCTGCCCGCCCCGGAGGTGTCCGTAAACACAAGAAAGGGCGTAGTCGTCAACTACGCCCCATCCACCATCGCCGGATGAAAACAACAAAAAAAGACGAGTGTTCTTACAGCGTTTCAAATGCTATAAGAACACTCGCCATGGTGCGGATGACGGGACTCGAACCCGTACGGCCGTGGGCCACTAGCACCTCAAGCTAGCCAGTCTACCAATTCCAGCACATCCGCATATTCTGTTTGGCATTCATCAGAAGCCACTTGCTTATTATAGCGGCTGTCCCCTGATTTGTCAACCAAATTTTTTATCTTTTTCATTTTATAAAAACAGGGTGCGGAGCGGTATTCTCCGCACCCTGTTGGGCGCTGTTATCAGATGTTGGCGTCCAGAATGGCGGTGTAGGCCTCGGCGGGCATGACGCCCACCTTCCGGTCCAGCTCCTTGCCGTCCTTGAAGAAGATGACGGTGGGGATGCTCATCACGCCGTACTGCATGGCCAGGGCCTGCTCGTCGTCCACGTTAACCTTGCCGATGACAGCCTTGCCCTCGTACTTGTTGGCCAAGTCGTCGATCACAGGGGCCAGCATGCGGCAGGGGCCGCACCAGGACGCCCAGAAGTCCACCATAGTAATGCCGCCGGAGGTGATCGCCTTGTTGAAGCCTTCCTTGTTGAAGTGAATGGTAGCCATAATCAATACTTCCTTTCTTTCGTCTCCATGTTTTCTCTATTTGAATTTGAATTGGTTGTTTACTTGTTGTTCTCCCGGTCCAGCCGGTCCAGGTACTCGGCCGCCCGGTGTCCGGCCACCTGGCCCTCCCCCACCGCCTTGGCGATCTGAAGCGGCTGCCCGGTGCAGTCGCCGGCGGCAAACACGCCGGGCACGCTGGTGGCCATATCCCGGTCCACGGCGATATAGCCGTCCTTCAGCTCCAGGCCGGGGAGCAGGTCGGTGGGCGCCACGGTGGCCCGGAGGATAAAGACCCCTTCACAGGGGATCTCCCGGCCGTCCGCCTTCACCGACGTCACCTTTCCCTCACCGCAGACCTCAATTTTGGCCGCCTTAACAAAGGGGATCTCAGGGTTCAGGTCCTCCGGCCTGACGGGGGCGGTATAGGTCACCCGGCACCCCAGGCCGTGGAGATAATCGGCCTCCTCGGGGGCCTCGGCGGACCGGCCCGCCACCACCACGTCCCGGCCCCGGTACAGCATGCCGTCGCAGGTGGCGCAGTAGCTGACGCCCGCGCCCATGTGCTCCGCCTCGCCGGGGAACTTGGCCCGGCGGACCACCCCGGGAGCCAGCACCACCGCCCGGGCCTGGACCAGCTCGCTGCCCACACCGATGTAGAATGTGCCGTTGAGAGACATGATATTCAGCGCCCGGCCGGTGACCCGGGCCACACCCATGGCCTCGGCGTGGGCCTTGAACCGCTCCAGCAGCTCCGGGCCGGTGACGCCGTGGATGCCCAGGTAATTGTCCACCCGCTCGGTCTTGCTGAGGGGTCCGTCCCGGTCGTCGCCGCTGACCACCACCGCCGTCCGGTTCCGCTGTCTGGCCTGCACCGCCGCCGACAGCCCCGCAGGGCCGCCGCCGATGACCGCGATATCATACATCATGCCGGTAATCCTCCTCCCTGTCGCCGAAGAGCGCCGCGATAATGGCCGTGACCCCCGCCCGGTCGTCGATCTCATAGTAGACCTCGTTGCCGGAGCGGGACGCCTTGACGATCCCCGCCGCCTTCAGGCGCATAAGATGCTGAGAGATGCAGGACTGGGATTGGCCCACATTGGCCTCCATACAGCCCACGTTGCGGCAGCCGCATCGCAGCAGCCCCCGGACGATCTGCAGCCGTACCGGATGGGAAAGGGCCTTGAGCAGCGCCGCCTTCTCCTCATAGAGCCCGGTTGCGTCCGTCATGTCGTTCACCTCATATTCGTTATTTCTAATATTAGTATATTCAAATATTCTAGTTTGTCAATAGGCTTTTGAAAAAAATTTTTCCCGCCCCATAGGATAAGCAGAGCCGCCTCGCATCATGCGCGGCGGCTCTGCTTTTTCCTGTCAGACAGGCTTTTTCTTGTCTTCCTCGGTGATGGGGCGGAGCACCCGGCAGGGATTGCCCGCGGCCACCACGCCGGAGGGAATGTCCCGGTTGACCAGGCTGCCCGCGCCGATGACCACATTGTCCCCGATGGTCACCCCGGGCACCACCGTCACCCCGGCGCCGATCCACACATTGTTTCCCACCTCGATGGGCTTGGCGTACTCCAGGCCGCTGTTGCGGGCGTCCGCGTCGATGGGGTGCCCGGCGGTGTGGAACCCGCACTGGGGCGCGATGAACACGTTGTCCCCAAAGGTCACCCCGCCGCCGTCCAGGATCACGCAGCCGTGGTTCATATAGAAGTTCTCCCCGACGGAGATGCCGTAGCCGTAGTCGCACCAGAAGGGCTGCTCAATGCAGAACTTCTCCCCCGTGCTGCCCAGCAGCTCCCGCAGCAGGGCGTTCCGGCTGTCCCAGTCGGTGTACCGCAGCTGGTTGTAGGCCCAGCACTTGTCCTTGCAGGCGGCGCGGTCGGCCAGCAGCTCCGGGTCGCTGTCCGCCGCGTAGAGCTGTCCGCTCTGCATCTTCTCCTTCTCTGTCATGGTCCACTCCTCCGTTCCGGTCTTTTCCGGTCCAACATATCCGTTTTCCCGGTATTTGTCAAGCCCCGCTCTTGGCGAAACAGCGGCGGCCTGCTATAATAGTAGCGATAACAACAGCTCAGAGAGGTGCGCCCATGGAAGGTCCCGCAGTCAGCATCATCATTCCGGTCTACAACGTAAAGCCCTACCTGGAGAAGTGCCTGTCCAGCATCCGGTTCCAGACCTGCCGGGACTTTGAGGTCCTGCTGGTGGACGACGGCAGCACCGACGGCAGCGCGGACATCTGCCGGTCCTATGTGGCCCTGGACAGCCGGTTCCGCCTGCTGGAACAGGCCAACGCCGGCGCGTCGGCGGCCCGGAACCTGGGTATGACCCAGGCCGCCGGGCGGTATCTCCAGTTCGTGGACGGGGACGACTGGCTGCCCACCGACGCGGTGGAGATCCTCCTCCACACCGCTGAGTCCACCGGCGCCGACCTGACGGTGGCCCACTTCTACCGGGTGGCCGGGGAGCGGTGCGCCGTCCGTGGGCACATCCGGGAGGCGTGCGTCATGACCCGGACCGAGTACGCTGAGCACATGGTCAAGGCCCCCGCCAACTTCTACTATGGCGTCATGTGGAACAAGCTCTACCGCCGGGCCATTGTGGAGGCCCACCATCTCCGGTGCCCCATCGACGTGGCCTGGTGCGAGGACTTTCTCTTCAACCTGGACTACATCGCCTGCTGCCGCCTGATCGCGGCGGTGCCCAGGCCGGTGTACTACTACCGCAAGCGGGAGGGCAGTCTGGTGAGCACCCAGACCACCCTGCGCAAGACCATCCAGACCAAACGGCTCACCTTCAGCGAGTACAAGGAGTTCTACCGGCAGCTGGACCTGTACGAGGACAAAAAGGCCCAGGTCTACCGCTATCTCTTCTCCTCCGCCAGCGACGGTTCGGTGGGCCCTCTGGGCCGCCCCCTGGCCCTGGCGCCCAAGGAGAAGGCCCCCGCCCACCACAGAGAGAAAAAGCAGGACTGATCCCCCACCCGCCGGAAGGACGGCATCTGACAGGAGGTATTGCCCTATGTCCCTGACCAGGCAGAACGGCTCCGGACACCTGGCGGCCCTGTGCGCCATCACCATCTGGGGCGGCGCCTTTGTGGCGGCCCAGGTGGCCCTGGAGGCGGTGAGCCCCACGGTGCTCATGTTCCTGCGCATCACCATCGCCGTCATCGCCACCACCATCATCCACCCCCGGCCCCTGGGCTGGCTGGGCTGGAAAACAGAGGGGTATTACGTCCTGGGTGGACTGCTGGGCATCTTCTTCTACTACTACCTACAGAACGCGGCCCTGACCTACACCAGCGCCTCCAATGTGTCGGTGCTGTGCGCCCTGGCCCCCATCGTCACCGCCCTGGCCGCCCCCCTGCTCCTCCGCACGCCCCGGCCCCACGGCCTGTTCTACTTCGGCTGCGTGCTGGCCGCCATCGGCTCCGCCCTCACGGTCTACAACGGCAGCGCCGTGCTCCAGCTCAACCCCCGGGGAGATGTGCTGGCCCTCCTTAACGCGGTGGTGTGGGGCCTCTACGCCATTGTCAGCAAGAAGATCGGCTCCTTCGGCCACCCCCTCATCCCCTCGGTGCGGAAGATGTTCGTATACGCCCTGCTCTTCTCCGTCATCATTCTGCTGTTCCAGGGCGTACAGGTCCAGCAGGATGTGCTGGTCCGGTGGGACGTGCTGGGGTCCATCGCCTACCTGGGCCTTCTGGGCTCCACAGTGTCCTACCTGCTGTGGAACTACGCCATCCAGCAGCTGGGCTCGGTGCGGGCCACCACCTACATCTACCTGGAGCCTCTGGTCACCATGGCCGTGGCCGCCGCCCTGCTGGGGGACCCCATCACCTGGATCGCACTGCTGGGCGCGGTGCTCATCATCGGCGGACTGTTCCTCACCAAGCTCAGACAGGCGGGCGCCTGATGCCCCCGCATAAAAAAGCCCCGGCGCACTGCGTGCGCCGGGGCTTTTCATGTTCAGTTCAGGAAGTCCTTCAGCGTCGCTGTCGCGGACTGCGCATCCCTCGCTTCCGTCTAAAGCCGAAAGCTCTCTCGCTCCGTCGCTCCGGCTCTCCCCACGGGACCCGCTCCGCTGGGCTCCCGCGGGGGCCCCGGAAAGCTGCGTCCAGCAGCCGGGAAGGCTCCAGTTCCTGTTTAGTTCAGAAAGTCCTTCAGCTTTTTGCTGCGGCTGGGGTGACGCAGCTTTCTGAGGGCCTTGGCCTCGATCTGGCGGATACGCTCACGGGTCACGTTGAACTCCTTGCCCACCTCTTCCAGGGTGCGGGTACGGCCGTCCTCAATGCCGAAGCGCAGCTTGAGCACCTTCTCCTCCCTGGGGGTCAGGGTGCCCAGCACGTCCACCAGCTGCTCCTTGAGCAGGGTGAAGCTGGCGGCCTCGGAGGGCTCGGAGGCGTCCTCGTCGGGAATGAAGTCCCCCAGGTGAGAGTCCTCCTCCTCGCCGATGGGGGTCTCCAGGCTGACGGGCTCCTGGGCGATCTTCAGGATCTCCCGCACCTTGTCCACGGGCATATTCATCTCCTCGGCGATCTCCTCGGGGCTGGGGTCGTGGCCCAGCTCCTGGAGCAGCTGGCGGGAGACCCGGATGACCTTGTTGATGGTCTCCACCATGTGGACGGGAATACGGATTGTGCGGGCCTGGTCGGCGATGGCCCGGGTGATGGCCTGGCGGATCCACCAGGTGGCATAGGTGGAGAACTTGTAGCCCTTGGTGTAGTCGAACTTCTCCACGGCCTTGATCAGGCCCAGGTTGCCCTCCTGGATCAGGTCCAGGAACAGCATGCCCCGGCCCACGTACCGCTTGGCGATGGACACCACCAGACGGAGGTTGGCCTCAGCCAGACGCTGCTTGGCCGCCTCGCCCCGCTTCACGTCCTTCTTCAGGGCCTTCTCCTCCTCGGGGGTGAGGACGATGGGCTCGCCCTTCTTCTCCGCGGCCTCGATCTCGGCCAGACGGGCCTTGGCCGCGTCTCCGGCGCCCATATCCTGGGCCAGCTGGACCTCCTCGTCGGGGCTGAGCAGGTTGACCTTGCCGATCTCCTTCAGGTACATGCGCACCGGGTCGTCGATGCCGAAGGAGTCCACCAGGGTGTTGGGGTCCACGATCTCCTCTTCCGGGATCTCCTCCAGCTCCTCCATGGGGGGCACGATGTCGGCGTCCAGCTCGGGGAGATAGTCCTCGCTGACGGTCTCAATGCCCTGGTTCTCCAGCACGTCATAGATCTTGTCCATCTGCTCGGACTCCAGATCCATGTTCTCCAGCACGTCCATCAGCTCGCCGGCGGTGAGGCTGCCCTTTTTCTTGGCCCGCTCCACAAGCTCGGTCAGCTTCTCCGAACCCTGGACGCCCTCCACGATCTTCATGATCTCGTTCTTGACCTGCTCTATCTTCTCCACGCCGGTGATAGTGGACTTGGCTTCCGCCGCAGCGCCCTTGGCGTCGGTCTTCTTTTTCTCGCTCATGTGCGGTCATCCTCCATATGCTTTTTCTTTCTGTGTCTCAGGTATTCTGTCCGTTGTACGCCTTTTTCTCCCGGAATTTTTCCCGGGCGGCCATGAGGGGGTCTTCCTGGCCCCCGCCTGCCCGCTTGGCGTACTCGGTGGCGATGATCTCTATGTAATCCGCCAGGGCCTTCTGACTGTGGGCCAGGGATTCGGGCTGGTCCAGTACGTGTACCAGATGGCTCATCTCATCGGCGGTCAATTCCCCGGTCAGGGCGGGCAGCTGGGTGCTCCTCCCCTCCTGCCAGCGCTTGCGCAGCATGCCGTACACCCGGCCCAGCAGCGGCGAGGAGAACTGCTCCGGCTCCAGAGTTCCCGCGCTCTGGAACAGTCCGGGCTCCAGCAGCATCAGCCGGAGTACGCCCTCCTCCGCACGGGCGGAGCGAATGTTGTCATACCGCAGCTCCCGCTCTTTGGGCTGGAGCTGGGCCGCGGGGGTCAGGTCCTTCCGGGCCTGCTTCTTTTTGGCCTGCCAGGCCCGGTTCTTCCGGTACCGCTCCACCTCCTGGGCGAAGGCGGCGGCTGAGATGCCCCCGGCGGCGGCGGCCTTGTTGCCATAGATCTCCCGCTCGATGGGGCTCTGCAGGGAGGCCACCGTCTCCACCGCCTCCCGGAGAAAGGCCATGCGCCCCTCCTCGTCGGCCAGGCTGTGCTTCTGGAGCAGGGACTCCAGCCGGTAGTCGTTCTGTCCGGCGCTGCCGTTTAGGCACTTCTCAAAGGCCGCCGGGCCGAAGCGCTTGACAAAGTCGTCCGGGTCCTGCTTGAGGGGTTTGCCCTCGCTGTCGTAGGCGTTGGGCAGCTGGAGCACCCGCACGTTCAGATCCGCGTTCTTCAGGATGCCCAGCACCCGGTCGGTGGATTTTTTGCCCGCCGGGTCGTTGTCGTAGCAGAGCACCAGCTCCTTGGTGTACCGGGCCAGGATGCGGGCGTGCTCCTCGGTGAGGGCGGTGCCCATGGTGGCCACCACGTTGTCGAACCCGGCCTGATGGAGGGTGATGACGTCGATGTTGCCCTCCACCAGGATCAGATTGGGCCGCTTGGTGTTCTTGGCAAAGTTGAGGGCGTAGATGAGCCGCCCCTTCTTGAACGCCACGGTCTCCGGGGTGTTGAGGTACTTGGCCCCCTCCTCCCCCGGCAAAATGCGGCTGGTAAACCCGGCCACGTCCCCCCGCACGTCGATGACGGGGAGCATGAGCCGGGCGCGGAACTTGTCGTAAATGCCGCCGTTCTTGCCCGCCACCGCCAGGCCCGCGTCGATGAGCTCCATCTTGCTGTACCCCTTGGCGGTGAGGGCCTTGGTGAGGGCGTCCCACTGGTCGGGGGCGGCGCCCAGACCAAAGCGGGTGGCGGTCCGGGGGGAGATCTGCCGCTGGGCGATGTACTCCCGCACCCGCTGGCCGCCGGGGCCCTTCAGATAGTCGTGGTAGAACCGGGCGGCGTCCTTGTTGGCCGCCAGGACCCGGGCCCGCTTTTTCCGCCCGGCGTCGTCGCTGCCCGTCTCGGGCACCTCCATCCCCGCCCGCTTGGCCAGGAACCGCACCGCGTCGGGAAAGGACAGGTTCTCGATCTCCATGATAAAGGAGATGACCCCGCCCCCCTTGCCGCAGCCGAAGCAGTGGTAGATCTGCTTGTCCTGATTGACGGAAAAGGAGGGGGTCTTCTCGTTGTGGAAGGGGCACAGCCCCCACAGATTGCTCCCCTTTTTGTTCAGCGTCACATAGGAGGACACCACGTCGGAGATCTCGCTCCGGGCCACCAACTCGTCAATAAATTGTTCCGGAATCGGCACGGTAGCCCTCCTTTCCCCTATGATTGCCAGAGTTTTACGCGGCCATACGGAATCTGCCCTATTTCACGCTCCAGGCCGCCGGGATGAACAGCTCTCCGAACTTCTCCACCGCGTACTTGTCGGTCATGCCCGAAATATAATCGCAGGCAGCCCGCTCCACGCCCTCCTTCACCCGGATGTCCTGGTACTCCGCCGGCAGCTCGTCCGGCTCCCGGACGTAGTGCTCAAACAGTCGCCGGAGCATGTCCTGGGCCTTGGTCTCCTCCCCCTTGGCCCGGGGGTTGGTGTACACCGAGTCGAACATGAAGGCCCGCAGCTCCGCCATGGCCTCCCGGCAGGCGGGGGACTGGACGATGTCGTCCTTTCCCGCGCTCTGGGCGATCACGTCGGTGGTCAGGGTGTTGATGCGTTCGGAGTGGGTGAAGCCCAGCACCTGGGAGATGGCAATGGGGATGTCCGTGGGAAAGATGATCTGTCCCCGCATGGCGTCGTCAATGTCGTGGTTGATGTAGGCGATCTTGTCGGCCAGGCGGATGATCCGGCCCTCCAGGGTCTCGGCCCGGTCGGGGCCGGTGTGGCACAGGATGGCCCGCCGCACCTCCCAGGTCAGGTTGAGCCCCTCGCCGTCCTTCTCCAGCACGTCCACCACCCGGAGGGACTGGACGTTGTGCCGGAAGCCGCCGGGCATCAGCTCGTCCAGGGCCCGCTCCCCGGCGTGGCCGAAGGGGGTGTGGCCCAGGTCGTGGCCGAAGGCGGCCGCCTCGGTCAGGTCCTCGTTGAGCCGCAGGCCCCGGGCGATGGTCCGGGCGATGCGGGAGACCTCGATGGTGTGGGTCATGCGGGTGCGGTAGTGGTCCCCCTCGGGCTGGAGAAACACCTGGGTCTTGTGCATCAGCCGCCGGAATGCCTTGGAGTGGACGATCCGGTCCATGTCCCGCTGGAAGCAGGTGCGCACCGGGCACTCCGCAATGGGCCGGGCACGCCCCCTGGACTCCGCCGCCAGACAGGCGCGGGGTGAGAGGATCTGCCGCTCCATGGCCTCGGTCTGCTCTCTTACCGTCATAGCCGCCGCCCCCTTGATCCCGTCCGGAAAATCTGCCTGTATACTGTATACGCCGTTCCTTTCAAAAACCCTTCAAAAAAACAAAAAAATTTTTCTTCCGCCCAGGCTCTTTTTGCCGGGCAGAAATTGGGGCCTGTCCTGCCGGAATCCGGCGGAGCAAGCCCCCGTTATGTCCTGTTACCGGGCCATGGGCACCGCCTTGAAGGCCTCGCCCAGGATCTGCACCGCCGTGCCGCCGGCGGTGAGCTCGGTCATCCGGGCGGAGAAGGCCTCCACCTGTCCCTCGGGGAGCAGGGCGTGGACGGTCACGTCGGCGGCGTACTCGGTCTCCCCCAGCACGCCCCCGTGGGCCTCCACCTCCAGCTTCACCCGGTCGAAGAAGGAGTAGGGGCAGGGCACCGCCGCCTCCACCCAGCGGCGCACCACGGAGATGCCAGCCGCGTCCAGGGCGTCCTTGGCGCTCTGGGTGTAGGCCCGCACCAGGCCCCCGGCCCCCAGCAGCACGCCGCCGAAGTACCGGGTCACCACGCACACCACGTTGGTGACCTCCTCCCGCTGGAACACGTTGAGCATGGGCTGCCCCGCCGTGCCCTGGGGCTCCCCGTCGTCGGAGTACCGCTCCACGCCCCCGTCCCACAGACGGTAGCACCAGCAGTTGTGCCGGGCGTCGTAGTGCTTCTTCTTCACCTGCTCCACAAAGGCCCGGGCCTCTTCCTCGGTCTCCACCGGCCTGATCTGGCCGATAAACCGGGACCGCTTCTCCACCAGCTCCGCCTCAGCGGAGGCAGTCGGGATATAGTATTCCGTCATGGCCGTCCCTCACTTTTTCGCTTCTCCCAGTCCCTGCGGGTCATGGCGTAGCACAGCACCAGGCGGGACTCATAATCAAAGGCCTCCAGCTGCTGCATCCGGAGAAAGCGGAAGGAAAAGCCGCACTTCCGGATCACCCGTTTGGACTTCTGATTCCCGTCATAGTGGTCGCACCAGATGGTGTGGAGCCCCAGGTCCTCAAACCCATAGCGCAGCAGCTCCTCCACCGCCTCGGGGATGAGGCCGCGCCCCCAGTAGGCCGGGTCCAGGGAGTAGCCGATCTCGTCGTCCGGTCCCCCGGCCTCCTTCCGGTGCCTTCCAGTGAACCCGGCCGAGCCGATGACCCGGCCGTCCTGCCGGTGCACCACGGCAAAGGTCCCCGGCTCCGAAAGCACGGTGCGGATGGTCTCCCGGCTCTCCTCCACATCCCTATGGGGCTTCCAGCCTGCGGCGGGGCCTACCCTGGGGTCCCGGGCGTAGGAAAAAAGCTGTTCTGCGTCCCGCTCTTCAAAGGGCCGCAGGATCAGCCGCTCTGTCTCAAGCTGTCTCATGGCTCCTCCTCCGGCGCGCGTAAAAATTCTCCGGTGGTCCGGCGGCGCTCCGTCACGGCTGTTCCCCCTGCCCCAGCCGTCTCTGCTCCCAGCGCTCCCTGCCCAGGGCGTAGCGGAGGGTGGTGCAGGGGTTCCCCGCCCCGTCGGCGGCGTCCTCGGTGGCGAAGTAGGTGAAGCCCAGCTTTTCGATGACCCGCCTGGACTGCCGGTTGAAGTCAAAATGACAGCACTGGATCACGGCGCAGTTCAGCGCTCTAAACCCCCGGTCCAGCAGGGCGGCGGCCGCCTCGGGGGCCAGCCCCCGGCCCCAGTAAGGCCGGGCCACCCAGTACCCCAGCTCCATCTGGGCCATGCCCTCGGGCACCGGCAGGTCCGGACAGGGCACGTCCTGGGGGTAGAGCCCGATGCTGCCCACCGGCTCCCCCGTCTCCTTCAGGACCATGGCGTAGGTCTCGGGCAGGCCCAGGGCGCCGTGGATAATCTCCAGGCTGTTGGCCTGGCTGGTGTGGGGCGGCCACCCCGCCCGGGGCCCCAGCTCCGGGTCGGACGCCCACCGGTAGAGCACCGGCGCGTCGCCGTCCTCCCAGGGCCGCAGGATCAGCCGTTCAGTCTCGATCTGGCTCATGGCTCCTCCTCTTCCGGCGCCAGGAGGACGGAGAGCATCCGCTCCGGCGCGCTGAGAAATTCTCTGGTGATCCGGTAGTGCTCGGTGTCCCGGTAGTCCACCCGCTCCACCCCGTCCGGGCCGTCAAACCGCAGGATGTCCGCCCCGGGATAGGCCATCAGGATGGGGGAATGGGTGGCGATGAGCAGCTGCCCGCCCCGGGACACCAGGTCGTGCATCAGCGCCAGAAAGGAGAGCTGGCGCATGGGGGACAGAGCGGATTCCGGCTCGTCCAGCAGGTAGAGCCCCCTGCCCCAGAAGCGGTTTTTGGCCAGAGCCAGCAGGCTCTCCCCGTGGGACTGGCCGTGGAGGGAGCGCCCGCCCACGTACTGGAGATAGCCCGGCGTCAGGGGGTCGTCCTCCATCTCGTCCACGTAGCTGGCCATGTTGTACAGGCTCTCCGCCCGGAGAAAGTACCCGTCCTCAGGGATCTCCGGGCTGCGGACCAGCCGAAGGGCCTTATACAGGCCGGAGTGGGTGTCCCGGCTGGCAAAGCGGAAATTGCGGGAGCCCCCCTCCGGGTTGAAGCCCCAGGCCACGGCGATGGCCTCCAGCAGGGTGGACTTGCCGCTGCCGTTCTCCCCCACGAAGAAGGTGACGCTGCTGCGGAACTCCAGCCGCTTCAGCCGGGCGATGGCCGGGATGCGGAAGGCGTAGTCCTCCGCTTCCCGCTCCACAGGCCGCTTCTCCACGCCCCGCAGGTACAGCGCGCCCTTTCCCCCTTCCATATTCAGTCCTCCCAGAACTCCTTGGGCGGCGTCCATCCGGAGGCGATGAAGTCCTTCAGCCGGCCCAGCTGGATGGGGGTGCACACCGCCTCCACCTCGATGGCCTCGCCGTAGTCCACCCGCTCCACCTTTGCCTCCCGGTGGAGCATGTCCACCACGCCCCCCTGGTCGTAGGGGATGCGCAGCACCACCCGGTGGGCCCCGGCGTCCAGCCGGTCGCCGATCTTCTTGAGCAGCTCATCCAGCCCCGCGCCGGTCTTGGCGGAGATGGACACGATGTCCTCCCCGTGGGGCACGATGTCCCCCACGTACAGGTCGGACTTGTTGAACACGTCAATGCGGGGCGTCTGGGCGGCGCCCAGCTCCACGATCAGCTTCTCCACCACCGCCGCCTGCTCCCGCCACTCCGGGTTGGACGCGTCGATGACGTGGAGCAGCAGGTCGGCGTAACTCAGCTCCTCCAGGGTGGCCTTGAAGGCCTCCACCAGATGGTGGGGCAGCTTGGAGATAAAGCCCACCGTGTCCGAGATGAGGACGGTGCAGGTGTCGGAAATCTCCAGGGTGCGGGTGGTGGTGTCCAGGGTGTCGAACAGGCGGTTGTTGGCCGGGATATCCGCCCCGGTCAGCTTGTTGAGCAGGGTGGACTTGCCCGCGTTGGTGTAGCCCACGATGGCCACCACCGGCACCTCGTTCTTGATCCGCCGCTCCCGCTGGGTGGCCCGCACCCGGCGCACCTGCTCCAGGTCCTCCTCCAGCTTGGCGATCTTCTTGCGGATGTGCCGCCGGTCGGTCTCCAGCTGGGTCTCGCCGGGGCCGCGGGTGCCGATGGCGCCCTCCTGCCGCTCCAGATGGGTCCACATGCCCAGCAGCCGGGGCAGCAGATACTTGTACTGGGCCAGCTCCACCTGGAGGCGGCCCTCCTTGGTCCGGGCCCGCTGGGCGAAGATGTCCAGGATCAGGGCCGACCGGTCCAGCACCGACACGCCCAGGTCGTCGGACAGGGCCCGCTGCTGGGAGGGGGACAGGGCGTTGTCAAAGACCACCATGTCCGCCCCCATGCACTCCACCAGCTCCTTGACCTCACGGACCTTGCCCTCGCCGATGAAGGTGCGGGGGTCGGGGGCGTCCTTGTTCTGGAGCACCTCGCCCACGCACTCGCCCCCCGCCGTCTCCAGCAGGGCGGCAAGCTCCTCCATGGACTTCTCGTCGGCATTCTCCGTCCGGCTCAGGCAGGAGGCGTTGAGGCCCACCAGCACCGCCCGGTTCCGCTTTTCCTCTGTGGTATGTTCCGTCATAGAACCTCCGCCGCCGGAATATCACTCCGGCGTTTTCTTGTTATTCCCGCACCAGGCACTCCACGATCTCGCCCACATAGGTGACGTGGAAATCGCCGTTGGGGTAGTTCTTCCCGATCAGGCTCTTGTCCAGGAAGCAGCTCTCGTCCATGGCCTGGCGGAACACCTTCCGGCACACCAGCACCAGCTCCGCCTGCTCAAAGTAGGGGGCGTTGCCCGCGCCGGCGGCCACGGTGAAGCCGCACTCGGCCACCTTGTCCACCTCCCGGCCGCTCTTGCTGCCGCACAGGGACAGGGCCTTGCGGTACTCCTCCCCGAAGAAGGCCAGGGTGAAGTACTCCTCCCGGTCCACAAACTCCTTGGTGTACCGCTGGGGCCGGATATAGCAGGTGGCCACGCACTTGTTCCAGAGAACCCCCAGGTCGCCCCAGCTGGCGGTCATGGTGTTGCAGTGCTCCGGCGTACCGGCGGTGATGAGCATCCACTGGTCGTTCACCATGGAGAACACGTTCTTGTCCAGAGTCTTGGGATCGATCTTCTTAAACATGTGGTTCCCTCCTGTTATCATGGTACTCTCTCTATTCTATGCGGGACTGTCCCGCTCTCTGCCGCTCCCGGCCCGGAATACAAAAAAGCCCGTACCGGTACCGGTACGGGCTCTTTGACCAAATCCAGCTTACTTGTCCAGGCCGAACTTCTTGTTGAAGCGGCTGACACGTCCGCCAGTATCCACCATCTTCTGCTTGCCGGTGAAAAAGGGGTGGCACTTGGAGCAGACTTCGACGCGGATGTCCTGCTTCGTGGAGCCGGTCTCAATCACGTTGCCGCAGGCGCACTTAATGGTAGTCTGCTGATAGTTGGGATGGATGCCTTCCTTCATGCTGGTTCACCTCTTTCTCTTCGGAGGATAGGCGCAAGGACACACGTCCTCACAACGCATTTGATATCATAGCACTCTTCTTCAGAAAATGCAACTATTTTTTTCAAATTTATCATTTCTTTTTTCGCGGGGCGGAGCCGCCCGGTCAGACCTCCACCGCCTGGTCCAGGGCGAAGAACCACAGAGCCCGGCGGACCACCGGCCTGCCGGTCATCTCCTCCAGGGCGCGGCTGTACGCCGCCAGCTGAGGGCGGTACTCCTCCGCCCGCGCCCGGACAGTGCGGCGGGTCACCCGGTCGGTCTTGAAGTCCACCACCGTGATGCCCTCCAGGGTCTCAAAGCAGCAGTCCACCACGCCCTGGAGCAGCACCTGCTCCCCCTCCCCGGCGCCGGGGCAGTAGTCGGCGGCGGGCACCAGGATGGAGAACTTGAACTCCCGCCGCAGGGACACCGACTCCATCAGCTCCCGGCCCAGCGGGGACTGGAAGAAGGCCGCGATTTTGGCCGGGTCCACCGCCTCCCCCTGCTCGGGGGTGATGTAGGCCCCCGCCACCAGGCGGGCGATCTCCTCCTTCACCTGCGCCTGCGTGCCCGCCCGCTCGAAGTCGATGTACTGCATGACCAGGTGGAGGGCGGTGCCCTTCTGAGCCGGGGTGAGGCCGAACTCCTCCTCGGCAAACCGGGGGCGGCGCAGGGCGGCCCGCTTGCCCGCGGGGGCGGCGGACTCCTCCGGCTCACCCTGAGGCAGCGCAATCCCCTGCCCCGCCTCCTGGGCGGCCTCCCGGTCCAGCTCCCGGCCCTTGAGCTGGGTGGCGGTCAGCTTGGAGGGGATCTCCACGTCCCCGGCGTGGGGGTACTGCCAGGTGAGCACGCCGGTCAAATCCCGCCCGGGCTTCTCCTCCCCCCTCCCGGGCAAAACGGCTGCCTTCCGCTCGGGGGGCTGGAGCAGATCGCTGCCGTCCACCCAGCGGATATCCCAGTCCGGCCCCAGGTCCGCCGCCGCAATGGGCAGCGGGTAGTCCGCCGCCCGCCGGATGGCCACCGCGTCCGGCCGGGTGAGCACCGGCAGCAGCACCCACTGGCCCACCGACTGGCAGCCGGAGAGCACCTGGGGGTCAACGGGGTACTCGGCGTCCTCGGCCAGCTTTCTCAGGTCGGCCGCACCCCGGGTGAGGGCGCAGGAGAGGATCAGCTTCTCCTTTGCCCGGGTCATGGCCACGTAGAGCAGCCGCAGCTCCTCGGCCATCATCTCATACTCCAGCTGGCGGGCCACCGCACGCCGGGCCAGGGTGGGGTACTCGATCATCCGCTCCGTGTCCAGCCGCTTGGGGCCCACGCCCAGCTGGGGGTGGAACAGGATGGGCCGCTGCATGTCGTCCCGGTTGAGCCGCCGGGTGAGTCCGGCCAGCAGCACGATGGGGAACTCCAGGCCCTTGGACTTGTGGATGGACAGGATGCGCACGCCGCCCCCCTCCCGAGCCGCCTGGGGCGCGGCCAGCTTGTTGCCGTTGTCCCGCAGGCGGGTCAGGTAGGTGAGAAAGCCGAACAGGCCCTTGTGCCCGGCGGCCTCGAACTGCCGGGCCAGCTCGCACAGGGCCAGCAGGTTCCCCTGCCGCTTCTCCCCCTCGTCCATGGCGCCGAAGATGCCCAGCAGGTTGGTGCGGTCGTAGATCTGCCACAGCAGCTGGTGGCTGTTCCGGTCCCCGGAGCGGAAGCGCAGGTCCTCCAGCTCGGCCAGGAAGGCGGCGCAGTCCGCCCCGCCCTCCTCCGCCCCCTTCACCAGGGCGGCGTAGAAGTCCGTGTCCGGCGAGGCGGAGCGCAGCACCGCCAGCCGGTCCGCCGTGAAGCCGTACACCGGGGACCGGAGCACCGAGATCAGGGGCACGTCCTGCCGGGGGTTGTCCACGATCTGGAGCAGGGACAGGGCCACCGACACCTCGGTGGTCTCAAAGTAGTCGCCCCCCGCGTCGGCTTCCCAGGGGATGTCCCGCTCCCCCAGGGCGCGGGCGTAGTGGTGGAGCACCGAGTTGGGAGAGCGGACCAGGATGACCATGTCGCCGTATCCGGCGGGACGGGTGCCCCCCTCGCCGTCGGACACGGGGAAGCCGCCGTCCTTCAGCTCCTTGATGCGCTTGGCCAGGAACCGGGCCTCCAGCAGGTCACGGGGGGTCTTCTCGCCGCTCTCATCCTCGTCATCCCCACCGCCGGAGGCCAGGTCCAGGGCGTCCAGCTCCACGGCGTAGTCCGCACCATCTGGGTAGGATGCGCCGGGGTAGAGCGCCTCGTCGGCGGTGTAGTCCATCTCGCCGAAGGCGCGGGACATGATGCCCCGGAAGATGAAGTTGGCCCCCTCCAGCACCTGGGTCCGGGAGCGGAAGTTCTTGGACAGGATGATCCGTCTCGGCTCTCCCTCTTCCGCTGTCTCATAGGGCGTGAAGGTGCGGTACTTCTCCAGGAAAATGGTGGGGTCGGCCAGGCGGAAGCGGTAGATGGACTGCTTCACGTCCCCCACCATGAACAGATTTTTCCCGTCCTGGGAGATGGCGGAGAAGATGGCATTCTGGACGGCGTTGGTGTCCTGATACTCGTCCACCATGATCTCGTCGTACCGGGCCGACCACTGCTTTGCCAGGGGCGTGGGGCCGCCGTCCTCCCCCACCAGCAGGCGCACCGCCATGTGCTCCAGGTCGGAGAAGTCCAGCACGCCCCGGCGCTCCTTCTCGGCGGCATAGGCCGCCTCGAAGTCCTTCACCAGGGCAAACAGCCCCCGGACGGCGGGGTACACCGCCGCCATGTCGGAGAGCAGCCCGGCGCTGTCGTCGGAGAAGCCCTCGGCCAGCTTTTCCAGCCGCTTCTTGCACCGGCTGCGCACCGACTTGACCCGCTCCGCCGCCTCAGGGCACTCGGTCATCTTCTTCCGCCCCGCCGGGGGAAAGGGTATGGGCAGGGCGGCGGCAGCGGCGTCCCAGCCCTGGGCCGCCCCGTCCAGGAAGGCCTGGAGCCCGGCCATGGTGGCCGAGATGGTGGGGGCGTAGTTGGCGTCCAGGTTGGGGTCGCAGGTGCAGTCCTCCAGGGCGGCGGCCATGCGGCTCAGCCAGTACCTGGCCTGAGCGGCGGCGTCCTCCAGCAGCAGTTTGCCCCAGGGGGTCTCCCCCGCGTCGGTCACGCCCTCCAGAGAGAAGGCCGCCCCCTGCTGGTCCAGCCAGGCCGCCGGGTCCGGGTGGCTCTGGACCCGCCCTCGGATGTCCAGCACAATCTGCATCAGGCGGCTGTCGTCCCGCCCGGCGGACATGGTGTCCACCAGTCTGGCGAAGTCGCTGTCCGGGGTGATGTCCTCATACCGCCGGTCCATCACCTCGTCCAGGGCCCGCAGCATGAGCACCCCCGCCTCCCCCTCGTCGCACAGGCGGAAATCCGGGTTCACGTCCAGCATGTGGCCGCACTCCCGGAGGAGCTGGGCGCAGAAGGCGTGGACTGTGGAGATTTGAGTCTTGTAGACCAGGGCCTGCTGGCGGCGGAGGTGGCGGTCGGTGGGATTGCGGGAGAGCCGCTGGGACAGCTCCTCCACAATGCGGGAGCGCAGCTCGGCGGCGGCGGCCTTGGTGTAGGTGATGACCAGGAAGCGGTCGATGTCCAGCCCCTCGTCCTCCACCCGGCCCAGCAGCCGCTCCACCAGCACTCTTGTCTTGCCCGAGCCGGCGGCGGCGGACACCAGCAGGGCCCCGCCCCGGTTGTTCACCACGGCGGCCTGCTGCTCTGTCAGCTGAAAGGCCATAACAATTCCCCCTCTTACGTGTTGTCCGTCTGTCCGCCGCCCTCCTGCTCCTCCACCCGGGCCCAGAACGCCCCGGCGCTCACCGTGGGCAGCCAGCGGCGGCGGTCGGAGCCCCTGCCCTCCTCAAAGTGGCAGGCCACGGCGTAGTCGCAGTATTGGCAGGCGTTTTTCTCCGGCCCCTTCCAGAAGGGGTCGGCGGCGATGTTTCCGGCGGCAATCTCCCCGCCGATGTCCCGGAGCACCCGCTGGATGTGCCGCTCCAGCCGGCCCAGCCGCTCGGCGGACACCAGGGCGTCCCCGGTGATGGCCCCCGTGCGGGCGGACACCTTCACCGGCAGGAAGCGGATGCCCTCCGGGCCGGGGTGCTCCATGGCCTCCAGCACCTCCGGGTCGTCCAGCACCAGGCCCCGGCGGCGCAGCTCCTTGTCCACCGCCTGGCGGCGGGCCGTCTCGGTCATGGTGCGGCTGCCGGCGATGACCGCGTCCCGGGCGGGCAGGTAGAGCACTCCCGCCGGGTCTATCTCATGTCCGCCGAACAGGTCCTTGCCCTCCTTCTGGAGGGTGAAGAGGTAGAGCAGCATCTGAAGGCCCATGCCGTTCCACACGTCGGTCAGGTCAAAGGACTTGCGGCCGGTCTTGTAGTCCACCACCCGCAGGTTCAGGCGGCCGTCCTTCACCCAGCCGTCCACCCGGTCCACAAAGCCGGAGATGCTGATGGTCACGCCGTCCACCTCCAGCTCCACCGGGGGCAGGTTCTTCCCAGAGCCGAAGCCCAGCTCAAAGGCGATGGGCTTGAAGTCGGAGGCGGACAGCTCCTCGGCCACGTTGCGCACCACCGCCCGCACCGGCTTGAGCAGCCGCTGGAACAAGTAGCGGAACCGAGGCGTCTCCTCGGCCAGGCCGCCCAGCTCCTCCCTGATATAGCGCTCCACGATCTCGTCGGTGAGGGCGTCCAGCTTGTCGCCGTCCACGCCCCCCTCCTCGTCCCGCCACGTCTCGCTCTGGAACACATGCTCCAGCACGTAGTGGACAAAGGTGCCGTACTCCGGGGCCTGGAACCCCGCCTTCTTCCGGGGCTCCGCCTTCAGGCCGTACTGCATGAAGTAGGAGAAGTGGCAGGACTTGAATTTGTCCATCCGGGAGGCGGACATGGGCACCCGGCTGCCGTAGAGGGCGTCCACGGCGGCCCGGGACAAGCTGCCCCGGGTGCGTCCGGCAGCCTGCTCCATCCGCTCCACCAGCGGCTCGTACTCCGGCATGGCCCGCAGGGCCTGTGCCGCCTCGGGGTACCGCCCCGCCAGCTCCAGGGCGGGCCGCGGGGCGGACAGCCGGAAGGCCCCCTCCAGCTCCGCCTCGGTGACCGGGCGCAGGGCCGGGAACAGCCCCCGCAGCCGGGGGATCAGGAAGGCGGGCCGCTGCTCCTCCCCGCCGCCCCCCATGGCCGCCCAGCTCACAGACAGCCGCTCCCCCGCCAGGGCGCAGGTCTCGTAGACGATGGTCAGCTCACGATTCAGCTTCTCGGCGAGGGTGGGGGCCAGCTCCAGACCGTAGGAGACCAGGAGGGAGCGGTCGTCGTCGTTGAGCAGGCCGGGGGACGGAGCGGCCTGGGGGATGGCCCCGTCGTCCGCGCCCAGGAGAAACACCGCTTTGCAGTGCTTGTGGGCCAGGCGGGGCATCTCTCCGGCGGTGACCCTGTCCAGGGACACGGGGATGGCGCCCACGTCGTACTGGGAGAGCACCAGGGAGAAGAGCCGGGCGAACTCGTCGGCCTCCATGGGGGTGTCCCCCACGATCTGGGCGCACTGCTCCAGGGCGCTGCACAGGATGTCCCACAGCTGGCTGTACTCCTGGGCCAGGGCGGGCTCCCCCCGCTCCTGGAGGGCGGCGGTCCGCTCCTCCAGCCGCTCCGGCAGGCCGATGCGCTCCAGGAAGGCGTACAGGGCCTTGGTGTGGCCCAGGCCGGTGTGGTCCGGGTTCTTCCGCAGCTCCTCCAGGGGGGCGATGACCTGCCGCCGGACGGCGTTGAGCCGCGCCAGCAGGGCCTCGTCCTCCGGCCTGAGAGGCAGGCCGTACCCCTTGGGGTGCATGGTCCAGTCCCCCTTCTGGGTCCAGCGGCTCCCCCGCAGGTCCCACTTGAGGGCGTAGTTCTCCAGCAGGTCCCGGTCCTCCTCGGCCAGGCCGGTGAGGCCGGTCTTGAGGTAGCGGAACAGGTCGTCGTACTGGTAATCCCCCGCGGCGGCGGCCAGAGCGGAGGTGATAAGGGCCAGAATGGGCTTCTGGAGGATGTCGCTCATTTTGGCCAGGAACACAGGCACGCCGTACCGGGCAAAGATAGTCTCGATGAGCTCGCCGTACCCCTCCATGCTGCG
The DNA here is from genome assembly GCF_040096055.1 of Pseudoflavonifractor intestinihominis. NCBI lineage: Bacteria > Bacillati > Bacillota > Clostridia > Eubacteriales > Oscillospiraceae > Pseudoflavonifractor > Pseudoflavonifractor intestinihominis. Next base: position 105,762 of record NZ_JBBMFK010000003.1, read on the forward strand.
GGCGGTGACGGCGATATCCCGGAAGCGGTAGCCCTCCTCCCGCACCAGCCGGAGGATCTCCCCGGCGGTGTACTCCACCTCGGCATAGGGACTGTTTGCCTTGAAGAGGGAGAGATGGGCCGGTCTGTCGGCCCAGGGGGCCTCCGGCGGGTTGAAGAGATGGGCCTCCAGAAAGGCCAGCTCCTCCGCGCCCTCCTTGGCCCGGCCCGCCTGCACCTCCGTCCGGGCGGGGACGCCGTTCTCCCGGGCCAGCCGCAGCAGGCTGCGGGCCGTATGGCGGGCAGGCGCGAAGATGCCCGCGCTGTCCCCCTCGTCGTCCAGCCCGTCGCAGGTCAGGGCCACGGTCACCGAATTGGCCTGCTTCAGCAGGGCCTTGATGACCAGATTTTCCTGGGGCGTGAAATCGGTGAAGGCGTCCAGATACACGTCCATCCCCCTGGCCCAGCCGCTCTGCTCCAGCGCCTCCGCCAGGCGGGTCACCCGGTCCCGGGGGTCGGCGGCCCGGCGGGCGGTGAGGGCCTCGTAGGCGCCGTAGATGAGGGACAGGTCCAGCAGCTTGTCCCCTTCGGGGCCGTCGGCCTCCTCCCCCGCCGTCCACAGGTGTTTGGGCGTGACGCAGCAGCTCTTCAGCTCGTCCACCGTGGCGATGAGGCCGGAGAGAAACTCCGGCTTCCGGGAGGGGCGGCCGTACACCTTCAGCTCCCCCGCCACCGCCTGGAGGGCGGCGTACATCAGCAGCAGCCGTCCCCCCGCGTCCAGGGTGGGGGCGGCCAGCCCGCCGGTGGCCGCAAAGACCCGGCCCGCCATGCGGGTGAAGGAGAGCACCTCGGCGTACCGGGACACCTGGTTCCCTCCAATGGCGCACAGGCGGCGCTCCATGTCGTGGGAGTGCTGCTCCGGCACCACCAGCACCTGGGGCCGTGCGCCGCCGCTCTCCCCGATGCGCCGGAGCACGGCCGTGGTCTTTCCGCTCCCCGAGCGGCCCAGCAGCAAATTCAGCATGTGTCCCTCTCTCCTCTCGTATCCGCTTGCAGAAATGATTATACCATCGTCCGCCGCCGCCCGCCAGTGGCAGACAGAGACCTTGTCCCCTTCCGCCCCGCCTGTGTCTCCGGCCGCTGCCCCCCATCTGGCGCGGATTGTATCGGATTTGGACACTCATCCGCTTTTGTTACTTCTCTCTCAGAGTGCGGGGCATTATGATAGAAACAACATACAGACGTGTGGACCCCGCTCAGGCCGCACCCGAAGGGAGGCACTCTATTTGAAGCGCGAAGCCATTACCAGAACCATTCTGGATACTGTTGTGGACCGCGCGATTCGGGACATCGCGGAGGACTCACAGCGCAGCCTGCGCAAGCTGGTGGACATGGGCCAGACGTTCGCCAAGGGTCCCTTTCAGAAACGCTATATCGGCATGATCCAGCAGATGCTGGAGAACGGCGGCAGCCCCTATTACGACCTGGTGCAAGACACGGTGCGGAACACCGACCGCGCCTCTCTGCGGACCTTTGGCATCAATATGGGGTGGCAGAGCTGGACCATCGGCGCCCAGCAGATCCGTGCCGCAGAGGCCAGGGAGGGATTCGACATCCCCTGGTCCATTACCCTTCGGCTGGAGGGGGACGCCCCCGACGCCCCGGGGGATTATCTCCGCCTGCTGGACGAGGGGCGGAGCCTGGGCATCTACGCCTACTTTCTCCACTGCGGCGGCTCTGACGGAGCCATCAGCCTGGCGCTGGAGATGGCCCGCAGGGCGCCGGAGTGCGCCTTTCTCGTCTTTCTCTCCCCCGCGCTGGTGGAGCCCTGGGTGGACGAGCTCTCCGCCTGCCCCAACCTGCTGATCCTGCTGGACGCCGGTGTCCCCGACTGGCAGACCGCCGCCGCCCTGCTCCGGGACGCCCGCCGCTTTTTCGGCTACTTCGTCCGGTGCAACAGCGAGGCGTGCGCCGCCGAGGTGCTCTCCGGCGCGTGGGTCCAGTCCCTGCTGGGCCACGGCGGCTCCATGGCCTTTCTCCTGCCGGAGAAGTCCTGTCCCACCCGTCTGTCCTCCCAGTTCTACGGCTACGTGGAGCAGGCCAGAAACACCCAGCGGTATCCCCTGCTGCTGATGGACTACTACCGGGATGTGCTGATGGTGGACGGAGTCATCTCCGACAGCCCCCGTTATCTGGAGCTGCTGCCCGACGGGCAGGCGGCCACATACGCGGACGGCAAAAAGCAGCTGCTGCCCGCCGCCCTTCCCGACCTGTCGCTGGACAGCCTGCTCCGCACCCATTTCCCGCGGCCCTGATACAACAGCGCGGCCTGCGCCCATGAGGCGCAGGCCGCGTTTTTCATCTTGTGTTCAGTTGTCCTCCGGCGTTCCGCCGTGGCGCAGGTCCAGCCGGCTGAGCCCCTGCACCAGGTTCCGCAGACGGGCCACATACTCCTCCGCCGGCATGGGCGTACCCTTGGTGAGCCAGCGGACAATGGAGGCCAGGACCGCGTCGCTGAAAAAGACGGTGAAGAACTCCGCGTCCTCCCGGTTGGAGAACAGTTCCCCGGCAATGGAGTGCATCAGGGGGGTGATGACCTCGGTAAAGTGGTCGCGGAAGGAATTCTGTCCCTCGATCTCCAGCGCGGAGCGGTAAAAGCCCTGCTCCTCGTAGAAGTACCGGCACATGCCGTTCAGGATGTCCGCGCCGCTGGCAAAGCCGCACTTCTGGATGACCTCGATGAACTCCGTGTCAAAGATCCAGTTGACCAGGTCGTATTTGTCGCGGAAGTGGTAGTAAAAGCTCTTGCGGCTCATCCCGCAGGCCTCGCAGATCTCTCCCACGCTGATTTTGGCAAAGGGCTCTCTGGCCATCAGGTCCTTCATGGTCTGGGCCAGGGCCCGCTTGGTAAGGCTGGAATCCGGCATGTGTACTCCCTCCCTATGGAGCTCCAACGTTCCCCGACAAAGCATTTTAGAGAAACTATATCACTTCACTTGGCAAAAAGCAAGAGGCGGGGCCGGTATCCGGCCCCGCCGCGCTGTCGACGCGGATCAAGTCTAAAAGAAACCAAAGCTCCAACAAATTGTAAAAAACCTCCGCATATTGGGTCAATTACGGAAAAAAGGGAGCCGAAACGGCTCCCTTTTTCCATCTGCCCTCCCGCCGGACGCAGGGGGAGAAATTGCCGGCTGTTCCGCCGGATTTTTTGTGCTGTCCGCCTTATTCCAGGCCCAGGGGGATGATCTTGCAGTAGTCCTGGATGGTGCCGCGCTTCTTGAAGCACTCCAGAATCTGCTTGCCCACCGGGTGCAGCTCCTCCACGTCGTACACGGCCAGTTCCTTCTCGAAGAACTTGTAGAGGATCTCGGCGCCCTTGTCGTAGGCCTCCTCGCCCAGCAGCTCCTGGGTCTCGGGGCGGAGGAACTTGCTGGAGATGCGCTGGCCGTCCACCTTCATCTCCTTCAGGTCGTAACCCAGGAGGGCGCAGCGGGCGGGCAGCAGGCGGTCCATCTTCATGTTCACGCCGCCGCGGCGGGCCAGGTACTCGCGGGCGATCCACTCGGCGGCAAAGCCCACCTTATAGATACCGATGTGCTGGTTGGGGATGAGGACGTAGCGGGTGGCGCTGCAGGCCAGGATCTGCTCCAGCAGCAGGTTGGCCTGTCTCACCCGCAGGCCGGTGGCAAAGGGCCAGTAGGAGCCCACACCCTCGCTGGCCAGACCGGAGCCGCTGGAGGCGATGCTGGGGTTGTTGAAGCCCCGGGGCGCCACCAGACGCCACAGCCAGGCCAGAGCGGGCGGGATGATGTGCATCAGGCCCATGATGCCGTAGGTGGGCTTCTTGGCGGTGCAGGGGGGCATGCGCACGCCGAAGGAGCGCACGTCCACCTCCACAGGGGACCAGACGATGTTGGGGATCATGCGGCGGGGAATGATGACCCGGGGATTGGGGCAGGGCTTGCCATCGGAGTCCAGGGTGTGCTCCCACAGCAGGCAGGTGGCCCGGGGCACGCCGTCGATGTTGAAGAACACCAGCGGCTCCTTGCTGTGGATGGAGATCCCCTCATAGAGGGGGTCGCTGCCGTACTTGGTGATGCCGTCCACCCGGACGAACCAGCCGTCCTCGCCGTCGGCCACGGCCAGCTTGCCGTTGTTCTTCTGGAAAGAGGGGTGGCAGATGGCCATGTCGTCGGTGACGGGCTCAATGGTACAGGTGTCGCTCATGCTGATGTACCGCTCGTCGCCGGTGATGGTGCTCACGCCCAGCAGCACCCGGCCGTCGGAGCCACGCTGCACGTCCTGGAGCAGCTCGCTCTTGCCGCCGCCCGAGGCGCCCTCGTGCATCATGACCATCTCGTTCTCATAGGGGGTGATGATGCGGGCGGTGCTGGCGTGGGCGGTGACCCAGCCCTCCCGCTCGCCGATGTCCAGCAGGACGCTGTAAATGCCCTTCTTGGCGGAGGGGCCGGGATACAGATTGTAGGAGAAGATCTCGTGCAGGTCCTCGTGGCGGCAGTGGACCACCACCTGCTTGCCCTTGAAGTGGGTGTGCCGGAAGGGCGGCGCCACGTACACCACGGAGCGGGGCTTGAAGTGCTCCACGTTCTTCATCTCCACAAAGGCCTGGAGCTGGGCCAGGGTAAAGGCGAAGAAGGCCGCGTTCCGGGGGCAGACCAGCACGGAGTCGTACCCGTACTGATAGCCGCCCGCCTTGAAGGGCACCAGGATCAGCTCCTGCCGGGTGAGCCACCGGAAGGTCTCCTCCCGCAGCTCGGAGAAATCGTAGCCGTAGACGTCGGCAAAACGGGGCTTGTCGGTGGGGCCGTCATCCGCGATGCGCATGCAGTCCGGGTCACGGCGGCGCATATAGTCCTCGGTGAAGTTGACAGAGGCGCCGTTTTTGCAGCGCACGACCTCCGCTTCCTTCACATTCTTGCCGTTGACATCGTAGAGCACCTCGATCTTGTCGGTGTACTCATTGCCGAAAATCAGCTCGAACAGCACTTCCTTGCTCTCCGGAATGATAACGCTGGGGCTGTTGTAAATAATGTTCTGCAGCTCCTGCGGAAGTGTGAATTTCTCAAACAAAACGTTCATTAAGGGTTCCTCACTTTCTCCCGCCCGGCCCACCGGCCACGCGACGCGTATATGAATTACTTTACCGTGAAACAAGTGCTTTGTCAATATGCAAAATTGCGATAAGCCGGAAATCAACTTGCATTTTCCCGGCAATAACCTCAGCCTTAACCTTTCGTCCCGGTTTCCCCGGCTTTTCCCCGCATTCAACCGGCGGGCAGGGAGTGGGGCCGCTGTCCGCCTCCGCCGGCGCGGGGGAAAAAAGCGCCCTGTTCTTGCAGGGCTGGGAAGCCGATATTTCAAAAACTTCGCATTTCGGAGGGTATCCCGCTCCCCCTCCCCCGCCCCGCTCTTGCAGTTTTCTCCGCTTTCGTCTATAATAAACTCTGTTGAAGAAATCGCTCCGCGGCCCCGGGGCCCCGCTCCGGCTGAAACAGACCGGACCCCTGCGGAAGCTGTGCTCCGTGCCCGCCAAGGGGCGTCTCCACTATTCTATGTTGAAAAGATCTGTTTGCCAGATCTCCTGCCGGCCCGGGCCGCGCAGCACAGAAAGGAAAGAAAATGGACGATCTGAAACGCCGGCTCCTCAACGACGCCGAGGTCGGGGAGGGCAACATCATCCGGGTGGATATGTTCCTCAACCACTGCCTGGACATGGACCTGATCGAGCACGTGGGCAACGCCCTGGCCAAGCGCTTCCGGGGCGACAAGGTAACCAAAGTGCTCACGGCCGAGAGCTCCGGCATTGCGGTGGCCTGCTTTGTGGGCCGGGCGCTGGATGTGCCGGTCATCTACGCCAAGAAGTTTCAGACCGGGTACATCGACCCGGAGGTCTACTCCGCCGAGACCCACTCCTTCTCCCTGGAGAAGTCCTACACCCTGCGGGTCTCCAAGCGGTATCTGGAGGAGGACGACCGGGTACTGCTGGTGGACGACATCCTGGCCAACGGCCAGTCCATCCTGGGCCTGGCGGAGATCGTCTCCAAGGCCCGGGCCGAGGTGGCCGGCGTGGCGGTGGCCATCGAAAAAGCCATGCAGGACGGCGGCAGGGTCCTGCGCCGCATGGGCTTCCGGGTGGAGGCCCTGGCCTGCGTGGATCGTGTGGAAAACGGAACCATCATCCTGGCCGACGACTGACCGCCCTCTGCCGCGGCCGGCGTCAGGACAGAGAAAACGGGAGGCCCGGGCAATTGCCCGGGCCTCCCGTTTTCTGTCTTTCTCTGTGCCTCCCGCCGGACCGCTTACAGCACCTTCTTGTTGTCCGGTCCGGGAGAGGTGACGATGACCTTGTCCGGAGTGATGACCAGCGCGCCCTTGACGGTCATGGCGCCGTGGAACACCGCCATGGCCTTCTCCCGGAAGGCGTCCACCACAGGGCCCTCGGTCTGGTACACGGCGGTCCCCTTGACCTGGTAGCCCTCAGAGGTCTTGGGGTCAAAGGCGGAGACGGCAATCTTCCCGTTGGCCTGCACGTTTTTCACCGTGGTATCCATCATCACGTCGCCCACCACCAGCAGCCCGTCCTCGGTGACATCCTTGAAGCCCACCGGAACCACATTGGGCACGTCGGAGCAGGTGGCCACGCTCCACACATTCGCTTTCAGTACCTTCACAACATTTTCCGTCACAAGGGGTCCCTCCGTTTCTCTAAAGCATTGGCAATCAGGGGTTCTTTTCCCATTATATCGCCTTTTTTCGCCTTTGAAAAGCGGAGGGGGAAAATTTTTCCTGCTTCTCAGTCCCCGGGGAACTGCCGGAGCAGCTCCTCCATGACCCGACAGAAGGTGTCCATGTCCTCGTCGGTGCCGATGGACACCCGCAGGCAGTTGGAGATGCGGGGCTTGTCCCACCAGCGCACCAGGATGCCCCGCTCCCGCAGGCCGTCCAGCAGGGCCTTGGCGGGGGCGTGCTCGTGGGAGATGAAGAGGAAGTTGGTGGACGAGTCGTAGACCCGGAAGCCCATCTGCTTTAGGCGGCAGGCGGTGACCTCCCGGGTGTTGCTCACCTTGGCCACCACACAGCGGAAGTAGGGGTCGTCCCGGATGGCGGCCACCGCCCCCGCCTGGGCCAGCCGGTCCACGGTATAGGAGTTGAAGGAGTTCTTCACGCAGTTGAGGGCGGCGATCAGGTCGGCGCTGCCCATGGCGTAGCCCACCCGCAGGCCGGCCAGGGAGCGGGACTTGGACAGGGTGCGCACCACCACCAGGTTGGGGCAGCTGTCCAGCAGGGCCACCGAGGAGTGGGCGCCGAAGTCCACATAGGCCTCGTCCACCATCACCACCGCCTCCGGGTTGGCGTTGGCGATCTCCCGGATGGCGTGGAGGGGCAGCTCACGGCCCGTGGGGGCGTTGGGGTTGGCGATGACCACGCCGCCGTTGCCACCCAGGAACTGCTCCACCGGCACACCGAAGTTCTCGTCCAGCGGGATCTCCCGGTAGTCCAGGCCGAAGAGCTGGGCGTAGACGGGATAAAAGCTGTATGTAATGTCGGGGAACACCACGGCCTTCCCCGGGGTGAAGAAGGCGTAAAAGCACATGGCCAGCACCTCGTCGGAGCCGTTGCCCACAAAGATCCGGTCCGGGCTCATGCCGTGGTAGGAGGCGATGGCCTCCCGCAGCTCGGTGCACTCCGGGTCGGGATAGAGCCGCAGGGCGCTGCCCGCCTCCTGCCGGATGGCCTCCGTCACCAGCGCGGAGGGGGGATAGGGGTTTTCATTGGTGTTCAGCTTGATAAACTTCCGGTCTCTGGGCTGCTCCCCCGGCGTATAGGGCACCAGCTCCCGAATCCGTTCGCTCCAGAGTTCCTTCATGTGTTTTCCTCCCCGGTACGCAGAATTTTTTTGATATTTTTCTCCGCCTTGCTGCGGGGCAGCATCAGCTCATGGCCGCAGCCCTCACAGCGCAGTTTGAAGTCCATGCCCACCCGCAGCACCTGCCAGCGCTTGCTGCCGCAGGGGTGCTCTTTTTTCAGCTCCAGCACATCGCCCACGCGCACATCCATAGAAATTCCTCCTGTCCGGCCCCGGGCCGTCCAAAAAATAGAATTACCTATATTATAAGTTTCTCTCCCTTTCCCTGTCAATTCGCAGAGCCAAACCGCATATAGTGGCCTGTCGGGAAAAATCTCCGCTGCGGCCGAAAGGATTTGGTGAAATTGACGACTCTGTTTCCGCCTGAAGGGCGGCTGCTGCACACCGAGGAGAATCAGGCCCTCTGCGCCACAAAGGCGGGGCTCATCCGGGCCATGGAGGGGCGGCGGGTACTGGAGGGAAAGGCCGTCCTCTGCGACGCCGGCCACAATCTGTCTGTAACGTTAGGTCCCTTTACAGGCTATATCCCACGGGAGGAGGCGGCCCTGGGCATCGCAGAGGGAACCACCCGGGACATCGCCATTCTCTCCCGGGTTGGGAAGCCTGTCTCCTTTACAGTTGAGGCGGTGGAGCAGGAAGCGGGCTTGCTCCGGCCGCGGCTCTCCCGCCGGGCCGCCCAGGCCATGGCCCTGGAGCGGCTGATGGACACCCTGGAGCCCGGCATGGTCCTCCCCGCCACAGTGTCCCACCTGGAGCCCTTCGGGGCCTTTGTGGACATCGGCTGCGGCGTGCCGTCCATGATCAGCATCGAGCGCATCTCGGTCTCCCGCATCCCCCACCCGGACCGGCGCTTCACCGTGGGGCAGGAGATCTTCGCCGTGGTGCTGGAGACCTGTCCCGACCTGGGCCGGGTGGTCCTCTCCCACCGGGAGCTGCTGGGCACCTGGCAGGAGAACGCCGCCCGGTTCTCCGCCGGCATGACCGTGCCCGGCTGGGTGCGGGGCGTCAAGGAGTACGGCATCTTTGTGGAGCTGGCCCCTAACCTGTCCGGCCTGGCCGAGCCCAGAGGGGACCTCCACGAGGGGGACCGGGTCTCCGTGTACATCAAGGCCATCTTCCCCGAGCGGATGAAGATCAAGCTGCTGGTCATCGAGAAGCTGCCGCCGGAGGGACCACAGCCGCTGGCCTACTTCCTGCCCCCCAGCGGACGCCTGGACTGCTGGCACTACGCCCCCGAGGGCTGCCGCAAGGCGGGGGCCGAGACCATGTTCCGATAGAAAAAAGGGAGGATGCCGGGGCATCCTCCCTTTCCTTTTAAATAAATGCCAGACGCCGCTCGGCCTGGTTGGGCAGGGCGCCCATCCGGTAGAGCACCGGCACCAGCGCCCCGAAGAGCACCACCAGCATGAGGGTCTGCACGGGGAGCATCAGGGTGTTCTTGACCATGCTGTTGGTCATGTAGTAGAGGTAGCCCTTGCTGTACAGGATCGCGCTCCACAGGCTGCCCAGGAACACGTTCATCACGTTGGTGCACAGCTTGGCCAGGAAGATGCGCAGCACCGTCACCCGGGCCCGGTAGAAGAACAGGGCGTAGATCAGGGTGCCCAGCATGGTGGTGAGCATATAGCCCGGGAAATAGGGCTCGCCGCTGGAGGCCAGGAAGAAGGACAGGGTGTCCTCCGCCGCGCCGAACACCAGGGCGGTCACCGGGCCGCACACCAGGGCGCACAGGGCCCGGGCCAGAAAGCCGAAGCTGATCTTCAGCCCCGCGTAGATGGGGATGGAGAACTTGGAGAGGATGATGCAGGCGGCGATCATCAGCGCGGCGAAGACCAGACTGCGCAGGCTGCGGAATTCCTTCATGGCGCAGCGCCAGTAGGCGGCGGAGAAGGGCGTCTTGAACATGGTGCGGTTTTGCTGAAAAATGGGCATAAAAAAGCCTCCTTCTGTATTCGGCAGCCCGCGGAAAGCGGGAACGCCGCACAGAGGAGGGCCGTAGTCTCCCACAGCGCGCCTGATATGCGGCAGCGGGATGCGGAGGGCGTACTGCAAGCCTGCGGCTTTTCGTCCGGCGGACAACTCCCCGTCCCGCCGGCACTGGACCTCTTGCGAGGTACTGCACACGCGCTCCTACTCTGCCTGATAGAGGCCATTATAGCCCCGAGCCGGAAAAAATGCAAGCAGAAATCCGCCGGACCCGGAAATACCATCCCAGGCCCGGCGGACCGCGCCCTCACGGCCGGAGGGCGGAGAGCTGCTTGTAGAAGTCCAGGGTGCCGAAGCCCCGTTCCAGCTGGGTGAGAAGAAAGGCCTCGCACACGTCGCTCATCTTCTTCTGGGACGGCGTATCCAGCTTGAAGGAGAACAGGCGCTTGGGGTCGCCCATCACCACGTGCCGCATGGCGGCCAGGGACGGGCCGTCCAGGGGCATGGACACCCCGTCCCCCACGCCGCCCCGGCAGCGGGCGCAGTGGAGCACCCCCTCCCGCAGGTGGAGCCGGGGCTCCTCCGGCTCGGGTACGCCGCACACCGCGCAGGCGTCCAGCAGGGGCTCGTACCCCGCCAGTGACAGCAGCTTGAGCTCGTAGGCCGCCTTCACCAGGGGCAGGGGCTTATTGAGCTTGTCCAGGGCGTAGAGGGAGTTGAGGATCAGGGACAGGAGATCCGGGTCCGCCCTGCCCTCCTCGGCCACCGTCTCCATCACCTCGGCGAAGTAGGAGCCCAGGGCCAGCTTGTCCACGTCCTGCCGCACCCCCCAGAACTGCTCCAGAGAGTCCCCCTGGTCCATGGACCAGTAGTCCCGGTACTCGAACAACGTCAGCTCCGAGTACACCAGCAGCTGGGCCGCGGCGGCCAGCGGGCTGTTCTTCCGCCGGCAGCCCCTGGCCTTGACCGTCAGCTTCCCCAGGTCCCGGGTGAGGACGGTGAGGATTTTATCCGATTCCTTGTAATTGACCTCCCGCAGGACGATCCCCTGGGTCGTCAGGTGCATATGCTTCACCACGCAGTATGTATATTTCCCGCTCCAGCCGAACCGGCCCGGCGAACCGCGGGTTCGCCGGGCCGGACCGAAGCAGCGCGCTATGCGGTTTTGCTCTCCTCCGCCCGCTCCGCCTCTTCCCGCAGGAGGGCGTACAGGCTGTACGCCTCAGGCAGTCCGGTGGCAAGAAACAGCCGCCACATGGTCTCCCAGTCCATAATCCAAGCCCCCTCGTCCATAGCTTGGCCCGGAGCGCCCGGTTTATGAACGGTAAATTTTGCGGCAGAGCGTCGAAAAGGCAAATTTCAAGGCTCTCTTACTCGTCCCGGTAGCCGAAGTTCTGGATGAGATTCAGATTGTCTCTCCAGTTCTCCTTCACTTTTACCCAGGTCTGGAGGAACACCTTGGTGCCCATGAAGCGCTCGATGTCCTGCCGGGCCAGGGTGGAGATCTTCTTGAGCATGGCGCCGCCCTTGCCGATGATGATGCCCTTGTGGGAGTCCTTCTCGCAGTAGATGGTGGCGTCCATCTCGATGACCTCATCGTCCCGCTCCACAAACCGGGTGACCTCCACGGCGGTGCCGTGGGGGATCTCCTTGTCCAGGCACAGGAGCAGCTTCTCCCGGACGATCTCGGCGCACACCTGCCGCTCGGGCTGGTCGGTGACCATGTCCTCGGGGAAGAGCTGGGGACCCTCGGGCAGGAACTCGCCCAGCACCTGGAGCAGGTCCTCCAGGCCCTCGCCGTTCTTGGCGGAGATGGGCAGGATGGCGTTGAAGCTGTGCTTCTCGCCGTAGGCCTGCATGACCGCCAGCAGCTCGTCCTTCTTCACGGTGTCGATCTTGTTAATGACCAGCACGGAGGGCACGCCCAGGCCTTTGATGCGCTGGATGAGTTCCTCCTCCGGCCCGCCCACATGGGGGATGGGCTCCACCAGCAGCATGACCGCGTCCACGTCGGCCACGCTGTCCCGCACCACCTTCACCATGTAGTCGCCCAGACGGGTCCGGGCCCGGTGGAGGCCCGGCGTGTCCATAAACACGAACTGGCACTCCCCCCGGTTGAGCACGGCGCAGATGCGGTTGCGGGTGGTCTGGGGCTTGTTGGTGACGATGGCGATCTTCTCGCCCACCAGGGCGTTGGTCAGGGTGGACTTGCCCACATTGGGCCGCCCCACAATGGCGATCATGCCGGATTTTTTGATTTCCATAGGTTATCCTCAACTTTCTTGAGCAATTTTATTCCTATGCGGCTTGTTTTTTTACAGGCCGCATATTTTACTGTTTGTCCTGCTTCTCCAGCAGGGCGCGAATGGCGGAGAGCTCCTCCTTCAGCTCGGAGTGCTCCTTCTCCCGCTTTTCCCGCTCGGCCGCAGCCGCACCCACCACGATGCCCGGCAGGGCCATGAGGAGAAGCAGCATCACCATCTGGAGCAGGCCGTTTCCCCCGCCCAGGCCGCTCAGCACCATGAGGATGAGATAACAGAGGGCGACGGAGAGCAATCCTCCGCCGATGATGTATCCGTACCGCATGATTACCCCTCCTGTCCTCTGGTGATTCCCAGCTGCTCCAGGATGGCCTCCTCACGCGCCCGCATCTGGGCCTTCATGGGGCCCTCGTCCATGTGGTCGTACCCCAGCAGGTGGAGCACCGAATGGACGGCCAGATAGGCCACCTCCCGGCGGGTGCCGTGGCCGTACTCCTCCCCCTGGGCTTTGGCACGCTCCAGAGAGATGACCATGTCCCCCAGAGGCACCAGTCCGGTGCCCGGGTCGGCGTCCTCCTCGGTGGGATGCTCCCCGGGCCGGAGGTCGAACATGGGGAAGGAGAGCACGTCGGTGGGACGGTCCACGTCCCGCTGCTCCAGGTTGATCTGGTGGATGCCCTCGTCGTCGGTGAAGAGCACGTCCACCTCCCAGGGCACCGCCACCCCCTCCGCCTCCAGGGCGGCGGGAATGACCTGCCGCAGCAGGTCGGCGTAGGGCTCAGCGCCCTCCACCTCAGTCTCAATAATCAGTTCATGGTTCACGGAGCATCCTCCTTCTTTTTCTTTGGGCTGTCCACATGTTCGTCCAGCACCCAGGGCAGGTACAGGGTACAGTCCAGGTCAAAGTGGGGCAGCGGAAATTCCGGCTCCACCGGGAAGGTCTCGTGGCCCAGTATCATACTACCCCAGGGCAGATTCACCAGCGGCCCCCAATCGGGGCCGTTGTCCTTCCCGGCGGGTCTGTCCAGAATGGTTCCCGCCACACGCCAGGAGAGCTCATAGAGCAGCCCCTTCTCCCGCCAGTTCTCCTCGTGGTAGAGCTCGCACACATAGGTGGCCTTCTCCGGCGGGATGGACAGGCTGTCCAGAATGGCCAGCAACTCCTCCGGCAGCTTCCGCGCCCGGGCCAAAGCCACGAAATTGCGGCAGTGGCCGCATTCACAGTCCCAGGGCTCCGCCTGGGCGTAATAATCCCGTGTGGCGGACTCATCCACCTCCACCGTATAGCCGAACCATTCAAAACGTGTCACTGCCCCATCGCCGCCTCCCTATAGGCCTGGGCGGCCTCCCAGAACGCTACCGCGTAATAGATGGCCGCCGCAAAGGTGAGCACCAGGCCGGCCAGAGCCAGTCCGGGGACGAAGAAGATCAGCGCGTAGGCCACAATGATGCCGCCCAGCATGACCTTCCAGCCCGCCAGAAGTCCGGCGCTCCTCATGTCCCGGTTGTAGACCGCCTCCAGCTCCCGGACGCCCTCCACAATGCGGTAGGTGACCAGCAGCTGAAGGCAGACCCCCGCGATAGTCAGCGCCACTTCAATAACCGCCATGGCGATTGTCACATTCAAGAGCTGCTTCAGCCACATCAGACCGGTAAAGACGGCCGCGCCCACGGTCAGGCTCCTGATGTTCTGGAAGGTCCCGCTCTCAGGCACCTCGCCCAGGCCGGACCAGATCAGCAGATAGCCCACCCAGGCCGGGGTGACACACAGCCGCCCCAGGTTGATATCAATGAACAGAAACAGCAGCCCCCAGAACATCTTCTTCATGGTCAGCGCCCCTCCTTCTCTCTGGCACGCTTGGCGTTGCGGCGGTTCTCGTCCTCTTCGTATGCCTTGATGATCCGCTGGACAATGACGTGGCGCACCACGTCGGCCTGGCCCAGCTTGCAGATGGCGATGTCCTCCACGCCACTCAGCACCCGCATGGCCTCCTTCAGGCCTGAGACCTTGTCGCTGGGCAGGTCGATCTGGGTCACGTCGCCGGTGATGACGATCTTGGAGCCAAAGCCCATGCGGGTCAGGAACATCTTCATCTGCTCCCGGGAGGTGTTCTGGGCCTCGTCCAGGATGATAAAGCTGTCGTCCAGGGTGCGGCCCCGCATGTAGGCCAGGGGGGCCACCTCGATGTTGCCCCGCTCCAGGTACTTCTGATAGGTCTCCGGCCCCAGCATCTCAAAGAGGGCGTCATACAGGGGCCGCAGGTAGGGGTCCACCTTGCTCTGCAGGTCGCCGGGCAGGAAGCCCAGCCGCTCGCCGGCCTCCACCGCCGGGCGGGTGAGGATGATGCGGTTGACCTGCTTGTCCCGGAAGGCAGCCACCGCCGCGGCCACCGCCAGGTAGGTCTTGCCGGTACCCGCCGGACCGATGCCCAGGGTGACCAGGTTCTTCTTGATGGCCTCCACGTACTTCTTCTGCCCGATGGTCTTGGCCTTGATGGGCTTTCCCTTGGCGGTGACGCACAGCACGTCCCGGGCCAGGTCCCCGATCCGGTCCTCGTTGCCCGACCGGACCAGGGAGATGATATACCGCACGTTCTGCTCGTTGATGGTCTCGCCCCGGGCGGAAAGGGAGATGAGCCCCTGGATGGCTTTCACGCCGTACATCACGTTCTCCGCCTCGCCGGACACCTTCAGCTCCCCGTCCCGGCTCACCACCGTGACGCCCAGCTCCCGCTCGATGATGCGGATATTTTCGTCAAAGGAGCCGAAGATATTGACGGCCTCCTCCATTCGTTCCATGCTTATCGTCTGTTCAATCAAACTTCTACGCTCCTCGCTGCTTCAGCCGGAAAGGTCTTGGCCCTCCTCCGGCTGGGTTTCATTTTTCTGTTGTCCCTCATAGGGCACAAACCGCCCGATCTCCTCCCTGCACTCGGCCTGGAGCCGGACCAGGAGCATGCCGCTCTGTTCCCGGGTGGTAAAGTCCATGGAGACCACCTCTCCCTTCTCCCCCAGGGCGTCCAGCAGGTCTTCCTCCAGCTGCCCCCGGAGCAGCGCCTCCGCCGCGGCCGGGTCCACCTGGGCGGAGACGGTCTGGTAGGCCCGGACCGTCTCCCTGGTCAGGGACAGGGGCATCTCCTGTCCGCCGGGCAGACGGGCGGTCCATACGTCGCTTATTTTATCATACCTCTCATAGGAAATGCTACTGTTTCCATAAAAATTGACCCGCCAGCCCAACAGGCTCAGGGACCAGAAGGACTGCTTCTCTCCGGTGTAGGCCTTGACCTGGGCCGTCAGGGGGATCTCCGCCTCCAGGGTGCGCCAGGTGCGGGCGTACACCCGGCCCTGGGCCCGCACCTGCCGCCAGCCCAGGTCGATGCCGCTATACTGCGCCCCCTCCATGTGGATGTTGCCGGTGATGAGCACCTGCCCCTCCACCACCGTGTTCCCCTCCTCTACGGCGGGCTCGCCTCCCAGCACCTCCACCTGGGTCACAATGCCGGGCACTGCGGCCACCACGTCCCCCAGCTCCGTCTCGTCCACCACCTCCGGCGGCTCGATACGCTCCCGCACCAGCACCTCGGCCACGGTGCCCTTCAGGTTGATGGCGCACCAGGACAGATCATCCAGCTGCAGCAGCAGCTTCTGGGCCGTGGCCGCCGGGTCAATGCCAGGGCCGTACACCCCCGGGCGCACCCCCAGACGGCGCAGCTCGGTGAGGATCTCCGCCGTGGTGACGGTCTCATTGCCCGACACCTCCACGGTGAGCACGAACTGGGACAGCACGCACACAGCCGCCAGGGAGAGCACCAGCCCGGTGAGCAGGGCGTACCGCCTGCGGAACCGGGCCAGGAAAAAGGGCACGCCGCCGCTCTTCTGCCGCTTCACCTGGCAGGAGGCCCGCTCCCCCAGGGCCTGGGCCCGTTTAGCGTCACGCCGGGGGACGGTGATGGCCACCCGGCCTGTCTCCAGCCACTCCACGGCCCAGAAGGCCACGCCGTTCTGGGCGCACAGGTTCAGAAACCGCTCGGGAAAAGCCCCCTCCGCCTCCAGGCGCACGCTTCCCCGGAGAAAATTGATCACCTTCTGCATGCTCCACCTCCAGCGGCCCTATGTCAGGTCCACCCCTTCGATCTCCCCTGTGATCAGCAGCTCGCTGGCGTTCATGGCCTTCAGCTCCAGGCCCTTGCCCCGGATCTTCAGGATCAGCTTGCCGCCCGAGACGTGGATCTCCTCGGTGCCGTAGGCGAGAATCCCCTTGTGGTTCTCCATCCGCAGCTCCCGGCTGCCGGTGATCTCCACCCGGGGCAGCCCGGCCACCACGTCCCCGGGCAGGTCCAGGACCTGAGCCGTCTTTTCCAGCAGCCCTTCCCGCTTCTGCCGCTTCTCCACCGCGCCCACCTCCTCGTCCTGTTATCCATATGACAGAACCTCGCCCCATTTGCCTGTCCCATACAAAAAAGGGACGGCCATGGGCCGTCCCTCAGTCTCCCGTCTTCACTTCAGCAGTTCCCTCAGCCGCTCCGGGCGGTTGTCCTCCGGGTGGTCCAGCACGTGGTCCAGCAGCCGGCGCTGGGCCGCGCCGATGTCCGCGCCGCGGTAGCCCATGGCCAGCAGCTCCGCCCCGGACAGCGCCAGGTCCCGCACCGTCACGCAGTTCCCCTCCGCCAGGGTCTCCCGGAGCGCCTCCCGGTATGTGCCGCCGGTGCGGGCGTCCTCCATGGCAGCGGCGGCCGTACAGGCGTCCTCCCCCTGCTCCGCCAGGGCCCGGCGCCACGCCGCCCTGTCCCGGGGCATATGCTTCCCCAGCTCCGCCCCGGCGGCGCAGGCGTGGACGGTGCGGCCGTCCAGACGCAGGGCCCTGAGAAAGTCCCCCGCGTCGGTGATATCCCCCTCGTCCAACAGCAGGGCGCACAGGGCGGCCCACCGCTCCAGCGGACTGGCGGCCACCCGGTGGAGGGTGGTCAGGTCGGGCTGGGCCTCCGCCCCCACGAAGGGGGACAGCAGCCCCCAGGCGAACAGCCCCTCTCCCCGCTCCGGCCAGGGCGAGAGCAGGGTCTTCTCCAGCTCGGTGCGCACCCGCTCGGCGGACAGGCGGGCAGTCAGTCCGGCGCTCTTGCGCAGGGCCTCCGCCGTGGCGCTCTCAATGGCAAAGCCCAGCTGGGCGGAGAACCGCACCGCCCGCAGCATCCGCAGGGCGTCCTCCCGGAAGCGGCGCTCCGGCTCCCCCACGCAGCGGATCACCCGGTCCGCCAGATCCCTCCGGCCGCCGAAGGGGTCGATGACCGCCCCGTCCGGCCCCAGGGCCATGGCGTTGATGGTGAAATCCCGGCGGGACAGGTCCCCCGCCAGATCGCCGCCAAAGGTCACCGCGTCCGGGTGCCGTCCGTCGGCATAGCCGCTCTCGGCGCGGAAGGTGGTGACCTCCACCCCGCCGTCCTCTGTCAGCACGGTCACGGTGCCGTGCTTGATGCCGGTGGGCACGGTGCGGTCAAAGAGTGCCATGACCTCCTCCGGCCGGGCGGAGGTGGTCACGTCCCAGTCCCCTGGAGCGCGCCCCAGCAGCAGGTCCCGGACGCAGCCCCCCACCGGGTAGGCCTCCCGTCCCGCCGCCCGCAGACGGGCGCACAGCGCCGCCACGCCGCCGGGAATCACACTCGTATCCATGCGCCTCACCTTCTCTCCGGTATGTTTTCCGCCGTCCGCGTCTATAATGGAGACATATGGAATTGGCCTTGCCATTTTCCTTGGTTCATATTATAATATTTTTCCTGGGCAAGACCAAGTATCATTTCATATTATATTTTCAAGAAAAGGGAGTGCTCCCTGTGTCTGATTTGAATATTCACGATTATTTCGTCCCCGGCTGCCACGCCCATCTGGTGGGCATCGGCGGCGTATCCATGGCCCCCCTGGCCGAGGTGCTCCACGGCATGGGCATGGTCATCACCGGCTCCGACATGCACGAGAGCGCCACGGTGGAGCATCTGCGCTCCCTGGGCATCCAGGTGGCCATCGGCCACCGGGCCGAGAACCTGAACGGCGCCAAGCTGGTCATCCGCACCGCCGCCGCCCACAACGACAACCCTGAGATCTCCGGCGCTCACGCCCGGGGCATCCCCGTCTTCGAGCGGGCCCAGGCCTGGGGCGCCATCATGCGGGGGTACAAGAACGCCCTGTGCATCTCCGGCACCCACGGCAAGACCACCACCACCTCCATGTGCACCCACATCGCCATGGCCGCCCAGGCCGACCCCACGGTGATGATCGGCGGCACCCTGCCCCTGCTGGGGGCTGGCCACCGGGTGGGCCGGGGCGACACCATCATCCTGGAGAGCTGCGAATACTGCAACTCCTTTCTCTCCTTCTTCCCCACCGTGGCGGTGATCCTGGACATCGAGGCCGACCATCTGGACTTCTTCAAGGACCTGGCGGACGTGGAGCACTCCTTCCGCACCTTTGCCGACCTGGTGCCCGAGGACGGCGTCATCGTGGCCAACCGGGACGACGAGAACACCATGCACACCCTGGAGGGCGAGACCCGGCCCATGGTCACCTTCGGTCTGGAGGAGGGCGACGTCCACGCCGCCAACCTGACCTGGAACCGGGGCCTGCCCACCTTTGATATCATCTGGAAGGGCCAGCCCTTTGCCCATGTGTCCCTCCGGGTGCCCGGGGTGCACAACGTGAAGAACGCCCTGGCCGCCGCCGCGTCCGCCATTGTGCTGGGCATGCCCGCCAAGGCGGTGGAGGACGGCCTGTCCGCCTTCCGGGGCGCCGCCCGCCGCTTTGAGCACAAGGGCAGCTACCACGGCGCCGAGGTCTACGACGACTACGCCCACCATCCCGGCGAGCTGAAGGCCCTCTTCGCCGCCGCCAGAAGCCTGGGCTATGATCGGATCATCTGCGCCTTCCAGCCCCACACCTACTCCCGCACCAAGGCCCTGTTCGACGACTTCGTCCAGGTCCTCCAGGAGCCGGACGTGACCCTGCTGGCCGAGATCTTCGCCGCCCGTGAGGACAACACCATCGGCATCTCCTCCCGGGACCTGGCCGAGCGCATCCCCGGCTCCCGGTACTTCGCCACCCTCCCCGAGGTGACCGACGCCCTGGCCCAGCTTGCCCGCCCCGGCGACCTGATCCTCACCGTGGGCGCCGGCGACATCTACACCGCCGGCGAGGCCCTGGTCCAGCGCCAGGACTGAGCACGCCTGAAACGCAGAAAATGGCCCTCTGCCCGGAACAGTTGTGTTCCGGGCAGAGGGCCTTATTGTTATGGGTCACTTTTCCTGGCCGGGCAGCTCGGTGAGCCAGCCGGTGGGCACGGCGGCGCCGTCCTGGATGGCGTACATCCGGTAGCCCAGGGAGAAGCCGGTGACCTGCGCCGGGTCAATGGGCGCGGGGAAATACCAGGTGACGGCAAAGTGCCGCTCCTTCCCCGGCTCTGTCACATCAATCCCGTAGTACACCTTCCCATCCTCAACAACCCGAGTCATCCGCTCATCCAGGTCGGAGATCTGGCCCCAGCCCTCGATGTCAATCCGGGTGCCGTCGGCCAGGTAGACGCTGACCGGATAGGCGGCGGGAGTGCCGCCCTTGCTGGTCAGCTCCAGACGGAGGCTGATGGCGGTCAGGTCCACACTCGTCATGGACATGCCGCTGAGGGTCTCGGACATGGTGGCTGACCGCTGGGACAAATTTTTGGGGAAGAAGGTCAGCTCCCAGTTTCCCTCAATGCTCTCCTCGGTATAGAGCCTGATGTCCATGTCCTCCAGCTCCAGATGGGACAGGCTCTCCCTGGTAAACACATCGCTGTCGGGGAAGCTGACGTCCAGATAGCGCCCGTCCCCCCAGACAAGCTGGTTGATTCTGTAACTGAGTATTTCCCGGTTATCCAGCTTCATGAAGGGGGTGGGGTCTGCGGCACACGTTACGTCTTCCGCCATCTCATACAGGATATGGAACACGCCGTTTTCATCAAAGCCGGAGGAGGAAATCCAGATAAGGTCGGTGCCCTCCAGCTTCACCGGGTTCTGGCCGGGCAGCAGTCCCCTGGCCTCGGCGCCCGAGTTCACCGACTTCTCGGTCAGCTCCTCGTCGGTGAACAGGCGGCTGCTGCGGGCGGCGGTGCTCAGGACCTCCTCCGGGAAGGGGATGCCCGTCAGCTCCCGGAGTCCGGGCTGGAAGCTGGCAAAGGTCAGGGTCAGGCTGCCGTCCTCATTGAAATACCGGCTGGTCATCATGGGCATCTCCAGCAGGGCGGTGCGGGTCTCAGGGTCGTAGCTGATGCAGCTGGTGCCCAGCCTGCCATTGTAGGTCAGGTTCTCGCTCAGGCGGTCGCCGGTCAGGTCGGTGACCGACACGTAGGTCTTGGTGCCGCTCTCGTCGCTGAGGGCGGCCACCACGCTGACCTTCAGCCCCTGGTCGGTGACGGACACGCCGTCCACGTCCTGGACATAGGGGGCGAAGATGCCCAGGTGCTCCATCAGGGCGTCCCAGTTGGTGCCCACTGCCAGGGCGGTGCCGGTGAGGGCGATCATCGCGGCGGCCATCACGGCGGCAATGCGGATTTTCTGTCTCATATAGATGCTCCTCTCCGAGGGGTCGGCATTGAGGGCGGTGTTCACCCTGCGCCGAATGTCAGCGGGGTTGATTTCCGGGCATGGGCCGTTCAGCTCCATGTCCTTCCAGAGCCGTTCCATGCTGCTCACAGTCCTTCCCCTCCTTTCGTCAGAATCTCCCGGAGCTTTTTCCTGCCCCGGGACAGACGGATGCGGGCTGCGCCCGGGCTCAGGCCCAGGCCCCGTACCGCCTCGCTGAGTTTCTCGCCGTAGTAGTAGTGGCGGAGGAAGAGAGTCCGGTCCGGCTCTCCCAGACCGTCCACCGCCTGCCAGAGCCGCTCCGCCTGGTCTCTGGCGGCGGCGGTCTCCTCCGGTCCCTCCGCCGGGGACGGCCCGTCGTCCTCCGGCAGGGGCACGGTGGGCTTTGACCTGCGGAGGCAGTCCGTGGCCCGGTTGCGGGCCACTGCCCCCAGCCAGGGCCGCAGGCCCTGTTTCGGGTCCAGCTCGCCCACATGGGACCACAGGCTGAGGAACACATCAGAGACCACCTCCTCCATGTCCTCCCGGGTGGCGGAGGCCCCCAGGGTGCGCCAGACAATGGTACCGACATAGGCGGTATATCGGTTGATGGCCTGCTCCAGCGCCGTGCGGCTGCCCTTCTGCAGGCGGCGTACCAGCTTTTCATCCTCCATGCCGCCACTCCTCTCTTCCTAAAACCGGTTTCGCTCTGATATACGGACGGACGGAGAAAAAGGTTTCACATGGGACGAGAAATTTTTTCTCTACCGCAGCAGCCGGAAGCGGTTCTTCTCTGCCTCCAGAATCCCCTCCCGCCGCAGGGCGGACAGCTCCCGGGACAGGGCGCTCCGGTCCACACAGAGATAGTCCGCCAGGGCCTGCCGGTCAAAGGGGATGGCAAAGGAATCGCTCCCGGCCCTGGCCGCCTGGGCGGAGAGATAGGAGAGCAGTTTCTCCCGGATGGTCCGCTGGGACACATGCTCCAGCTTGGCGGACAGGAGGATGTTCTTCCCCGCCAGCACGGACAGCAGGTTGGTGACCAGACGGCTGTGGAAGGTGCAGGAGGAGGGGCAGACCCCCACCACCCGGGCGATGTCCAGCAGCAGCACGCCGCTGTCCTCCACCGCCCACACCGACACCGGCAGGGCCTCGGTTCCGGCACAGGCGTGAGCCTCGCCGAAGATGCCCGCCGGAGGCACCGAGGAGAGCACGGTTCTGCGGCCCTCCCGGTCCTCCCGGCACACCTGGAGCCGCCCGGACAGCACCACGCCCAGCCAGCGGGCGGGCTCCCCGGCCCGGAACACCGCCTCTCCCCTGCTGAATTTCCGCTCCACCGCCCCCAGGCAGTCCAGCATGGCCTCCATATCCTGCTCTGCAATTCCGGCGAAAAGAGGCGTCTTTCGGAGCACCGGCAGAAATTTCCCCATGTTTTTTCCTCCTGCGTTGCAATTGCAACAGAAAATGTGATACCAGTATAGTATGATTTCCTTACAAACACAAGGAGGGTTTTCCCTATGATTCGGAAGATTATCAAGATTGACGCGGACAAGTGCAACGGCTGCGGCGCCTGCGCGGCGGCCTGCCATGAGGGAGCCATCGGCATGGTGGACGGCAAGGCCCATCTGCTCCGCGAGGACTACTGCGACGGCCTGGGGGACTGCCTCCCCGCCTGCCCCACCGGGGCCATCACCTTTGAGGAGCGGGAGGCGCCCGCCTACGACCACGCCGCCGTCATGGCCTCCAAGGCGGCCAAGGAGAAGGCCGCTGCCGCGCCCAGCCCCTGCGGCTGCCCGGGCAGCATGAGCCGCGCCATCCGCCGTGAGGCCCGCCCCGCCGCCGCCGGTGAGATCCCCAGCGAGCTGCGGCAGTGGCCGGTCCAGATCAAGCTGGTCAACCCCATGTCCCCCTGGCTGAGCGGCGCCGACGTGCTCATCGCCGCCGACTGCACCGCCTATGCCTACGGCGCCTTCCACCGGGACTTCATCCGGGGCCGGGTGGTGCTGGTGGGCTGCCCCAAGCTGGACGAGGGAGACTACACCGACAAGCTCACCGAGATCTTCCGCCGCAACGACGTGCGCAGCGTCACCGTGGCGCGCATGGAGGTGCCCTGCTGCGGCGGCATCCAGCGGGCCGCGGAGCAGGCTGTGGCCAACTCCGGCAAGGCCATCCCCCTCACCATCTCGGTCATCTCCGCCGAGGGTGAGATCCTCCGCACCATCAGACAGTAAGAACGACAAAACGCGCCCCGCCTCAGAGTGTCTGAGGCGGGGCGCGTTTTTGGGACAAAGAGACGGGGCAAGCGGCAGCCGCTTGCTCCGTCCTGCTTATTCTCCGGTGATCTGCACGCTCTCCCCGTCGGAAAATGCGTGGAGGGTGCGGATGGGGTTGAGATAGCTCTCGATGATGCGGGTGGCGATGGGGTCCTCCAGGTCCTTCTGGATCTGGCGGCGCAGGTTGCGGGCGCCGTAGGTCAGGGAGTAGGACTTCTTCACCAGGTAGTCCAGCAGACTGTCGTCGTAGGTGAAGGTGATGCCCTTCTCGCCCAGGGTGCCCTTCAGCTCGCCCAGCATGATGCCGGCGATGGCCTTGAAGTTGTCCTCGCTGAGCCGGTTGAAGTAGACGATCTCGTCCACCCGGTTGATGAACTCGGGCCGCAGGAAGCTCTCCAGGGCCTTCATGGCCCGCTCGCGGCCCTGCTCGGCGGCGGTGCGGCCGAAGCCCACGCTGCCCGAGCCCTTGGCCTCGCTGCCCGCGTTGGAGGTCATGACGATGACCGTGTTCTCAAAGTTCACGTTCCGGCCCTGGGCGTCGGTGATGTGGCCGTCGTCCAGAATCTGGAGCAGGATGTTGAGTACGTCGGGGTGGGCCTTTTCGATCTCATCGAAGAGGATGACGCAGTAAGGCTTGCGCCGGACCTTCTCGGTGAGCTGGCCGGCCTCGTCGTAGCCCACGTAGCCCGGGGGCGAGCCGATGATGCGGCTCACCGCGAACTTCTCCATGAACTCGGACATATCCAGCCGGATGAGGGACTCGGGGGAGTGGAACATGTCCATGGCCAGCCGCTTGACCAGCTCGGTCTTGCCCACGCCGGTGGAGCCCACGAAGATGAAGGACACGGGCTTGCGCTTGGAGGCGATGCCCACGCGGCCGCGGCGGACAGCGGCGGCCACGGCCTTCACCGCGTCGTCCTGGCCGATGATGTGCTCCTTGAGCCGGTTCTCCAGCTGGGCCAGGCGCTCGTACTCGGCCTCCTGGATCTGGCTGGCGGGGATCTTGGTCCACAGCTCGATGACCCGGGCCAGATGGCCCACGGTCAGGGGCGGGGCGCACTGGGCCTCCAGCTTGTCCAGCTCCTGCTGGAGCTGGAGCTCCCGGCTCTTGATGACGGCCAGGCGCTGGTAGTCCTCGTCGCCGGTGGAGGCGTTGAGGGCGCTCCGGTCCTGGACCAGCTTCTGCAGCTCCCGCTGGAGACGGCCCTGCTCCCGCTCGTTGTCCTTCATGCCGGCCTCCTGGCCGCCGGCGGCAGCCAGGGCGTTGTACTGCTCGGTGAGCTTGCTCAGCTCCCGGCGGATCTCAGACTGCCGGCTCTCGTTGGCCTTCAGGTCGCTCTGGCGCTTGAAGTCCCGGCTGTTGGCCTCGGCCACCAGGGCCTCCCGCTCCTTGGAGATCTGCTCCAGCTCCTTTTTCAGCTGGGCCTCCCGGGCCAGATTGGCGTTGTGGAGGTTCACGTCGGAGCAGGCCTCGTCGATCAGATCGATGGCCTTGTCGGGCAGGTAGCGGTCGGTGATGTACCGCTCGCTCATGGTCACGGCCATACGGGCCATCTCGGGGGAGATGGACACGAAGTGGTACTTCTCATAGTAGGACTTGATGCCCATGATGATCTTCACCGCGTCCTCAATGGAGGGCTCCTCCACGATGACAGGCTGGAACCGGCGCTCCAGGGCGGAGTCCTTCTCGATGTACTTGCGGTACTCGGTGAGGGTGGTGGCGCCGATGACCTGGATCTCGCCCCGGGACAGGGCGGGCTTGAGGATGTTGGCGGCGTTCATGCTGCCCTCGGCGTCGCCGGCGCCCACGATGTTGTGGACCTCGTCGATGACCAGGATGATGTTGCCCAGCTTCTTGACCTCGTCGATCAGGCCCTTCATCCGGCTCTCGAACTGGCCGCGGAACTGGGTGCCCGCCACCAGGGCGGTCAGATCCAGCAGGTAGACCTCCTTGTCCTGGAGCTTGTAGGGGACCTTGCCCGCGTAGATCCGCTGGGCCAGGCCCTCGGCGATGGCGGTCTTGCCCACGCCGGGCTCGCCGATGAGACAGGGGTTGTTCTTCTGGCGGCGGTTGAGGATCTGGATGGTGCGCTCGATCTCCTCATCCCGGCCCACGATGTTGTCCAGCTTGCCTTCGGCGGCCTTCTGGGTCAGGGAGATACAGTAATTCTCCAAAAACTTCCGCTTGGGGGCCCGCTCCTTGCCGGGCTTGTCCTCCCGGGGACGGGACTCCTCCTTGGGCTGGCTGTCGCCGCCCTGGGCGCCGCCGAAGAGCTTGTTGAGGAAGGGGAACGTGGCCGTGCGGCCCTCGTCGTCCTCGTCGCTGCCGGGGTCCTCCCCCTGCGGCACCAGGCCCTCCATGCCCTCGGCGCCGCCAAAGGCGGAGAGCATCTCGTTGGTCAGGCCGTCCAGGTCCTCGTCGGTGATGCCCATCTTCTGCATCATATCCTCAACGGGCTTGATGCCCAGCTCTCTGGCGCACTTCAGGCACAGGCCCTCGCTCTTGGTCTCGCCGCCCTCGATTTTCTGGATAAAAATAACAGCCACATTCTTATGACATCTGGAACAGAGTGTAGGTTGCATATCGTTCAGCTCCTTTAAGGGGGATATTTTCTCCCCTTGGGGCCCTACTGTGCCCCGGAGAAAAAATTCTAGAGCGAAATTGTGAACTGGGTATGAATTTCTGGTAATTTACTTGGTTTTTTATTTTCCAGCCCTCCGGGCCGGCGGACTCACTTCTTCTTGCCCAGTACGCTCACGTACAGCCACAGGTAGTAGAGGAAGGCCAGGATGGTCAGGGCCAGGGCGAAGGAGATCATGCCGGTGGCCCAGCCCCGGGGGATCTGGGGAAAGAGCACCAGGGCGGCGCACACCACAAAGAACACAAAGGTGGAGATCTTGCCCAGCCAGTTGGAGGGGATCACGTCGTCGATCTTGTGGAGCATGGACAGGGCGCCCAGGCCCATGGCGGCCTCCTTGCAGAAGAAGATGATCACCGCCCAGATGGGGATGATGCCCGCCGCCGTGATGCAGACGATGACCGTAAAGGTCATCAGCTTGTCGGCCAGCGGGTCCAGAATCCGCCCCAGGCGGGTGATCTGGTTGAAGTGGCGGGCGATGTAGCCGTCGGCCACGTCGGTGACAAAGGCCAGGGCGTACACCCCGGCCGCCCAGTACCGGGCCGTGGGAAAGGGCTGGAAGAACACCACCGCGAAGACCGGCACCATGGCCAGCCGGAGCAGGGAGAGGAAATTGGGCACGTTCATCGTTAACACCTTCATTTGTGTGGAATGGCGGAGATGCTCCGTTACAGGCCCTGGAGCAGAGCCAGGGGGTTGGTGGTCATGAAGAACTTCAGCAGGTGGGTCTGCTGGACTGCCTCCTCCGGGATGAGCTTGCCGGAGTACTGGATGATCCAGGCCGCCAGAAAGAGGATGATCACGCCCTTGATCAGGCCCATGGCCGCGCCCCCGGTCTTGTTGAGGAAGTTCAGGCCGGGCAGCTTTGCCACCAGGTCCACCGCATGGGAGAACACCTTCCACGCGATCAGGATGGCCGCGAACGCGACGGTGAAGATCACCGTATAGGCCACCGACTGGGCGATGGCGGCGGCCACGGCCGCTGCCGCGTTGGCGGCCACGGCGGTCATGCCGTCCTGCACCGCCTGGTCGATGGTGTTCACCAGGTCCTCATAGAGTCCCATATCCTTGAGCACGGACAGCACGTCCTGAAGGGGATAGTCCTCCCCTTCCGTCAGGCCGGCGGCGGCGTCCCCCACCGGGTCGGACTGCTGGAACTGCTCCTCCAGCTTCTCCTCAATGGCCTGGGCGAATCGGGGCTCCAGGGCGGCGCCCACCTTGGGCGCCAGCAGCCCGGCCAGGAAGCTGGCCCCCACAAAGGCCACGATCACGGCCAGCAGGCCGCACAGGGAGAGCACAAAGCCCCTGGACGCGCCCCGCCAGGCGAAGACGGCCAGAATGGCCAGAATTGCGATGTCAAATACCAGATAAGCCATGGGAACCTCCATATGGAATCTCAAAAAGGGTTTCTGATTCAGCCCGGGATGTAGAGCCGGGCGGTCTTCGCGCCGATGAGCATGGCTGTGCCGTCCGACCGCATGAGCACCTTCTGGGCGTTCTGGGTGCCGGACAGGCTGTCATAGAGGCGGAGATCCGAGGTGTAGATGTCCAGCCGGTCGGCGGTGAGCACGGCGATATACCGCCCCGACGCGGACAGAGAGAGCACCTGCTCCCCGATGTCCAGGGTGCCCGTCACGGCTCCCGACTGGTCGGTCACCAGCAGCTGGGCCTGGGTGCCGGCCCGGTACTTGCCCAGCAGCAGCGCCGCGTACCCGTCCCCGTCCAGGGAGAACTCCTTCAGGTACTGGTCGGGGTAGCTGTAGGCGCCCTGCCGCTGCCCCAGGCTCTTCTCCGCCAGGGAGAAGTCAAACACCCCCGTGTCCCCCAGGGCCCACAGGGCGTCGCCCTGCTGCCGCAGGTCCAGGACCACGCTGCCGTCCAGCGTGCTGGACACGTCCGGCTCGGTCTCCTCCTCGGTCCGGTCCAGTCGGTAGAAGTCCAGGCTGCTGACAAAGGACGCGCCGCTCTGGCTGACCGTCACCGCCGCCAGGTACTTCCCGTCCTCCGTCACCACCGCGTCCATCACAAAGCCGCTGGACCGGTTCAGCTGGAGCACCGGCTGCTGCTGGGGATTGTACACCATGATGGAGCCCTTGTAGCTGGCGGCCTGGGTGACCACGGCCAGCCAGCCGGCAGCGTTGATCCGGGCGGACAGGATGGTCTTGTCATCCTCCGCGCCCAGGGAGAACACCTTCTCCTTGTCCCGGAACAGGTAGAGGGTGCTGCCGCCGGCGTCATAGGCCAGGGACCACTCCCCCGCCGCCATGGCCACCGGCTGCTCCATCACGATCTGCTCGTCCACATACTGGGTGCCGCTGCCGGAAAAGAGCCGCACGCCGGTGGTGGAGCTCACCAGCAGGTTCTCCCCCGCCGAGACGAAGATGTCCCGGGTGCTGCCCTCGTGGACAAAGGACTCGGCCTGGCCGCTGTCGTTGCGCTCCAGGCTGCGGTAGGTGAAGTAACGCCGGATCACGTCAAAGTTCAGCCGGTCCCGGTAAACCACCAGGGTCACCGCGCCGAAGATCAGGGCCAGCGTCACCAGAAAGGCCAGCAGACGGACCAGAATATTCGCTTTTTTCTTCTGCCCGCCGCCGGGCTCCGCCTGTCTGTCGTTCATGTGTATGCACCAAATTCCTTAAAAATTCTGCCCCTCAGAGCACGTCCTCTTCGTACCACAGTTTGGTCATGTACAGGCCGCCCGGAGGCGCGGTTGGACCTGCCGCCGTGCGGCAGCGGCCCTCCAGGATGTCGCTCACCGCCTCCGGCGGGAACTTGCCCTCCGCGGCGTACACGCAGGTGCCCACCATGGCCCGCACCATGTTGTAGAGAAAGCCGTTGGCGCACACCCGGCACTCGATCATGTCCCCCGAGCGGGACATATTGAAATAGTGTACGGTGCGCACCGTGGACTGTACCTCTGTGCCCACCGACTGGACGGCGGCAAAGTCGTGGGTGCCCACGAACCGGTCGGCCGCCGCCTGCATCACAGTCTCGTCCAGGTGCTTGGGGTAGAACCAGACCCGGTTGACAAAAAAGGCGTTGCGGATGCGGGAGTTGTAGATGCGGTAGGTGTACTCCTTTTTGATACAGGAGCCGATGGCGTTGAAGCCGTCGTGGACCTCCGTGGCCTTGACCACCACGATGTCCTCCGGCAGGCGGGTGTTCACCGCCAGGGGGAGCCGGTCGCAGGGGATGGTGGAGGTGGTACGGAAGTTGGCGATATAGGTCTCCGCATGGACGCCCGCGTCGGTGCGGCCCGCGCCGGTGCACTTCACCGGGTGGCCCACCACTGTGGCCAGCGCCTTCTCCAGCGTGTCCTCAATGGTGACGGCGTTCTTCTGGATCTGCCACCCGTGATAAGCGGTGCCCACGTACATCAATTTTAACGCTATATTTCTCATAAAGTCATAGAGCTTTCATTAGAAATTTCTTAATTTTTCACAGGCCGAAGCGGGCCAGCACGCCCACGGCCACGCAGACCGCCAGTCCGCACACCAGGAAAATCACGTCGGCCCGCCGGTACTTCAGCTGGCGCAGGCGGGTGCGGCCCTCGCCGCCGTGGTAGCAGCGGCACTCCATGGCGATGGCCAGCTCGTCCGCACGGCGGAAGGCGGAGATGAACAGGGGCACCAGCAGCGGGATGAGGGCCTTGGCCTTGTCCATCAGGCCGCCGGTGTCGAAGTCGGCGCCTCTGGCCTTCTGGGCGGACATGATCTTGTCCGTCTCCTCGATCAGGGTGGGGATGAACCGCAGGGCGATGGACATCATCATGGACAGCTCATGGACAGGCACATGGATCTTCTTCAGGGGGCCCATCAGATTCTCAAGTCCGTCGGTCAGGAGGATGGGCGAGGTGGTGTAGGTCAGCAGGAAGGTGCACAGGATGAGCATGGAGATGCGCAGCACCATAAAGACAGCCGACCAGATGCCCTCCACCGTCAGGTTGAGGAAGCCCCACTTCCAGATGATCTGTCCCGGAGTCCAGAACAGGTTGAGGAAAGCGGTGATGATGATAATAATGAGAATGGGCTTGAGGCCCCGGAAGATGGTCTTCAGTTTCACCTTGGATACGGCGATGGCCGAGGCCAGCACCACCATCATGATGCCGTACCCCACCAGCTGCTTGGCCAGGAAGAGGGCCACGATATACATGGCGGTGAGGAGGATCTTGGTCCGGGGGTCCAGGCGGTGGAGAATGGAATTTCCGGGGAAATACTGCCCCAGGGTAATGTCCTTCAGCGCCACTTACACCGCCCCCTTCCGCGCTCTGTAGGCCGCCATGACGGCCGCCTTGGCCTGCTCCATGGTGTACACCGTGTCGTCCACGTCCACGCCCAGCTTTTTCAGCTGGTGGAGCACCCGGGTCACCTGGGGCACGCCCAGACCCATGGCGGTCAGCTCCTCCTCGTGGGCAAAGACCTCCCGGGGCGTGCCCGCGAAGGGGATGCGCCCGTCGTTGACCACCACCAGCCGGTCCACCGTCCGGGCCACCTCCTCCATGGAGTGGGAGACGATGATGATGGTGGCGTTCTTGGCCACGTGGTAGTCGTGGATGTTGGACAGGATGCTCTCCACGCCCACCGGGTCCAGCCCGGCGGTGGGCTCGTCAAGAATGAGGACGGAGGGCTCCATGGCGATGACGCCCGCAATGGCCACCCGGCGCTTCTGGCCGCCGGACAGCTCAAAGGGGGACTGCTCCAGCATGGCGTCGGGCAGACCCACAAAGGCCGCCGCCTCCCGGACCCGGCGGTCGATCTCCTCTTCGGAGAGCTTCATGTTCCGGGGGCCGAAGGCGATGTCCTTGTACACCGTCTCCTCAAAGAGCTGATACTCCGGGTACTGGAACACCAGGCCCACGTGGAAGCGGGTCTGGTGGGTGCGCTCCTTGGTCTCCCAGATGTCCTTGCCCTCAAAGAGCACCCGGCCGGAGGTGGGCTTGAGCAGTCCGTTGAGGTGCTGGATCAGGGTGGACTTGCCCGAGCCGGTGTGGCCGATGATGCCCAGGTACTCCCCCCGGTAGGCCGTGAAATCCACATCGATCAGCGCGCCGTGCTCAAAGGGCGTACCGGCGGAATAGATGTGGCTGAGTTTTTCCGTCTGGATAATCGGTTCCATACATCACATTTCCTTATCTGAAGTCGGTGCACGTCCCGTCTCAGGATCGCGCCCGCAGAGGCCGTCAGTCTCCGCACTTTTCTCCGGGCTGCGCCCCGGCTTCCGCCGCGGCCAGCCGCTCCTCCAGCAGGCGGATGCGCCCGCTCAACAGGGTGTAAATATAGGTGAGAGCGCCCACAAGGGCCCCAAACAGGAGGTAGACAAGCCAGCCCGCGATAGCTTCCAAATCCATGCCATTTCCCATAAACAGATACGACGCAATGATACGGACCAGGCTCAGCAGAAAAACTGTCACGAAAAACCCGGTGGCAAAGTTGCGGGACGCTTCTTTTCGTACCTTTTCCATGAACATTCCTCCCTGTTCAGTTGTCCTTCGCCGGTGTCTCCTTCCGTTATTTCAGCAGCTCATACAGCGCTTGGGCGCACTCCTCGTCGCTGAGGGCGTCCAGGGGGGCGTCCAGCCCCTCCTTGCGCAGCTCCCAGCACAGCTCCACCGTCTCGGGCACCGTCAAGCCCACGGCCTTCAGCTCCTCCACCCGCTGGAACACCTGCCTGGGCGCTCCGTCGGCGATGACCTTGCCCTTGCTCATGACCACCAGCCGGTCGGCCTGGGCGGCCTCGTCCATGTGGTGGGTGATGAGCACCACGGTGATGCCCGCGCTCCGGTTGAGCTGGCGGATGGTGCTCAGCACCTCCTTGCGACCGATGGGGTCCAGCATGGCGGTGGGCTCGTCCAGCACGATGCACCGGGGCCGCATGGCGATGACGCCCGCAATGGCTACCCGCTGCTTCTGGCCGCCGGAGAGCAGATGGGGCGCGTGCTCCCGGTACTCGTACATGTCCACCAGCTTGAGTGCCTCGTCCACCCGGCGGCGGATCTCCTCCGGAGGCACGCCCAGGTTCTCGGGGGCGAAGGCCACATCCTCCTCCACCACGTTGGCCACGATCTGGTTGTCCGGGTTCTGGAACACCATGCCCACGGTGCGGCGGATGTCCAGCAGCTTGTCGTCGTCGCAGGTGTCCATGCCGTCCACGTACACCTTGCCGCCGGTAGGCAGCAGGATGGCGTTCATGTGCTTGGCCAGGGTGGATTTGCCCGACCCGTTGTGGCCCAGCACCGCCACAAAGCTGCCCTCTTCGATCTCCAGGTCCACTCCGTCCAGCACCACCGGGGAGAGTCCCCCCTCGGCCTCGTAGGAGAAGCGGAGGTTTTCGGTTTTTACAATGGAATTGGCCATTTCTTGTCTCCCGTTCCCTGTCGTTGGTTCTTTACCGGTCGGCCATCCAGCGGCCAGTGGCGCCGCAGGGCAGCGCCAGCCCGGTCTCGGTGACCCGCAGCCCCAGCTCGGCGCTCTCGGTGTGACCGCCGTGCTGCTTGGACACCACCGTCTCCAGAATGTAGGTCAGCACCGAGGGGGCCAGACCGGTGGTGTAGGAGTTGATGAGGAAGAACAGGGGCTCGTCGGAGAGCACCTGGGCCACCAGCTCCACAAAGGGGTAGAGATTCTCCTCCAGCTTCCAGATCTCGCCGGAGGGGCCCCGGCCGTAAGACGGCGGGTCCATGATCACCGCGTCGTACTTCCGGCCCCGGCGGATCTCCCGCTCCACAAACTTGCCGCAGTCGTCGATGATCCAGCGGATGGGCCTGTCCTCCACGCCGGAGGACTTGGCGTTCTCCCTGGCCCAGGCCACCATGCCCTTGGCCGCGTCCACGTGGCACACGCTGGCCCCGGCGGCGGCGCAGGCCACGGTGGCCCCGCCGGTGTAGGCGAACAGGTTGAGCACATTGATGGGCCGCCCCGCCTTCCTGATCTGCTCCCGGGCAAAGTCCCAGTTGGCGGCCTGCTCGGGGAAGAGGCCGGTGTGCTTGAAGTTCATGGGCTTGATGTTGAAGGTCAGGTCCCCGTACTTCACCTGCCAGCGCTCGGGCACGTCCTTCTTCTCCCACTGGCCGCCGCCGGTGGAGGAGCGGGCATACCGGGCGTCAGGATGCCGCCACAGCCGGTTTTCCCGGGGGGTGTTCCAGATGGCCTGGGGGTCGGGCCGCACCAGGGTGTACTTGCCCCAGCGCTCCAGCTTCTCCCCGCCGCCGCAGTCGATCAGCTCGTAGTCGTTCCACTTGTCAGAAATCCACATAAGCATATCCCTCAAAACATATGTGCATACAAAATCAGTATATTATATCACCCCTTCCGCTGGAACGTCAATTCGAAAACCGCCCGGAAAACGGCTTTTTGCGCCCCCGCCTTCGTCAGCTCTGCCAGTCCGGATGTAAAAATGCGCTCCGTGCGATGCACGGAGCGCATTTGCAGCTATCTCTTATTCAACTGGGATCTCGGTCTCCCCAAAGCGGAGCGCGGCAATATCCTCCACATTCACCGGGACCACCCAGGTGTAGGAGAAGGTGTATGTGCCGTCCTCCTCCACGCCGCCGCCACCGCCGGAGTTGCGCACCTCTGTGCCGTCCTTCAGCACGGCGGACACATCGGAGATGAACTCCCCCGCCGCCCGGAAGCGGATGCCGGTGTCGGAGATCTGGATATCCGTCAGGGTCACCGGCTCGCTGGAATATTCATCGGTGGCCGGGCTCCAGGAGGGCACCTCCGCCTTCTCAATGGCCACCACCGGGGAGCGGCTCTCCACGGTCAGGGGGATGGAGAAGCGCCATGTCCCCTCCGCCGCCGTCTCAGGCTCCGCGCTGCCGTACTCCCCTTCCGTCAGGCCGGTCAAGGTGAGCTCCAGCGTGCAACCGCCTGCGCTGAGCTGGGCGTCAGTGGGCAGGGTGGCGAAGTACTCCAGAACCAGATTGAGGTTCCCGTTTTCATCCACGCCCATCAGCTGGGTGCCGTAGGACACCACGCCCGCGTCGGCGGACAAATCGGCGGGGTCGGGCGTGATCTCCACGGAGACGTCTGCAAAGCCGTACTCCTCCCGGTTGGAAAACTCCATACCGCTCACCTTCAGCAGGGCCCACAGGTTGTCCGTGCCCATGGTGATGCTGTCCACGGTCACGGTGATATCACCGTCCGTGGTGCTCTCCCCCACGGGCTGGGTCAGCCGCTGGATGGTCTCCACCTGGCTCTCGCCCAGGGACTGGCCTGTCCAGCTGTCCCACTCCCTGCCAAACCAGTCCAGCATGCCGCCTCCGAAGGCCGCGGCCATGGCGGTAATGCTCAGGACGGCAGCCACTGCTACCACCGCCGCCACCCGTGCGGGCCGAAAGCGGCGGGAACGCTTCTCACTCAGATTCATAACTTTCCTCCTGGTCTCCGGGGAGGCGTGGAGGTGGGAAAAGGTCTCACGGTACAGGTCTCTGTCATACATCGCTCCATTCCTCCTTGAAAAGATGTTTCAGCTGTTCTCGCCCTCTGGCCAGATGGGTCTGAACGGTGGATACATTGCGCCTCAGCATGGCGGAAATTTCGCTGACGGCATACCCCTCATAATAATAGAGGTACAGCGGCACGCGGTATTTCCGCGGCAGGTCCATCACCGCCTGGAACAGGGCGCTCTGCTCCGGCGTCTCCCAGGTCAGGGTGTCCGCGTACTCCTCCAGCGGCTCGGTGTGCCGCCGCCAGGAGGACATGGCCAGCCGCTTGCACTCGTTGAGCGCCACCCGGACCAGCCAGTGTTTGGCGTGCTCTCCGCTGTCGAATCCCTCCTTGCGGCGGAACAGGCGGAGAAAGGTCTCCTGGGTGACGTCGTCCGCGTCCTGGGGAGAGCGGAGATAGTGAAACGCCAGGCGGTACACCATGTCCATATACTGTTGTGCCAGTGCGTTGAAGGCCTGCTGCTCCATGCCCGGGCTCCTCTCTGAAAAGCTTTTCACCCATAATACCCTGTGGGAAGGCGGAATATCTCAGCGGGGGGAGAAATTTTTTCTCTCCCCGTCCCTGCGGTATAAATGATTGTATCGTCTTTGGATCTATGCTACAATGATAATCACGAATCAATCCAGGGGTTATCCGTGGGCAGCATCCCACACTCCTGAGGAAAAGACGAGGTGTCTCATATGAGTGAGCAGCAGTTCCGCAGCGTGGCCTTCGGCGGATTTCATAAGCAGGATGTGCTGAACTATGTGGAGACCTCCTCCCGGCAGCACCGGGAGAAGGTAGCCGCCCTGACCAGGGACCTGGAAGAGGCCCGTAAGGCGGCTTCCGAGGCGGAGAAGAAGCTCTCGGACGCCGCCGTCCGGGAGGAGGAGCTGTCCGCCCGGGCCGAGGCTCTGGCCGCCGAGCTGAAGGAGAAGAGCGACGCGCTGGACGCCGTCCGGGCGGAGCTGGAGGAGAAGACCGCCCGGCTGACCCGGGCCGAGGAGGAGCTCTCCGCCGCCCGGTCCCGCCTGTCCCGCTCGGAGGCGGACGCCGAAGCCTACGCCGGCGTCAAGGACCGGGTGGGCGGCATCGAGCTGGACGCCCACTACCGGGCCCAGGCCGTCCAGGCCGAGGCTGAGAAAAAGGCCAAGGAGACCCGGGAGCAGGTCAATCAGTGGCTGACCCGGGTGGAGGCGGGGTATGACCGTCTGCGCACCGATGTGGACGCCACCATCTCCCACGCCTCCGGCGAGCTGGACCGGGTGGCCCGCAGCCTGGAGCACATCACCGCCGAGTTCGCCGAGCACGACACCGCCCTGGAGAAGCTGCTCCAGATCTGCCGCGAAGGGGAGCCCCCCAAGGCCCCCACGCCCCTGACGGAGGAATAAGCCATGGCACAGACGCTCTCTCTTACAACCGAGCAGCTGCCCGCTGCCGCCTCCTCCCTCCGGGCCGGGGACCGGGTGCTCCTGTCGGGCACCATCTACACCGCCCGTGACGCGGCCCACAAGCGCATCTTCGCCCTGCTGGACCAGGGCAAGGAGCCGCCCTTTCCCCTGAAGGACGCGGTCATCTACTACGCCGGTCCCACTCCCGGCCAGCAGGGCATGGCGGTGGGGGCCTGCGGCCCCACCACCTCCAGCCGTATGGACCCCTACGCCCCCCGGCTGCTGGACCTGGGCCTGCGGGCCATGATCGGCAAGGGCCAGCGGTCCCAGGCCGTGGTGGACGCCATGGTCCGCAACGGCGGGGTGTACTTCGCCGCCGTGGGCGGCGCCGGAGCCCTGATCGCCAAGTGCATCAAGACGGTGGAGGTCATCGCCTTTGAGGACCTGGGCTGTGAGTCGGTCAAGCGGATGACCGTCCAGGACCTGCCCCTCACCGTGGCCATCGACGCCCAGGGCGGCAACCTCTACGAGACCGGCCGGGCCGCCTACGCCCGGTAATGCTCTGAATATCTGTCAGCGGCGCGGAAAATTCCCGCGCCGCTCTTTTCTGTCCCCTTGTCAACGCCGCCCGGGGCTGATATAGTAAGCTCAATCAGTCTCGAGAGGAAGGATATCCATGAACGGAACCACCGTGGTGCTCAACGCCGCGAAAATGAACTACGACGGGAAGCTGGACCTGACTTCCCTGGCCCCCCACGTCACCATCTATGACGACAGCACGCCGGAGCAGATGATCCAGCGGCTCCAGGGCTGCGAGATCGCCGTGACCAAGGAGCTGCCCGTGCCCGCAGAGCTGATCGCCCGGTTCCCCGACTCGGTGAAGCTCATCTGCGAGGCGGGCACCGGCTACAACAACATCGACCTGGCCGCCGCCAAGGCCAGAGGCATCACCGTGTGCAACATCCCGGCCTACAGCTCCCAGCGGGTGGCCCACACGGCCATTATGCTCCTGCTCTGCCTCAGCTCCTCCATGGGGGCCCAGATCCGGATGCTGGAGCGGGGCGACCGGAGCAACTTCACCCGCTGCCTGGGCCTGGACCACGTGGAGGTCAATGGCAAGACTCTGGGCCTCATCGGCGCGGGCAACATCGGCCGGGCGGTGATAAAGGTGGCCCTGGCCCTGGACATGGAGGTGCTGGTCTACAGCCGCACCCCCCGGGACTACGGCCCCGGCGTGACCTGCGTCAGCCTGGAGGAGCTGCTCCGTCGGAGCGACTATGTCTCCCTCCATTGCCCCCTCACCGATTCCACCCGCCACCTCATCAACAAGGACACCCTGGCCCTCATGAAGCCCACCGCCTTCCTCATCAACACCGCCCGGGGCGCCCTGGTGGATGAAGCCGCTCTCATCGACGCCCTGAGATCCGGGACCATCGCGGGCGCGGGCCTGGACGTGCAGGAGACCGAGCCCCCGGCCGAGGACAACCCCCTCTACAACATGGAAAATGTCATCCTCACCCCCCACATGGGCTGGAAGGGCCTGGAGACCCGACAGCGGCTCATCTCCCTGCTGGCGGGGAACATCACCGCCTATCTGGAGGGCAACCCCATCAACGTGGTGGGCTGAGGGCGGAGGGAGACAGATTTTTCCGCCCTGTTGTGAGAAATCCATTGCAATTTCTGTATGCAGCGGGTAAAATAAGGATTTAGCTGGCTGCCTTCCGGCGGCACGGCAGAAATGGAACATTTAAGGAGTGAAACAACATGACCGAAGAACTGAACACCACCATGACCCAAAACTTCATCCATGATTTCATTGACGAGGACATCGCCCAGGGTGGTCAGTTCCAGGGCATGACCGTCCATACCCGCTTTCCCCCCGAGCCCAACGGCTACCTCCACATCGGCCACGCCAAGGCCATCTTCATCGACTTCGGCACCGCTGAGAAGTACGGCGGCCTGTGCAACCTCCGCATGGACGACACCAACCCCACCAAGGAGGACGTGGAGTACGTGGAGGCCATCCAGGAGGACATCCACTGGCTGGGCTACGACTGGGGCGACCGGTTCTACTACGCCTCCGACTACTTTGAGAAGATGTACGACTGCGCCGTGGAGCTCATCAAGAAGGGCCTGGCCTACGTCTGCGAGCTGACCCCCGAGCAGTTCAAGGAGTACCGGGGCGATGTGAACACCCCCGCCCGCTCCCCCTGGCGAGACCGCCCCGTGGAGGAGTCCCTGGACCTGTTCGCCCGGATGCGCGCCGGCGAGTTTGAGAACGGCCGCATGACCCTGCGGGCCAAGATCGACCTGGCCAGCGGCAACTTCAACATGCGCGACCCCGTCATCTACCGCATCAACCACATGCGCCACCACCGCCAGGGCGACAAGTGGTGCATCTACCCCATGTACGACTTCGCCCACCCCAT
Organism: Pseudoflavonifractor intestinihominis; assembly: GCF_040096055.1. Lineage (NCBI taxonomy): Bacteria > Bacillati > Bacillota > Clostridia > Eubacteriales > Oscillospiraceae > Pseudoflavonifractor > Pseudoflavonifractor intestinihominis. Next base: position 143,549 of record NZ_JBBMFK010000003.1, read on the forward strand.
CGAGGACGCCCTGGAGGGCATCACCCACTCCCTGTGCTCCCTGGAGTTTGAGGACCACCGGCCTCTGTACGACTGGGTCATCGAGCACTGCGACCTGCCCGCCAAGCCCCGGCAGATCGAGTTCGCCCGGCTGGGCATCAACTACACCGTCATGAGCAAGCGGAAGCTGCGCCAGCTGGTGGAGGAGGGCCGGGTCTCCGGCTGGGACGACCCCCGTATGCCCACCCTGTGCGGCCTGCGCCGCCGTGGCTACACCCCCCGGTCCATCCGCAACTTCTCCGAGCGCAACGGCGTGAGCAAGGCGGCCTCCACCGTGGAGTTCGCCTTCCTGGAGCACTGCCTGCGGGAGGACCTGAACGAGGTGGCCCTGCGCCGCATGGCGGTGCTGCGCCCCATCAAGCTCACCGTCACCAACTACCCCGAGGGCCAGAGCGAGACCTTCGCCGTGGAGAACAACCCCAGCCGTCCCGAGGACGGCACCCGCGAGGTGTCCTTCTCCCGCCACCTGTATATCGAGGCCGAGGACTTTCTGGAGACCCCGGTGCCCAAGTACAAGCGCCTCTACCCCGAGGGACCCGAGTGCCGCCTGAAGGGCGCCTACCTCATCAAGTGCACCGGCTGCGTGAAGGACGAGAACGGCAACGTGGTGGAGGTCCTCTGTGAGTACGACCCCAACTCCCGGGGCGGCGATCCCGCCGACGGCCGCAAGGTGAAGGGCGCCACCATCCACTGGGTGGACGCCGCCACCGCCGTGGACGCGGAGATCCGGCTGTACGACAACCTGTTCTCCGACGCCGACCCCGACGCCGGCGACAAGAACTTCCTGGACTGCCTGAACCCCAACTCCCTGGAGGTGCTCTCCGGCGCCAAGGTAGAGGCCAGCCTGGCCCACGCCGCCGCCCCCGCCTCCTTCCAGTTCCTGCGCCAGGGCTACTTCTGTGTGGACAGCAAGGACTCCTCCCCTGACCACCTGGTGTTCAACCGGTCCGTCAGCCTGAAGGACAGCTTCAAATTCTGATTCCCGGCGGCCGCAGGCCTGCCCCAGCTCCCGGGGCGGCCTGCGGCCCCTTTTCGTCTATGAGGTGACGCATATGTACAATTTCCGCAACGACTACTCCGAGGCCGCCCACCCCGCCGTCCTCTCCGCCATCGCCGCCCACAACGGCGAACACGTCATCGGCTACGGCGCCGACGACTACTGTGCCAGCGCCGCCCAGCTCATCAAAAACCTGTGCCGCTGCCCTGAGGCGGACGTCCAGTTCCTCATCGGCGGCACACAGACCAATTTCACCGCCATCGCCGCCTTCCTCCGCCCCTGGGAGGGGGTCATCTGCGCCCACACCGGCCACGTCAACGGCCACGAGGGCGGCGCGGTGGAGGCCACCGGCCACAAGCTGCTCCAGGCCCACGCCGCCCCCGACGGCAAGCTGACCCCGGAGCTCATCCTCCCGCTGGTGGAGGAGGGCCGCAACGAGCACGTGGTGCTGCCCAGGCTGGTCTACATCTCGGACGCCACCGAGAACGGCGTGGTGTACACCCTGGCCGAGCTGGAGGCCCTCTCCGCCTGCTGCAGGGCCAACAACCTTCTCCTGTTCCTGGACGGTGCCCGGCTGGGGGCCGCCTTCGGCGCGGCGGAGAACGACGTGACCCTCCCCGACCTGGCCCGCCTCACCGACGCGTTCTACATCGGTGGCACCAAGAACGGCGCCCTCATGGGCGAGGCCCTGGTCATCGTCAACCCGGCCCTTCAGGAGGGCTTCTTCCGCATCAAGAAGCAGCGGGGCGCGGTGCTGGCCAAGGGCTGGCTGCTGGGCCTCCAGTTCCAGACCCTGCTGGAGGACGGGCTCTACTGGACCATCGCCCGCCACGCGGTGGACATGGCCCAGGCCCTCCAGTCCGGCCTGGAGGCCATGGGCATTCCCATGGCCCCCCGCTCGGCCTCCAACATGGTGTTCCCCGTGGTGCCCGACAGCCTGCTCCCCGTGCTGGACGCTCTGTGCGCCTATGAGGTGTGGACCCGCCAGGATGAGCGCCACACGGTCATCCGGCTGGTCACCTCCTTCGCCACCCAGGCCGCCGACGTGGAGGGCTTCCTCTCCGACCTGAAGGCGGCCCTGTGACCCCACCATCCCCATTTTCCGTGAGGTGACCTATGAACAGACAGCCTTCCGCCCTCCGGGCGGCCCAATTCTACGACCGGTTCGGCCCCCTCCTGCTGGCCGCCCTGGCCGCCGTCATTATGGCCCTGGTGCTCTTCGCCGGCGGCGGGGCGGGATTGTCCAACAACGGGGACTTCGGCCGGGTGATGAGCACCAATTCCCTGGACTACGCGGAGAGCACCGGCTCCTTTGTGTACGAGGACACCTTCCGCATGGTCTTTCAGGGGGATTCCGCCGGGGCAAAGCTGTGGAACCTGCTCTTCAATCTGGACAACACCGCCGCCTACCCCTCCATCCATCTGGTGTTCGTCCGGGCCTCCCTGGCGGGCAACCTGGCCCTCAACGCCCTCACCGGCCAGAGCCTGGACACCTACCACATCCAGGTGCTGGGCCTCATCTACCTGCTGTGCTACGCCGGGCTGCTGCTCCTGCTGTTCCGCTCCTTCCGGCTGCCCTCCCTGTGGTGCGACCTGCTGGTGAAGCTGGCCGTCCTCTTCGTCCTGTGCGACGAGGGGTATATCACCTACTTCAACTCCCTGTACAGCGAGCCGGTGCAGATGCTGGGCCTGCTGGCCATGGCGGTGTTCGGCCTGCGGCTGCTGACCCGCCGGGGCAGCCTAGGCTGGAATGCCGGGTGGTACTTCCTCGCCTGCGTGGTGTACGGCTGGAGCAAGTTCATCAACCTGCCGGTGGCCGCTCTGTGCGCCCTGGGCATGGGCGCGGTCCTCTTCCTCCGCTCGGAGAAGAAGCACCGGAAGTGGCTGTGCGGCGGCGCTGTGGCCTGCGTGGCGGTGCTGGGGACGGTGTACCTCTCCCTTCCCGGCTGGATGGACTATGAGACCAACTACAACGCTGTGTTCTACGGTGTCCTCAAGGACACCACCCCGGAGCAGACCGATCAGTACCTCTCCGACCTGGGGCTTCCGGATTACATGGCGGAATACGCCAACTCCAACTACTACATGGACCGGGTGGCCCCCGCCCGGGAGAGCGAGCAGTTCAAGGCGGACTTCTCCCAGGTGTCCAAGTTCGACCTGCTGTTCTTCTACCTCTCCCACCCGGGCTACTACCTGGAGAAGCTGGACGTGGCCATGGCCCACACCGGCTTTATCCGGCCCTACTACCTCTCCAACCTGGACGCCACCCACCCCAGGCTCACCTTTGCCGGCCGCTTCGGCGGCTGGAGCTGGCTGCGGGGCCAGCTGCCCGTCAACACCTGGCTGGCCGCTGGGCTCATCACGGCGGCGGGCTGCTGGGCCCTGTGGCGGGCCGTGGCGGGCCGAAAGAGTGCGGGCAAGGACAAGCTCTCCGCCGCCCTCCTGGCGCTCACCGTGCTGGGCTCCATGGCCTACCAGTTCCTGATGCCCACGGTCACCAACGGCGAGGGGGACCTGGCCAAGCACATGTTCGCCTTCGCCCAGTTCATCGACCTGCTGCTCCTCTTGGTGCTGGCCTGGCTGGGGTACCGGCTTTCCACGGCAGAGCGGGTGCTCCGCCCCGCCGCCGTGCTGGCGGGGAGCACCGCCGGTGTGCTCCTCCTGCTGCTGGCCGTGCCCGCCGGCATCTCCCTGATACGGGCACAGCTGCCCCACAACACCCTGGAGACCGGCGCCTACGTCCAGCTGGGCGCCTGGGAGGGAAAGCCCCTTCTGTGGCAGGCCGCGGAACAGCAGGAGGACGGCACCTGGCTGCTCCTGGCGGCGGAGCCGGTGGACCAACGGGCCTTTGACCAGGACGGGGACTTCGGCAGCAGCCGTTGGAGCGACTCCGACCTGCGGGCGTGGCTCAACGGGGACTTCCTCACCGCAGCCTTTGACCAGTCGGAGCGGGAGATGCTGGCGACGGGCAGCCATCGGGTGCTGCTGTCCATCACGGATCGGGACCTGGCCGACTCCGGCTTCAACGACTTCTTCGCCTTCCACGTGCCGGCCTACAGCGACCGGGGCATGGAGGAGGCGGTGGCCATGGACTGCACCGACACCGTCCGCCTGCCCGACATCGGCCTGATGGCCTCCCTGTCCCGGCAGGGGCTGCTCTCCGGCGCCCCCTGCTGGATGGACACCCCCTATTTCAACAACGGCTCCATGGTGCGCATCCTGGGGACCGACGGGTACTTCTACATGCGGGACGCCGCCGACACCTGGGGCGTCCGTCCGGTGATCGCCCTGGATGCCGCGGGATTCGCCGGCTCCGGCAGCGTGGGAGACCCCTTTGTGCCCACCACGTAAAAAGGACTGCCTGTCTTTTGCGACAGGCAGTCCTTTTATCTTTTAGTTTGCCAGCAGGCGCTTGTTCACCCAGGCGCGGCTGTGCCAGCGCCAGAGGAAAAGCCCGGCCCGGATACACTCGTCCGCCGCCATGGCGATCCACAGGCCCGCCAGACCCATGTCGAACACCACGCCCAGCAGCCAGCTGCCGCCCACGCCCACGATCCAGGCGTCGATGACGCAGATGCTGATGGGGAACCGGATATCCCCGCAGGCCTGGAGGGCCCGGCACATGGTCATGTTCACCGCCCGGCCCAGCTCCAGGGGGATCTCGATGAGCATGATGGTCTTGGCCAGGGTCAGCACCTGGGGGTCGGTGGTGAAGAGGCTGTAGACCGGCTCGCAGACCAGGAACAGCAGCACCGACACCGCCCCTGAGATCACCAGGGAGAAGAGTACGGTGCGGTGCACCTGGCGGTTGGTCTCCTCCACCTGCTCCGCGCCCATGAGCCGGGCGGCCACCACCTGGCAGGCCTGGCTCATGGCCGAGCCGAACATGTAGGTGACGTTGGCGAAGATGTTGGCGTACACACGGGTGTTCACCACGTAGGTGGCAAAGCGGTTGCACACGGTCTGAATGCAGATCTGGGACATATTGTAGCTCACCGACTCGCCGCCGGCGGGCACGCCGATGCGGAGCAGCCGCCGCAGCTGGTCCTTGGGGAAGGGCCGCAGCTGGGAGAACCGGATCACCGGGCCGAACTTCTTCCAGAAGAGCAGGGCGATGATGATGACGCCCACCAGGCGGCTCAGGCCGCTGGAGATGGCCGCGCCGGCGATGCCCAGTGCGGGCAGGGGACCCACGCCGTTGATGAGGATGTAGTTGCCCACGATGTTCAGGCAGTTCATGAACACGGAGATGACCATGGTCTCCTTCATCATCTGGCTGGAGCGAAAGAAGGCGGTGAAGGTCAGGTATACCGACTGGAACACCATGCCCGCGCCGATGATGCGCATATAGAGGCAGGTCTTCTCAAAAATCTCCTCATGGACGCCCATGAGCCGGAAGATGGGTCCGCAGCCCAGCACCAGGATCAGGCTCACCGCCACGCCGAAGACGATATTGGTGAACAGGGAGACCGTATAGGTCTCGTTGACGCTCCTGGTGTCCCGGGCGCCGATATACTGGGAGATCAGGATCATGGAGGCGGTACACACCACGGAGAACACCAGCAGCAGCAGGTTGGTCACCTGGTTGGCGTTGCCGATGGCGCCCACGCCGTTGGGGTCCACCCAGCCCACCATGATCTGGTCCGCGTTGCCCACCAGCATCTGGAGCAGCAGCTCCACAAAAATCGGGCCGGTCAGCAGGAGGATGTTGTTCTCCCGTCCGGCAGATTCTCTCTTCTTTACTATCGTCTTTTCCATCACACACCTGGCTCTCTGCTGAATTCTGAATACACACATAGACTATGGGGAAAGTCCCAAAAGGAACTTTCCCCATTATAGAGCACAGGCAAAAATTTTCAATTGTCAATTCCTACGCATTTGGGGAAGTCCTGGCCCGTCCTTTCTATTCATTCCGGCCCACAGAACCGTTCCGCGCATGCCTCCAGCGTTGCAAAGGAGTTCACCATCTGGTAGCGGGGGCGGATGCGGTCCTGAAGATAGCTGGGCAGCCGCTCGAAGTACTCCTCCGCCCCGGGTTCGTGGCGGAAGAGGGCGTACATGTCGTTGTATTCCCGCCGCATACTGCATCACCTCCCCCACAGTGTGCGCAGATGAGGGAGGATTGATACGCCGCGTTTCCGGCCCGGGGCAGCAAAAACCCCGCAGCCTTCCGGCTGCGGGGTTTTATATTCTTAGTAGAACTTCTTGCGGTTCTTGCGCGCGGCCTCAGACTTCTTGCGGCGCTTGACGCTCGGACTCTCATAGCACTCGCGCTTACGCACCTCGGCCAGGACGCCCGACTTGGCGCAGCTGCGCTTAAAACGCTTCAGGGCGTTCTCCAGGGACTCGCCCTCTTTCACACGGACTTCCGACATTGATTTCCCCTCCCTCCGACGCGGCAGACCTGTCTGCCGTGAAAGGGCCACAGGCATAGGCGGTTTCGCCTAGATATGGCTTTAACAGTAGTATTATATGAAAAATTCAGCGTCTTGTCAAGGGAATCTTTTAAAGGGAAAAAATTTCCTTGATGTGGCCCTGGACGCTTACCGCTCCTGGAAGAACTCCAGCTCCTCCCCTACCGGTCCGGCACAGAAGGCGATGCGGATGGGATAGTCCCCGCCCAGGTTCCGGTCCCCGGGCTCCACCAGCACCGGGCAGCCTGCGGCCCGCACCCGGACGATCATCCCGTCCACGTCATCGGTGGCAAAGGCGATGTGGGCGAACAAGCCCCGCTGCTCCTCCCCGCCGTTGGCCGTCACCTCCAGCAGGGTGTTGCCCAGGTCCAGCATGGCGCCCTGGCCGTCCCCCTGGCCCCACCGGCGGACCAGCGGGCAGGAGAGCACGTTCTGATAGAAGTCCAGCACCTGCTCAAAGGCCCCGGCCCCCGGGGCCCTGAGGGAGATGTGATGCACGCCTCTCATCATCACTTGGCAATCAGGTTGACCAGCTTGTTGGGCACCAGGATGGTCTTGACCAGGTTCTTGCCCTCGGTGAACTTCTGGACCTTGGGGTCCTTCATGGCCTCGGCCACCACAGTGGCCTCGTCGCTGTCCATGGGCACGGTGATGGTGGCGCGGAGCTTGCCGCACACCTGGACGGCCATCTGCACCTGGGCGTCGATGGTCTTGCTCTCGTCGTAGGCGGGCCAGGACTGCTGGCAGGCCATGCCGCCCCGCTGGGCGGCGTAGCCCAGGGTCTCCCACAGCTCCTCCACCATGTGGGGCGCGAAGGGGGACAGCATGAGCAGCAGGGCGGCGTAGTCGCCCTTGGAGCAGCCGTTGGCGTAGAAGTCGTTGACCAGGGCCATGAGGGCAGCGATGGCGGTGTTGAACTTCATGGCCTCGATGTCGTCGGACACCTTCTTGATGGTCTTGTGGATGGCGCTCTCATTGGCGGCGGAGTAGCCCTCCCCGTCGGTGAGCTGCTCGGACAGGTTCCAGACGCGGTCCAGGAAGCGCTTGCAGCCCTTGACTGCGTTGTCGCTCCAGGAGGCGGCCTTCTCAAAGTCGCCGATGAACATGATATAGGTGCGCATGGTGTCCGCGCCGTACTGGGCCACCACGTCGTTGGGGTTGACCACGTTGCCCCGGCTCTTGGACATCTTCTCGCCGCCCTCACCCAGGATCATGCCGTGGGAGGTGCGCTTCTGGTAGGGCTCCTTGGTGGGCACCACGCCGATGTCATAGAGGAACTTGTGCCAGAACCGGCTGTACAGCAGGTGGAGGGTGGTGTGCTCCATGCCGCCGTTGTACCAGTCCACGGGGCTCCAGTACGCCAGGGCCTCCTTGGAGGCCAGGGCCTTGTCGTTGTGGGGGTCCATATACCGCAGGAAGTACCAGCTGGAGCCGGCCCACTGGGGCATGGTGTCGGTCTCACGCTTGGCGGGGCCGCCGCAGTGGGGGCAGGTGGTGTTGACCCAGTCGGTCATCTTGCTCAGGGGGGACTCGCCGTCGTCGGTGGGCTCGTAGGAGTCCACGTCGGGCAGGAGCAGGGGCAGCTGGTCCTCGGGCAGGGGCTGCCAGCCGCACTTCTCGCAGTACACCATGGGGATGGGCTCGCCCCAGTACCGCTGGCGGGAGAACACCCAGTCCCGGAGCTTGAAGTTGACCTTGGCGTGGCCGATGCCCTTCTCCTCCAGCCACTTGGTGATGACGGGGATGGCGTCCTTGACGGTCAGGCCGTTGAGGAAGTCGGAGTTGACCAGGATGCCGGTCTCGTCCTTGGCGGTGAAGGCGGCCTTCTGCACGTCCTCGCCGCCGGAGACCACCTCGATGATCTCACAGCCGAACTTCTTGGCAAACTCCCAGTCGCGGTCGTCGTGGGCAGGCACGGCCATGATGGCGCCGGTGCCGTAGGTGGAGAGCACGTAGTCGGAGATGAAGATGGGGATCTCCTTGCCGTTGACCGGGTTGACGCCCTTCACGCCGTCCAGGCACACGCCGGTCTTCTCCTTGTTCAGCTCGGTGCGCTCCAGGTCGGACTTGGAGGCGGCGGCACGCTGATAGGCCTTCACCTCGTCGGCGTTCTTCAGGATGCCCTTCTCCAGCCAGTTCTTCACCAGCTCGTGCTCGGGAGAGAGGACCATATAGGTGGCGCCGAAGAGGGTGTCGGGCCGGGTGGTGTACACCACGATGTCGGCGCCGGTGGTGGCCTTGAAGGTGACCTCGGCGCCGGTGGAGCGGCCGATCCAGTTCTTCTGCTGGATCTTCACCCGCTCAATGAAGTCCAGGTCGTCCAGGTCGTCGATGAGGCGCTGGGCGTACTCGGTGATCTTGAGCATCCACTGGCTCTTCTCCTTGCGGATGACGGGGGAGCCGCAGCGCTCACACACGCCCTCCACAACCTCCTCGTTGGCCAGCACGCACTTGCAGGAGGTGCACCAGTTGACGGGCATGGTGGTCTTGTAGGCCAGGCCGTGCTTGTACAGCTGGAGGAAGATCCACTGGGTCCACTTGTAGTAGCTGGGGTCGGTGGTGTTGATGACCCGGTCCCAGTCAAAGGAGTAGCCCAGCATGTGCAGCTGCTTGGTGAAGTTGGCAATGTTGTCGTGGGTCACCTTGGCCGGGTGGATGTGGTTCTTGATGGCGTAGTTCTCGGTGGGCAGGCCGAAGGCGTCGTAGCCCATGGGGAAGAGCACGTTGTACCCGTCCATGCGGCGCTTGCGGGCCACCACGTCCATGGCGGTGTAGGGCCGGGTGTGGCCCACGTGGAGGCCCTGACCGGAGGGATAGGGGAACTCGACCAGGGCATAGAACTTGGGCTTGTCGCTGTGGTTCTCACAGTGGAAGGTCTTCTCCTCCGCCCATTTCTTCTGCCACTTGGGCTCGATGCTGGCAAAATCGTACTTCAAATCTCTCACGCTTTCCTGTGATATCATAGCAGACCGCAGCGGTCTTGGTTCAATCTGTCATATTATACTGGAAAAGTGACCGGATTTCAAGGGGTTCCGCAGGAAAGAGGGGCGCCCGCCGGAGATCCGGCGGGCGCCCCTCGCTGTTTTTTCTTCACTTTGTCAGTGGGAGCAGGACGCCTGTCCCCTCTTGCGGCACATAGTGTTCCTCGTACAGCTCCAACCCGGCCAGCCCCTCCGTCTGGGCCTGTGCGGCCTCGTCCAGGGACCAGGTGATGGTGACGCTGCCGTCCCGCCAGTCGGTGTAGCTGTTCTGGTAGACGTCGGGGGCCCCGTCGCCGTAAAACAGCTTCTCCCCCGCACCGTCCAGGAAGTAGGCGATACTGCCGCAGTAACCGGTGTTGCCCACTGCGCCGTCCGGCTCCAGCCGGAGGGCCATCTGTCCCTCCTCCACCGTGAAGGACGCGAAGGTGTAACCGCCCTCCCCCTGCCAGGGCAGGTCCTCCAGGCCCACGGTGACAAATCCGCCTTCCAGCTCCGCCGGCAGCAGCTCCAGGGTCTTCGGGTCCTCCAGGCCGTAGAGGATATAGGACTCCTCCCAGGCGGCGCCGTCCTCCGTTGCCTCCGAGGTCAGCACGTCGTAGGGGTAGTACCTGCCGTCCTCATCCCGGACCACAAACCAGCCCAGGCCGCCCCACAGGTCCGGCTCCGCCCGGTATTCCTCGGGCACCGTCACCCGGGCCCGCAGCACCGTGCCCAGGGGGGAGACGGTGACGCTCAGGGCCTCCACCTGCCGCTCCCCCAGCGCCGCCGGGGCGGCGAGCATGTCAGTATGCCCCTCCATAGGCTCAGCCGTCAGGGTAAAGCTCCACTGCCCGGCCTCCCCCCGGTCGGATACGCCGTCCCAGTCCCCCAGGGGGGCCTCCGCCTTCAGGGTGACGGTCTCCCCGTCCGCCAGGGCCCCGGCCCGGTTCAGGGGCAGCCGGGCCATGCCCACCAGGGTGTTGGCGTCCAGCAGATACTGCTGGCCGTCCTGCCCGCCGGTCAGCGTCTCCCCGTCCGCCTCCAGGGTAAAGCCGGGCTCCAGGCCCATGGCCTGCCAGAGGTCGGGCGCGTCCGACGAGATGGGCAGATGCTCCCGCTGGGACCAGGCCTCCATAGGCTCCGCCGTCCGGAGGGTGTAGAACACGGTGCAGAAATTCTCGTCCATGGCCGTGTACTCGATGGTCAGGGTGTCCTCGCTGTCCGCTGTGTCGGGCAGGTCCACCCGCTGAGCGTATTCCTCATAGAAGGCCGCCTGGCCCAGGAACTGGTACTCCTCCCTGCCCTTCAGGAAGTCCAATGCGCCGGTGACATAGGCCAGGGCGGACACGGCCAGCACGGCGCACACCGCCGCAGCTGCCAGAGCGGTCCGTCCCGCCCGGCCTGCTCGGGGCGCTCTGGCCGTTCCGGTCATCATGTCCACCAGCTTCTCCTTCTGCTCCTCCGTCAGGGCCACGGCGTCCATTTCCCTGTGGTATTCCCGTTCAAGCATGCTCCTCATCCTCCTTCAGCATGTCCCGCAGCATCCCTCTTGCCCGGCTCAGCCGGGTGCGGACCGCGCCTTCCCGCAGCCCCAGAATTTTTGCGATCTCCTCCACCGGCAGGTCCTCGTAGTAGAAGAGATGCACCGGCGCCCGGTACTGCTCCGGCAGGGCCAGCACCGCCTCCAGCACGTCCCCCCGCTCCCCATCCGGCGCGGCGGCGTTGGCCGCCTCCTCCAGGGGCAGGTCCCGCCTGCGCCACGGCCTGCGGAACAGGCTCCGGGTGCAGTTCATAGCCACGTGGAGCAGCCAGGCCCGGCAGTGGGCCTCGTCCCGGAACACAGGCGCCGCCCGCACCAGCCGGAGAAAGGTCTCCTGGGTGATGTCCTCGGCGTCCTCCCGGCTGCCGGTGCGGGCGTAGGCCAGCCGGTACACCGCCTGGCTGTGGGCCTCCACCAGCCGCGCCGCCTCTTCCCGCTCCATGCTCATCGCCTCCTTCTTCCGTTCTGCCTATTACACGCGGCATCTCCACGGATTGTTACAGACAGCACAAAAATTCCCGGCAGAGTGTTTTTTCAACGCTCTGCCGGGAACATATGCCCGCTGTGGAGTTTACAGGCTGAGGGTGTGGTAGACCTGGCCGGACAGGTTCTTCCACTGGAAGGTGGTCCCGTCGAAGGTCATGTACCCTCTCTCGCTCCCCTCCTTGGGGATGGACACCGAGCCGGGGTTGAGGTACAGGTTCTCCCCCACCCTCTCCCAGGCGGGGATGTGGGTGTGGCCGTGGAGCAGGATATCCCCGGGCTGAAGGGGCGGCATGGCGCTTTTGTTGTGGTGGTGTCCGTGGGTGGCGAAAATCATCCGCTCACCCGCCCACAATATGGCGTAGTCGGCCAGGACGGGGAATTCCAGCACCATCTGGTCCACCTCTGCCTCACAGTTGCCCCGGACGCACAGCAGACGGCTCTTACGCTCGTTCAGCAGGGCGATGACCTCCTTGGGGGCGTACTGGTCGGGCAGGTCGTTCCGGGGGCCGTGGTAGAGCAAATCCCCCAGCAGCAGCAGGCGGTCCGCGCCCTCCCGGTCAAAGGCGGCCAGCAGGTCCCGGCAGTACCGGGCGGAGCCGTGGATATCCGAGGCGATCATCAGGTTCATGTCTGTTCTCCTTCTCCGGCGCGTCCGCCGGGCACAGTTTCATCGTTCAGTCAAAGAAGTACCATGTTCCCGCCTGAAAGTCAAGGACGAAAAAACAGCGGCCTCCTGTGGGAGGCCGCTGTGATATCAACCGTAGAAGGAATGTCCGCCGATGGTGACGATGTGGCTCTTGTTGAGAGAGGCCCAGCAGGAGATGCCCGCGCCGTTGAACCAGTAGGCGCCGGGAGCCTCCATGGCGCCCTCCAGGCAGAGCTTGGCGGCCAGGATGGACTCGCTGTTGGGCTCGCAGTTGGTGGCGCCGGGGAACTGGTTGGGCTGGCTGAGCACTTCCTTCACCGTGTTGGGGAAGGAGGGGCTGGCCACCCGGTTGAGGATCACGTTGCCCACGGCGATCTTGCCCTCCAGGGGCTGGTTGCCGCTCTCGTGGGTGATGACCCGGGCCAGCAGGTCCACGGTCTCGGCGTCGTAGTAGGTGCTGCCCGAGGCCAGAGGGGTACCGGCGGAGGTGTAGGTCACGGAGCCGTCCCAGCCGATGGCCGCGCCCAGGGCGGTGGCCAGCACCCGGGTGGGCACCAGGGTATCGCCGGTGTCGTCCACCTTCACGCCGTCGGGGATGTACAGGTACCGGTCGTTGATGACCAGGAAGTTGGTGCCGATGCGGGCATACATGGTGAAGTCGTCCGCCCGGGCCACCAGCTGGTTGTTCTCCCAGGTAATGACCGCGTCGGGCCGGAGGGCCAGGGTGACGCCGTAGAAGGAGGTGTAGGTGGTATCACCGTACAGGGTGGCGTGGAAATTGGTCTGCTCCACGCCGTTCACCACCACGGGGGCGGTGGTATTCTCTGCCGCCAGCGCATGACCGCTGAGGCTGATCGTCAGTGCAAGTCCGAGTAAGGCGCAGGAAAAACGCTTCTTCATGTGTCCACTCCTCAAACCCGTTTCCGTTCGGAAACTTTTTGTTACCATATTGTAACCTATCTGTTTCCAAATTGCAAGAGTTTTCTTTGGCGTCTCCTGTCGCTTCCTCAAAAAGTGCGCAAAAGTGCCCGTACCTGTCCGGTACGGGCACTTTTAAACAGCTTAGTGCTGGGCGTTGATGGTGTAGTTGGGAGCCTCTTTGGTGATATACACGTCGTGGGGGTGGCTCTCGCGGAGACCGGCGGCGGTGATCTGGATGAACTGGGCCTTCTTCTGCAGCTCAGACACGGTGCCGCAGCCGCAGTAGCCCATACCGGCCCGCAGGCCGCCCATCATCTGATAGATGGTGTCGGAGGTAGATCCCTTGTAGGGCACGCGGCCTTCCACGCCTTCGGGGACCAGCTTCTTGTTGTTCTGCTGGAAGTAACGGTCTCTGGAGCCCTTGGCCATGGCGCCCAGGGAGCCCATGCCGCGGTAGACCTTGAACTGGCGGCCCTGGTAGACCTCGGTGTCCCCGGGGGACTCCTCGCAGCCGGCCAGCAGGGAGCCCAGCATGACCACGTTGGCGCCGGCGGCAATGGCCTTGGCGATGTCGCCGGAGTACTTCACGCCGCCGTCGGCGATGATGGGAATGCCGTACTTGTCAGCCACGCAGGCGGCGTCGTACACGGCGGTGATCTGGGGCACGCCGATACCGGCCACCACGCGGGTGGTGCAGATGGAGCCGGGGCCGATGCCCACCTTCACGCAGTCGGCGCCGGCCTCGATGAGGGCCTTGGTGCCCTCGGCGGTGGCCACGTTGCCGGCGATGAGCTGCACGTCGGGGTACAGGGCCTTGATGCGCTTGACGCACTCCAGGATATTGTGGCTGTGGCCGTGGGCGGAGTCCAGGCACAGCACGTCGGCGCCGGCCTCCACCAGGGCGGCCACACGGTCCAGCACGTCGTTGGTCACGCCGATGGCGGCGCCCACCAGCAGGCGGCCCTTGGCGTCACGGGCGGAGTTGGGGTACACCGTGGCCTTCTCGATGTCCTTGATGGTGATGAGGCCCTTGAGGCGGAACTCGTCGTCCACCAGGGGGAGCTTCTCGATCTTGTGCTTGCGGAGGATCTCCTTGGCCTCCTCCAGGGTGATGCCCTCCTTGGCGGTGACCAGGTTTTCCTTGGTCATCACGTTGTCGATGAGCTGGGACATGTCCACCTCGAACTTCATGTCCCGGTTGGTGATGATGCCGATGAGCTTTCCGTTGTCGCAGATGGGCACGCCGGAGATGCGGTACTTGGCCATCAGCTCATCCGCCTCGGCCAGGGTGTGGCCGGGAGCCAGCCAGAAGGGGTTGGTGATAACGCCGTTCTCGCTGCGCTTGACCATGTCCACCTGCTCGGCCTGAGCGCCGATGGACATATTCTTGTGGATAATGCCGATGCCGCCCTCACGGGCAATGGCGATGGCCATGCGGTACTCGGTGACGGTATCCATGGCGGCGCTCATGAGAGGGATATTCAGCTGAATCTTCTTGGTAAGCTGGGTGTGCAGGTCGATGTCGGCGGGGAGCACGTCGCTGGCCGCGGGGACCAGCAGCACGTCGTCGAAGGTCAGGCCCTGCTTGGTAAACTTCTGTCGCTCATCGGTATTGACCATATCGCATCTCCTTTATCTTTTCCAGTGAATTTTCACTCGGTATACGGGATAAAACTCCATGCGCATGAAGTCTGGAACTGCAAATGGACACTTGTCCCATCCGAATAAATTTTTCCTATTTTACGGCGTACGAACCGTCTTGTCAAGAGGCGGTCCGTTCATTCTTGCAGGTTGGCCAAAGTGAGGGCTGCATCGAAGCGGATTTTGCCCTCTTCGCCCATACCCTGGACCAACTTTCTCTCTTCCGCCTGGCCGGTGAACAGGTCGATGGCCTCGCCGGGGCGGCACTCGGCCAGGTAGCACAGCTGGAGCTCAGACACATACTGCCCGCTGGCCATCCGCTCCAGATGGAGGGCGTCGCAGGCGAAGTCGGCGTAGCGCACGTTGTTGACATGGCCGTTGATGTCGGCGTCGCTGTAGTGGAGTGTGCGGTGCTCGGCCAGGGTCAGGTCCCCGGGCATCCGCAGGCTGGTCAGCCGCCTGTCCTTGCACAGCGCGCCGCCGTCGGTGCCCGCGAACTCCTCCACGTTGCTCAGCCGGAACAGCTTGTGGGTGTCCAGGTCGGCCAGCACCCAGGAGGACACCGCCTCCCCCACCGGCTCCCCCTTCACAAAGAGGTCAAAGTCCCGGTACATGGCGGCGCCGTGGGCGCCCCGGTGCCAGGTGCGCACCGTCACCGGCTCGCTCCAGTGGAGGGGCCGGGAGAGCCGGTACCAGATGCGGGAGAGCATCCAGAACACGTTGTACCGGTCGATCATCTCGTCCCGGGACACGTGGAGCTCCACCGCCGCCGAGGTGGCCGCCTCCTGGAGGATGCCCAGCAGGGCCGAAGGCCGGCACTGGTCAAAGGGGTCTACGTCCCGGGAGTCCACAGGGTAGGTATTTTCATAGTAAACGCTCAAGATCGTTCTTCCTTTCCCGGTATGCCCAGGCTGCCGGAGTCCTCTCCGGCAGTCCGCCCTGTCCTGGGGGGACAGGGCCCGTCCTCAGCGCCCGCTGTGGGCGCCGTGGATCACAATGGTGTTCTTGCAGCAGATGTCGTCGATGTCCGAGGCGGTGGCGGCGGGGATGCGCATGGCCGCGCCGCAGTCGGCGCAGAACAGGTCGATGGAGCTGTAGTTCACCTGCATCTTCCACCGCTTGGAGCCGCAGGCGCAGGAGATGCCGCCCCGGGCGGCGATGTCCTTGAGCTCGGAGAGCACCTCGTGCATCACCAGCTCGTCCAGGAAGGTCCCCTTCTCCCCCGCGTCGCGCTCCACCTTGTCCACCGCCTCCTCCAGGCGGCGCACGGCGGCAAACACCGGCCCCTCCTCTCCCACGTAGCAGCAGTCCAGGCCGGACGCAGCGCAGGAGAAGGCCAGCGCCTTCTCGTGGAGAAAGGCCCTGGCGGAACAGGTGACGGTGTGCTCGGTCTGACAGAACAGGCAGGGCACGGTCAGCTTCACCCGGTCCCCCATCATCTCCACCCGGAGGGCGGACTTGCCGCAGGGACAGGGCAGCTCATTGGCCGAGGCGGCCAGCTGAAAGACGCTGCGCTCCACGATCACGCTCTGCCGGCAGGAGGGGCAGATGTAGGCCAGCGTCCGTTTGCTCTCTTGTTCCATGAAAAAAATCCCTCATTTCGCCGCCGGAGACAGCAATGCCGTCTCTGCGAACAGATAATAGCATTATACCGCAAATACCGCCGTTTGACCAGCACATCCGCCGACAAAATGTACCCTTATATTTTCTTCTCTTTTTGTTCAAACTAGGCCCATATCCGAACATGTGAGGTGGCGCGTATGGAGACAAAGCGTCTGGGTTCCCAGACGGTGGCGCTGGCCTGCCCGCCCGCTGTGGCGGGCTATGCCAGCGTGGTGGGCAAAAAAGAGGGCGACGGCCCGCTCTCGTCCTTCTTCGACCACATCGAGCAGGACGACAGTTTTGGCGAGAAGAGCTGGGAGAAGGCGGAGAGCGCCATGCAGCGGCTGGCTCTGTCCATGGCGCTGAACAAGGCGGAGCTGGCCGCCCCGGCCCTGGACTATATCTTCGCCGGGGACCTGCTGAACCAGTGCATCGGCACCGGATTTGCCCTGCGTGGACAGGACATCCCCTTCTACGGGCTGTACGGCGCCTGTTCCACCATGGCGGAGAGCCTGTCCCTGGCGGCGCTGATGATCGACGGCGGGTTTGCCCGCCATGCGGCGGCCCTGACCTCCTCCCACTTCTGCTCGGCGGAGCGGCAGTACCGCACGCCTCTGGAGTACGGCGGCCAGCGCACCCCCACCGCCCAGTGGACGGTGACCGGCTCGGGCTGCACCATTCTGGCCGCCCAGGGGAACGGGCCCAGGGTGACCCACGTGACCACGGGCAAGATCGCGGACAAGGGCATCAAGGACGCCAACAATATGGGCGCGGCTATGGCCCCCGCCGCCTACGAGACCATCAAGGCCCACCTTCAGGACACCGGGCGTAAACCCTCCTGCTACGACCTGATCCTCACCGGCGACCTGGGCAAGCTGGGCCGGGACATCGTGAAGGACCTGTTCCGCCGGGACGGGGTGGAGCTGTCCAACCTGGCCGACTGCGGCACCATGATCTACGACCTGGAGGGTCAGGATGTCCACTGCGGCGGCTCCGGGTGCGGCTGCTCCGCCGTGGTGCTCAACGGGTATCTGATGGACGGCCTGAAGCGGGGCCGGTGGAAGCGGCTCCTCTTCTGCGGCACCGGGGCCCTCCTCTCCCCCACCTCCACCCAGCAGGGGGAGTCCATCCCCGCCATCTGCCACGCGGTGGCGCTGGCGGCCCCGGGCTGCGAGACTGTATAAAGGAGGAATCACAATGGAAATGCTGTGGGAATATGGCCGGGCCTTTCTGTGCGGCGGCCTGCTCTGCCTCATCGGCCAGCTGCTCATCGACAAGACCAAGCTGACCCCCGCCCGCATCCTGGTGGCCTATGTGGTCTCCGGCGTGGTGCTGGGCGGCCTGGGGCTGTACAAATACGTGGTGGAGTTCGGCGGCGCGGGGGCCACCGTCCCCCTCACCGGCTTCGGCTATCTGCTGGCCAAAGGCGTGGCCAAGGCGGTGGAGGAACAGGGGGTGCTGGGGGTGCTGGGGGTGCTCACAGGCGGCGTCACCGCCGCAGCGGGCGGCATCACCGCCGCCATCTTCTTCAGCTGGCTCTCCGCCCTCATCTTCCGCCCCAAGCCCAAGGACTGAACCGCCCAGACAGCACAAAAGGGAACCGTTCCGGTTCCCTTTTGCGGATGGGCTCTGTTATCCCCTGTAACCCCGGTAGCCTCTCCGGACGCCGGAGCGGCGGGAGCGGCGGCGCTTCCGGGTGGCCACCCGGCAGATGATGAACACCACCAGGGCCACCAGCACCAGCGCCACGCCCAGCACCACCAGGGTGATCCAGTTGGGCTGGCGGAGCAGGGCGACGGGGTTGACGCTCTCATCCCGCACCTTGCGGCCCTCAGGCCCCGCGTACCGCTGGGGCACCTGGGGCACGCCGTCCGTGGGGGTGAAGGAGGCCAGGTAGGTGGCCACCGCGTACCACTCCTTTAGCTCGGAGCCGTCCTCCAGGTGGATGATGTGGGCCTCATAGTCGGTGATGGGGTTGCCCCACTCGTCCTTGGGTGTGATCTTCAGGATGCCGTAGGACATGTCGGTCACGGTGCCCAGCATCTGGCTGGAGTAGAGGTTGGTCACCACCCGGTAGAGCTTGTTGTCGTCAATGGCCTCGGTGGTGCCGTCAGAGTGGAGGAGGGCCGGGTCAGTCACCCGGTTGAAGAGCATCCGGTGCATATTAAAGGTGTAGCGCACACCGGAGCTGTACAGCTGGGCGCCCGAGAAGATGGGTCCCACCGACGGGTCCAGCTCCAGCACGGTCTTCAGCTCCTTGCCGGTAAGCCACACGTCGATCAGCGGATAGCCCGGCGAGCCGTCCGCGCCCGAGCCGATGGAGCTGACGTTGAAGGCGTCGGAGACCGTGATGTCCCCCTGGGAGAAGCTAGCCCGGATGACTCCCGAGTTGACAAAGGCCGCCGTGATGGGCGCCGCGTTGGTGCCCGCCTCGGTCTGGCGCACGGCGTAGATATAGGCGTCGGTGATCAGGTTGCCCAGGCTGTCCTCCTCCTGCTCCCGGGCGAACTGGGAGACAGGGGTGAAGTCGAAGGGGCTGTAGGCCAGCACCTGGTCAAAGGTCATGCCGAACTGGGACAGATACTCCGTCTCCACCAGGTCCTTGTACCCGGACACCTGGGCGGCGATCTGGGCATTCTCCGGCACGTTCTCGTCGATGGGGATCAGCTCGTAGTCCAGGACCGCGTTGTTGCCCTCCGCGTCCTTTTTGATGGTCACCTTGCCCAGGTTGGTGCAGTACTCCCCCGTGCAGCCGATGACGGTGTTGTTCACAATCGTGGGCTCCACCATGGTGGAGTGGGTGTGGCCGGAGACGATGAAGTCGATGCCGTCCACGTTCTTGGCCAGCAGCTCGTCCTCCGACTTCTTGGGGTCCGGGTTGGTGCCGCTGTGGGACAGGCAGATGAGAAAATCGTACTCCTCGTTGGCCTTGATCTCGTCCACCACCCGCTGGGCCGCCTGGACAATGGGCTCAAACTCCATGCCCGACATGGGCGCGCAGGCGTCCGCGTCCTCGCCCAGGACGCCGAACACCGCGAAGCGCACCCCGTCCCGCTCGATCATCACATAGTCGGTGACGCCATAGTCCGCCATGGCCTCCACCACTGCCTTGTCCCCCTCCGGGTCCTTGGGGGTGACGTAGTTGGCCTGGACCAGGGCGGGCAGCGGGTCGCCGCTCCGGACAGCCGCCTCCAGCATCTTGGCCAGACCGTCCGCCCGGTACTCGTACTCATGGTTTCCGAAGGTGGCCGCGTCGTACCCCAGGGCCCCCAGACTGCGCAGTTCGCTTGCCTGGGTGGTATAGATGGTCTGGAACAGGGTGCCCATGGAGAAGTCGCCCCCGTCCACCGTGATGCAGGCGTACCCCGACGCCTCCGCCTGGGCCCGCTCGTCCTCCAGGGCGGTCATCAGCCGGGCAAAGCCGCCGTACTCCCCGCCGCCCTCCTTTTCCGCCGGAAGCAGATGGGAGTGCATATCGTGGGTGAACAGGATGGTGGCGGTCTTGCCCTCGTCCTCCTGGGCCCACGCAGGCGTTATCAGGCACCCCACAGACAATACCAATGTGACCAACAGCACAAAAATTTGTCTTGCACGCTTTTTCATGGTCTTCCCTCCCAGTGTTATGCTCTCATTATGCCATAATTCCGTTGAAATTGGAAGTTGTATTTGCGCGAATTGTACAAACCCCCCGGCCGCCTCCGGCGTTCTTTCCAATTATTCTTCCTTTTTTACCCATATTTTTTAATATAATTTTAAATATTAGATTACGTGATTTTTCTATTGATATCACAGAGTAACCGTGTTATACTATACCAAAGAAAAGCGGGACCTCCGCTTCTCTCCGATTTGTGTATACCTTCCCCCGCCCGCAGTGCGCGGCGGAGAACACCTCACTTTTTCAATCGCGCAACAGCGCATGGAGGTTTCTTATGGACGAACTTATGATGTATCCCGAATTTTCCGCTCCCCGGGTGGCTCCCGTCCGGGTCAGCCGCCGTCCCCAGGAGAAGGGCCGCAACCCCTATGACGGCCTGCGTCCCTGGTCCGCCATCACCCACGGCGTGGGCGCCGTGCTGGCTGTGCTGGGAACCGTGCTGCTGCTGGTCCGCTCCGCCCTGATGGGCCTGGACGGCTGGCACATCGTCTCCTTTGCCATCTACGGTGCCTCCATGATCGGACTTTACACCGCCAGCACCCTGTACCACTGCCTGCACACCGGCGTGCGCGGCCGCATCGCCCTGCGCAAGTTCGACCACGCCTCCATCTACCTGCTCATCGCCGGCAGCTATACCCCCATCTGCCTGACCGTGCTCCGCACCGTGGGCGCCTGGGGCTGGGCCCTGTTCTCCATTATCTGGGTCCTGGCTCTGGCCGGCGTGGTCCTCACCATGGGCTGGATCAACATGCCCCGCCAGCTCACTGCCGCCATCTATATCTCCATGGGCTGGATGGCCGTGGTGGCTGTCTATCCCCTCTACCTGACCGTGGGCTGGGCCGGCCTGTCCTGGCTGCTGGCCGGCGGCGTGCTCTACACCATCGGCGGCGTGTCCTACGCCCTGAAGTGGCCCGGTCGGGACAATCCCCGCTTCGGCTGCCACGAAATCTTCCACGTCTTTATCGTTCTGGGCAGCATCTGCCACTTCCTGCTGATGTACCGGGTGGTCTGCTTCCTCTGAGCCCTGAATCCGCATCAAAAAACGCCTGTGTGGCCGAGCCACACAGGCGTTTTCCCTGCTCAATGCAGTTTATTCCGCTCCGGTCTCTTCTTCCGGCTTGGGCTCCTCCCGGGGCGGCTCCGGCGGCAGCTCACCCATGGTGCCCACACAGCGGTTGATGGGGGTGCCCAGGTTGTGGAACTTCTCCTCGTAGTCGGTCATTACGCCACAGATGCCGTTGGCGTGCAGGTCCCGGGTCACCTCGGAGAGTTCAAAGCCCGCCTGGGGGAACTGGGTCAGCGACCACTCGAACAGATCCCGGTTGTCCGTCTTGAAGTGGATCTGTCCCCCCTCCTTCAGCACCTCCCGGTACTTCTTCAGGAAGGCCACAAAGGTCAGCCGCCGCTTGGCGTGCCGCTTGGTGGGCCAGGGATCACAGAAGTTGATGTAGATCAGATCCACCTCGCCGGGGGCAAAATACTCCGGCAGCTTGGCCGCGTCTCCGTCTACAAAGAATACGTTGTGGAGCTCCATGGCCGTCACCCGCTCCATGGCAATCACCATGGCGTCCGGCACACGCTCCACCGCGATGAAAAGAATGTCCGGGTTCTGCGCCGCCGTCTCCGCGGTGAAACGCCCCTTGCCGCAGCCCAGCTCCAGCCGCAGTTCCCTGGCCTCCGGCATCAGGTCCCGCCAGTGCCCCCGTCTGGCCTCGGGATCACGGATCTGGCACGCCGCGCACCGCTCCATTCTCGGAATCAGATTTGGCTTTTTCCGCATTCTCATATTGTCTGCACCTCGCTTAAAAATCGTTAGTATCATACCATATCACGTGCTTTTCTGTAAAGGCGCTCTTGCAATCTCCTCCGCTTTATCGTATACTGACAAAGTTCGGTTGCTCCTCTTTGCCTTTTGACACCGCCGCCTGATTGTGGACCTGAAGCAGGGCCATACATGTTTATCCATGAAATGCTTGATTTCTCGCCCCCTGCCGTGTTATGATGCAGAGAGCAAGATATTGACCGGCGACGGCAGGGTTTTATACGCTTTTATTGTCCTACCAGACAGGAAATTGAATATCCGGGTGTAGCGCAGTTGGTAGCGCACGTGATTTGGGTTCACGGGGCCGGGCGTTCGAATCGCCCCACTCGGACCAGAATCCCGCAAAATTATTTGATTTTGCGGGATTTTTCTTTATTTTGCGTGAAAATGCCCGATATAAATTTGTTGCCTTTTGCTTCAATTCCATGGAGGACTGGAGTATGATTCTCGAAACGGAAAGACTGATTCTGCGCCCCTTTTTGGAGCGCGATGCGGCGGATGTCTATGAATATCTGAAAGAACCTGCGGTCAACTGCTTTGCCAGCATGAAGCTGAACTCCCTAGATGAGGCCAGGGAAGAGATGAAAAAGCGCCTTGGTGAGACCGAGTACTATTTCGCTATCACCCTGAAAGACGGCGGCAAGGTGATCGGGGAGATCGACGCCTACCCGGAGACGGGCGAGCCCCACGGGGATGAGAACGCCGTACGGGACACCTTCAGCCCCTGCTGGATGCTGAACGAGAACTATCAGGGCAAGGGGTACGCCTTCGAGGCGGCGCACGCTTTCTTTGACTATCTCTTCTCCCAAAAGGGCGCAAGGCGCATTTACGCCTATACCGAGGACTACAACCTCTCCAGCCAGCACCTGTGCGAAAAGCTGGGTATGCGTCGGGAGGGCATGTTCCTGGAATTCATCTCCTTCGTGAACAATCCCGACGGTACGCCCCGGTATGAAAACACCGTGCAGTATGCCATCCTGAAAAAAGAGTGGGAACAAAAACAGCTTGGTCAGGCGCAGGTTTGAAAGAGGTGCATCACCATGAACGGCACAGAGGAGATTGGCTGCTGCGGTGCCTACTGCGGGACCTGCCGGGAGTACCTGAAAACTTGCAAGGGCTGCAAGCCGGGATACCTGGACGCCTCCCGGGATCTGAGCCGGGCAAAGTGCAAGATGAAGAAATGCTGCCTGACCAGAGGCCATATCACCTGTGGGGACTGCGGGGAGTACGAGTCCTGCGAGACCATCCAGTCCTTCCTCAACCACCCCGGCTACAAATACGGCAAGTACAAGCAGGCGCTGGAGTACATCCGTGCCAACGGCCACACCGCCTTCCTGAATACGGCGGAGCACTGGACAGGCGCCTATGGCAAGTACCCGAAATAAGATTTCTGAACGAAACGATACCGCCCGCTGAACATCTATGGATGCCAGCGGGCGGTAATCTTTGATTATTGCTTGTGAAAAAATGATATGCCTACGGGTTCAGTTCCATTTGCAGATACACCATGTCCACCAGCTGCACCCCGCACTCGTAGATGGGGTGGTCGTAGTGGTCAGGGAAAAAGTTCTTGACCACGTGGTGCCTGCAAAAGCCGCAGGCTTCATAAAACGGGATGGTGGACAGGCTGTCTCCGGTGCCCACCTGCAGCACCACATACTGTCCTGTATAGGCTCGGACGAGGAAGTCCACCATGGCCTTTCCATAGCCCTTGCCCTGAAATGCAGGCTCCACAGCGAGGTTTTTCAACTCCAGGATGCCATTTCCTTCGTCGGTTACCACGCATTCCGCCTTGACCCCATCGTCCTTCAGCACATACATGGTCCCACGCTCCAGATAGCGGTCCACCATGTCCTCTTGCTCGTCGGCCAGCAACAGCAAATCCAGGTATCTCTTTTTATCGGTCTCCACTTTTCTGATTTCCATAGGCACACCTTATTTTTTCAGAAGCCGCTTCAGCGCAGCGGCGTCCAGCAGATTTACCGTCACGAACTTTCCCCGATAGAAGACCGCCCAGTTGTTGAACACGCAGGGCAACGCCTTGGCTTTTGCCAGGGTATCCACCGGAATGAGGGCATAGGGCACCTCCAACTCTTGGCAGGTCTTGCGCACCAACTCCACACTCTGATGGATGTAGGGACACTGGGAACTGTAATAGACGGTCAGTTCCTGAGGTTCAATCGCCTGCCGTTTGGCGTTCTCCCCGAAGCGGGGCTTCGTCCCGTCAAAGGAGAGAGCCAGCAGCCGGTAGCCGTCCGGGGTGGTATCCACCGTTTCAAATCCATACTTCTCTGCGAAGGCCTGGTCTGAGAGCCAGGCCTTTTGCTTTTCCGCCCCCAGCATACACACGCCGGACTTTCCATTGGCCCTGGCGTCGGCCAGACAGTACTCCATCATCTGCCTGCCGTAGCCCTTGCCCTTGAACTCCCCGCTGACCCACAGGCAGTAGATATAGAGGTAGTTATCCCCTTCCACCGGTACCCAGGCAGTCTCCAGCGGAGCGTACTCGATGAACACCACACCCTTGGCGTCCAGTTTGCGGAACACATGGCCCTCATGGAGCCGCTCTCGAAGCCAGGCCCGCTTGGCCTCCACGCCAGGGTGGGGCTTCTTGCTGCGTATGATGCAGCACAAATGCTCCCGATCCAGATTTTCTTCTGTCAGATTGAGAAACTGATCCTCCATGTCCGCTACCTCCCGGAAAATCCGTCTCCATGATACCATGCCCTCCACGGCAAGGCAATCCTGGAGTTCCCAGCAAAAGTTTTTCTCGCAAGGGGAATATGACAGACAGCTGTCGCGTTCCTATGCTATAATGCAGACAGAAATGCGAAAGGCGGTGTGTCCCATGAGGATGGAGCGGCTTATCGGCATCCTGTCCATTCTGCTCCAGCGGGAGAAGATCACCGCTCCGGAGCTGGCGGAGCAGTTCGAGGTGTCCCGCCGGACGATTCAGCGGGACATTGAGTCCCTGTGCCGGGCGGGCATCCCCATCGCCACCACCCAAGGGGCAGGCGGCGGCATCTCCATCATGGAGGGCTACCGGGTGGACCGGACGGTGCTCACCGCCCCGGAGATGCAGGCCATCCTGGCGGGGCTGAGGAGCCTGGACAGCGTCAGCGGCACCCGGCGCTACGCCCAGCTGATGGAGAAGCTGTCCGCCGGGACAGGCGGCCTGGTGCCCGGCGACGCCCACATGCTCATCGACCTCTCCTCCTGGTACAAGACCAGCCTGCCGCCCAAAATCGAGCTCATCCATGGGGCCATCGAGCAGCACAGCACCATCCGCTTTACCTACTTCTCCCCCAGGGGGGAGTCGGTGCGCACCGTGGAGCCCTACTACTTGGTGTTCCACTGGTCCACCTGGTATGTGTGGGGGTGGTGCCAAATGCGTGAGGATTTCCGCCTGTTCAAATTGAACCGCATGACGGAACTCACCTCCGGAGAACCTTTTGAGCCCCGGTCCGCGCCCCTACCCGACCTGGAGCCGGAGCGCATTTTTCCGGCCAAGTATCAGGTCACCGTCCTTTTTGACCCGTCTTGCCGCTGGCGGCTGGTGGAGGAGTACGGGGCGGACCGCTTTACTGTGGAGCCGGACGGCAGGCTGCGCTTCACCGGCGGCTTTCCCGACGCCGACAGCGTCCTCAGCTGGGTGCTCACCTTCGGGGACAAGGCGGAACTGCTGGAGCCAGAGGAGCTGCGGGAGCAGCTGGGGACATTGACCCAAACATTGGCCGACCGCTACCGAAAGGGGGATCAGCATGGCCTCTCATAAGGACTTTGTGGACTATGTGGCCGAACAGCTGCGGGAGGCGGGCGCCATCCGCAGCCGGAAGATGTTCGGCGAGTACGGCCTCTACTGCGACGATGTATTCTTTGCTGTCATCTGTGACGACCAGCTTTTTGTGAAGGTCACCCCGGCGGGCGAAGCGGCGTTTCCCAACCTGCCCAAGGCTCCCCCCTATGAGGGGGCCAGGGACTACATCTGGGTGGAGGATGTGGACGACCGGGACACCATGACCGCCCTCACCCGCCTCACCTGTCTGGCCCTTCAGGCCCAGCCAAAAAAGGCACGGAGGAAATGACCATGGCCTTTGACTATAAGAAAGCGTACAAGGAATTCTATCTGCCCCCCAGGACGCCGGGTATCGTCACGGTGCCGGCCATGAACTTCCTGGCGGTGCGGGGCCAGGGCGACCCCAATGAAGAAGGCGGCGCTTACAAGCAAGCTCTGGAACTGCTTTACGCTATGGCCTACACCATCAAAATGAGCAAACTGGGCAAGCACAAGCTGGAGGGCTATTTTGATTATGTAGTCCCGCCCTTGGAGGGCCTTTGGTGGCAGGAGGACACCCAGGGCGTGGACTATTCCCGCAAGGCGGATTTCCGGTGGATCTCCCTCATCCGCCTGCCGGAGTTTGTGACGGAAGAGGTCTTCCGCTGGGCCGCCCGGGAGGCCACGGAGAAAAAGCAGCGGGACTTCTCCAAGGTGGAGTTCTTCCCCTGGCAGGAGGGCCTGTGCGTCCAGTGCATGCACCTGGGCCCCTACGACGACGAGCCCGCCACTGTGGCGGCCATGGAGGAGTTCGCCAAGAGACAGGGCTATGGGCTGGATTTCAGCCAGGGCCGGTTTCACCACGAGATCTATCTGAGCGATGTGCGGCGGTGCAAGCCGGAGCGTCTGAAAACCGTCATCCGGCAGCCGGTAAGGAGGATGCCATGAAAGGTTTTACCAGAGAGCAAACCCGCTTTTCCCTCTGCGGACTGAACTGCGGTCTGTGCCCCATGCATCTAGGCGGCTACTGTCCCGGCTGCGGCGGCGGGGCCGGCAATCAGAGCTGCACAATCGCCAAGTGCTCTCTGGAGCACGGCGGGGTCCCGTTTTGCTGGGAGTGCCCGGAGTATCCCTGTTCCCGCTATGACGGTTTCGACGACGGGGACTCCTTTGTGCCCCACCGGAACCGGCGGCAGGACATCGCCCAGGCCCGGGGGATGGGGATGGATGCCTATCTGGCCCAGTTGGAGGAAAAGAAGGCAATTCTGGAGGAGCTTCTGGCCCATTACAACGATGGCCGACGTAAAACTATCTTCAACATGGCGGTCTACCTCCTACCTCTGGAGGATCTGCGCACTGTGATGGCTGCTCTGAACAGCCGGCTGGAGCTGGCCGCACAGCCCATCAAGGAGCGGGCCCTTGCCGCCGTGGGACTCCTCCAGGAAGCGGCAGACCGTCAGGGTATCAGCTTGAAACTGAACAAAAAGCCAAAGACGGGGTAATCCCATGGTCTTCTCCAAGGTGACAGCCCATTAGCAGCCCAGTTCTTGAAATCGGCACGAATCCTCAACCGTGTCGTTCTCTTTTGGTCTTTCATCCTCTATGATCATATCAGCAGCTGCAGAGAATCAACCAATCGATCATAAGAGGAGACTATCATGATGAACACGGATAAAATTTTTGCGGAAGCCATTGCCAACGAATACGCCCCCAAGGACACCTCCAAGGTCGTCGCCCTGCGAAAGCTGGACTGGAACGCAAAGCGCCCGGCCACCATCTTCGCCTATAGTTTCGGCATCGGAGCAGCCCTGGTTCTCGGCCTGGGGATGTGCCTCTCCATGCAGGTGGTCGGCAAGGGCGGCATCCTGATGACCGGGGCCGGGATCATCCTGGGGATTCTGGGCATCGTGGGCGTGGGCCTGAACTACCCCATCTACAAGAAGCTCTTGCGAACCGGCAAGGAAAAGTATGCCTTTGAGATCATGCAGCTTGCCCGGGAGATCAGCGAATCGGCGGAGTAACGTGAGGAGGGCGGCAGATGAACAAGTCCGAGAGCAAATACTTTAATACCGCCCTGCGAATGGATGAGACCCTCCTTGCTCTGTTGGAGGAGAAAGATCTGGAGTATATCACCGTGAAGGAGCTCTGTCACCGGGCCGGTGTGAACCGATCTACCTTCTACCTGCACTATGAGACGATCACTGACCTGGTAAACGAGACCCTGGAGATGGTCATGCGGCGTTTTCTCTCTTACTTCCCTCAGCAGGAAGAGGAGATCCTCGGCAATCTGGGAAGCCGGGGGCGGGAAGAACTGATCCTGGTCACCCGGGAGTATCTTCTCCCCTATCTCCGCTTCATCCAGGAGAATAAAAAGGTCTACCGGGCAGCTTTTCGCAATCCTGCCAGTATGCAGGCCTATACCCGGTACGGGGAGCTGAAGCGTCACATCCTGGGTCCCATTCTGGAGCGGTTTGAGATTCCGGCTGCCCACCGCCCCTACTACATGGCTTACTATATTGAGGGCATCGCCGCCATTGTCAAAGAGTGGCTGCGTCAGGACTGCAAGGATGAGGTGGAGGTGATCGCCGGCATCATTGAGTCCTGTGTGCGGCCCAGGGATGGAAGCGATGAGAAATAACGGCAGGGCCGCGCACTTTCTCCGGATGTGGCGGGAGGATTACATCGGTCAGACCCTCATGAGCGCCGCTGTTTCCTTCAGCATCACAGTGCTCTTTACCCTGTGCCATGGGTATCTGGGCCTTTGCTATGGCTCGGTATGGCATGGGAGCATCGGCGTCTTTTACCTCCTGCTCATGGTGATTCGGGGCACGGTCCTTCTCACGGAAAAGCGAAATCGGGCCCGGCCTGAGGCCGAGCAAAACCGCTGCCGCCGTTGGACATTCCTCATCAGTTCCGCGCTGCTTCTGGTGATGGATCTGGCACTGATTTGGCCCATTTCCATGATGGTCGTGCTGGACAAGCCCGTATCCATGGGACTGATCCCGGCCATCGCCATGGCGGCCTATACCACCTGGAAGATCACCATGGCCTCCATTCACATGGGACGGCAGCGGCACAGGGCCAGTGGGAATATTCTGGTGGCGGAGCTGCGAACGGTCAATTTCATTGACGCGCTGGTTGCGATCCTGACGCTGCAAAATACGCTGATCATGGTGAACCGGACAACGGCGGACGAAAACGCCATGCTCCCGATGTCCGCTGCTTCCAGTGCCATAATCTATGTGGCGATCGTGTCCATCACTGTGCAGATGCTGCGAAAGGGTCTGAGACAGACAGGCATCCTCGCTTGTCGGAAGCAAACATAAAATCTCCCATGCTGTGTTTATCCAGAGAATAACACAGCATGGGAGATTTGTTTCTATGGGCCGCTCACTAGGTGTGGGCCAGGGTCTGCATCCATGTTTACTTCACCCAGTGGATGACAGCGTCCCGCAGGAAGCGGGCGCAGCCGGGCACCTGTTTGTCGTAGTAGGCGGTGAACCGCTGGTCCATCACATAGAGCTCTGCGATCCCCCGGTGTTTGGCCGGATCGTATTGGTTCCCGGTGATGGTGAGCCACCGGCGGTGGAGGGCGGTGATTTCCTTGCCCTCCTCGCTCTCCGGGGACAGCCCGGCCCGGACGGCAGCCTCCAGCCGCTCCTGGATCTCCCGACCCAGATCCGTCCACTCCCGGTACTGCGCCTGGGTCAGGTTCATCACCGCGGCGTTGGCCTCGTCCACCTCTTGGTCGCCGTACTTGGAGCGGATCTCCGCTCCGTAAACTTCCTCGTTATGGGCCACCGTGCGCTGCTTGAACGCCTCAAATTTCTGCTCGTCGCTCATGATCTCGTTCCTTTCTTCCGCTCCGATGGTGTCTTTCACCGACCGGATGAGCTGTTCCAGCCGCTCCCGCTCCGCCTCCAAAGCGGCCAGGTGGCGTTTCAGAGCGGCCAGACGGTCAAAGGAGGGATCGTCCAGACATTCCTTGATGCGGGCCAGCTCCACCCCGAGGGCCCGGTAATAGAGTATGTCCTGCAGCCGGTCCACCTCCGCCCCGCCGTAGTAGCGGTAGCCGCTCTCCGCCACCCGGCTGGGTTTCAGCAGGCCGATCTGGTCGTACCAGCGCAGGGTGCGGGTGGTCACCCCGGACAGGCGCGACAGCTGCTGAATGGAATACTCCATGGACATCCCTCCCTGAGGATAGGGTACCAGTTGACGGAGCGTCAAAGTCAAGGGGAAATTTCAAATTTTTCGAATTTCCCGCTGGAGCCGCTCCAAAAATTCCGCTGCCGGGATGCCGTCCATCTGGGTGTGGTGAAATTGGAAGGACACAGGCAGGGTAGCCCGCAGCCACTTTTTCCGGTACTTGCCCCAAATGAGGAAGGGATTATTGTAGCATCCGGCGTAGATGTTCACCGCGCCGTCGATCTCATACCCTGCCAGAGCGGAAGTGCCGATCACCATATAGTCCTCGCCCAGCTCATAGCTCTCCCCGCTCTCCCGGACCTGCCCAGTGAGGTCCAGATAGTCCCGGTTGAACTGCTCCAGATCGGAGGAGACGGGGATGTCGCAGGTGGCGATGCCGCCGTCTCGGGTGGCTATCACCGTATTGACGGCCAGACGGTCATACTGCATCAGTTTGTCTCCCACCGGCAGCAGGTAGAAGTCCTCCATCTCCGCCGCCGCCTTTCCGATGCACCAGCACAGGAGCATATTGAATTTGTAACCCCGCTTCCGGCTCAGGCGCACCAGGGCCGTCACATCCAAGGTCTTTATCAGGGTCACCATGGGCATGGGAGCCTTCATCCAGAGCTGGAAGGCCAGGGCCCGGGAGGTGCTTTGGGGATCTACTTCTTTCATATGGTTCTCCATTCTGTTTGTCAAATCCGGTTCGATTGGCCGCAGTAAGTATCCCTTATCATAGCATAGCTCCTCATTGTGGGCAACCGATCCCCATGTTCCAAAGCCAGAACTTATGGTATAATGGGACAAAACAAGGAGGGATTGCTATGCGCAAGAATTTTGGAGCCAAGCCCTGGACCTATCCCCAGCCAGTTTTTATCCTGGCTACCTACAATGAAGACGGCACCCCCGACGCCATGAACGCTGCCTGGGGCGGCATCAGCGAGGACAAGGAGCTGAGCATGTGCATCAGCGAAGGCCATAAAACCACCGCCAACATCCTGGTCCGCAAGGCATTTACCGTGAGCATGGCCACGGCAGAGCAGGCGGTGGCCTGCGACTATGTGGGCATCGAGTCCGGCAACCAAGTGGCGGACAAGGTGGCAAAGGCCGGCTGGCACACCACCAAGTCGGAATTTGTGGACGCCCCCCTCATTGATGAGCTTCCCATGGCGGTGGAGTGCCGTCTGGTGAGCTATGACCCGGAGAGCTGCCGTCTGGTGGGCGAGATTGTCAATGTGAGCGCCGACGAGTCCGTTCTGGATGAAGCCGGAAAGATCGACCCGGACAAGCTGCGCCCCATCACCTTTGACCCCATCCACAACGCATACCGGGTTCTGGGCGAGAAGGTAGGCAACGCCTTCCACGACGGCGCCAAGCTGAAATAATTGCCTGATTTATTCCAGACGTGAATGAGGGACGGAGGTGTAACCTCCGCCCCTCATTTGTTTTGACAGCAGATTATTGCCGGTCCTTCTTCTGCCGCTTGCGGAAGTTCTCCTCGATGGCGTCCTTCCAGTGCTCATCCAGGGGCGCGCTGCACCGGACGGCCCACCACCTCGTAGTTGAAGCGGGTGCCCTGGCTGTCACAGGTAGTTCGCCGCCCGGCAGGGCACGACCCCCAGGTGGCCCGCCGTCTCCACCGCGTCAATGTTGGTCCCAGAAAGAGAAACTCCCAGCCGTACTTGTCCTTCTGGCGCCGGATCATCTCCTTTACCTTTCGGGCTGAATAGCGATGGCCGGTGTTGTCTACGAATTCAAACACCATCAGGCTCTCCTTGCCGGGGAACAGCCGCACGCCACAGTCCAGCTGCTGGGTATAGCGCACCTTGGACATGGTGGGCCGGGCCAGGAACAGCGTCCGTTTGCCAAATCACTTGGCATCCATAGCAGCGGTCACCGTCTTGCCGGTGGCGTGAAGGGGGACTGGGAGTAGAGATAGCCGGCTTTCTCACCGCCGAAGGTGCCGGAAAACAGTTCGATGAACAGATCTTCGGCACTGCTGCCGGAGGCGGAGCGGCAGGTGGGCATGGAGGTCACCTCTGTTTTCTGTTAAAGTATGTATCTGTGATTTTCCCGAGATCCGCTAATCTGGACTCAATGGCTCCTCTGCTTCTGCCGTGTTCCTTGGCAATCGCAGAAGTCGTCATTCCCGAATCAAATTCGTCCAGTAATTTTTCTTCCTCAATATCTGTCCAAGGTTTTCCTGCGTTGCGAGGCAGGCTTTTCTTTCGGGATGCTGAAGGGATCACATTCAAAATTTCATGAAAAGCCCGTATCATTTCAGGCTGATTGCATACATGATTTCGCGGTAAAAGTTCTCCAGTGAAGGGGTCGATGCCGTCAGCCAAAGCAGATAATAGTTCTTTTGCTCTTGCAATATCCATTCAGCAATCCTCCTTTACTTCTCTCAAAAGGGCCTTTTTCTCAAATCCATCCCCGTTTGGCGTCCTTGTCCGCCCGCAGCTGCTCCAGTTCTTCCAGCATCCAGCCGCAGGCTTTCACGACAGCTTGCATGATCTCCGGAATGCGGTCACGCACCACCTTGTGACAGGCTTTAGTAGGCCTCTTTTATCCTCCTCAAGATCTCCACATCTGCCGGACAAAACGCATACTGATCAATTTCGTTCACCGTGATCCAAGCGTTCATTATCATAATTATTTAGCCCTTATCATACCAAAAACTCGATTGGTTTCTTCTCCATCAATCCATTTTTATATCGAATTTCAAATGCCTTTGCGGAAGAATTACTTTTTATAAAATACTGATTACCATTGTTTTCAACAAATGCAGTATCGTTCTCCATAGCCAAACCGGTCAGCTTCTTTTCTTTCAGCATACTATCGAATGACTCACGCCCAGCCTCGTTGTAATGAGGACAAAAAGCGTAATCAAAAAAGTTTAACATTCCATCTGCCCAAGAATAATGACAATCCTCATTGCCGTGGAAAGAATCGCTATCGCTATGACCGCAATTAAACCAACAAATCGCACCGGCACTTAGACCAGTCAGCACAGCGGCATCTTTTCTATATATTTCTTTCAGTTTTTCATCTAATCCATGCTGTTTCCAAACAAGCATCATAGAAACGGCATCGCCGCCGCCAACATAAACAATATCAGCCCACGACAATAGAATATCAATATCCTCATTTCTATACGATTTCGTTACCAAACAAAGGCTTTTTACTTGACAACCGAGATTTTTATATTCCTTTTCGATTGAAGCGATATATCCATCGGCATCTCTGCTTGCAGTTCCTACAAACAAAACATTCGGATTGGTTTTACCCGATAATTTGATTGCATGAAGATTCAGCGGTCTTGTTGAACTCAAATCACCGCCCGATATTGCAACAATTCTTCCCATTTTCCGTTTTTCTCCCTATTGTCTTGATATTTGAACTCGCTTATCCTCTATATGTGCAAATTCCGTATTTTCAATATAATCCCCGTTCTCGTCCGTGAAACAGGCATTATGTATTTCACTCTTCCTATATTCTTTTTGCGGATGTATATTGTAATGTAATTAGTATAACTGGAATTCCAAGATCCAACAAGGACTTGTTGGAAAATATCAACAAAGCTGTCCAGCTCTGATGATGACTCTCTGTGTAGCCCCCTGTCAAAATAGAAAGCGGATGATTCAAGCTATGTATACCTTCTCAACTAAGGGCAAAACGATATCCATTTTTCCAAGTCTTGAAGCAACTGTGCCTATTATCTATCTCAACACCTTCTCTGACGAGGGCCAGAAGGTATATGAGTCCGCACAGGCTGCCGGCTGCCCACCGTTCACATTGGTGGCGATCAGTGATCTGGACTGGAACCACGACATGGTGCCCTGGGACAGTCCGCCTGCCTTCAAAAATGCCCAGCCCTGCACCGGCGGCGCGGACGACTATCTGTGGCTTCTGGCCGAAGAGATTATTCCAGCAGCAGAGAAAGAGATTACCGGAGTCCCTCGTTGGCGAGGGATCGCCGGGTACTCTCTGGCAGGGCTGTTTGCGCTGTATTCCATCTACCAGACGGACCTGTTTTCCCGTGTGGGCAGCATGTCCGGCTCTCTCTGGTTCCCCGGAATGAAGGAGTACATCTTCTCCCATGAGCCGAAGAGTCGACCGGAGCACATGTACTTCTCCCTTGGAGACAAGGAGAGCAAAACCCGCAATCCTGTTCTGAAAAGTGTCCGACAGAACACAGAGGAGATTCATGCTTTCTATCAAGGTAAGGGTATTGATACAGTGTTCCAGCTGAATCCAGGCAATCACTACAACCATGCTGTAGCGCGCACCGCCGCAGGCCTTTGTTGGCTCCTGAGCAAGTGAGGTAAGTTCTCCTGTCGCCGGGCCGGTAATTTTTGTTTAGACGTGTTAAAAATTGATATGCCTGACTTGAAAAAATACCTTGCGGAGAACGGTTTCTGGGATTTCATTGATGTAAGTTCTAAGGGCGTTTTTCCTATCTTGCGAAAGGAGTCAAAGCGTATGCGTCTGAAATACACCTGCCCCGGCTGGGGGACACCCTTGTGCTATGATGGTTTATGCTGGAAATGCAAATCTGAGCAGGATTGAAAGGCCGCATAAGCCTGGACGCCGGAACAAATTGCTGAAAAACAGAGAAGCCTGATTCAGAATATTCAGCGGCTGGGTAATATGGAGGACCCGGAGCTCACCGACTTCTGGCAGCTGCTGGGCTACCGGGCCGCCATCACCCCGGAGATCCAGCGGGCAGCGCTGGCCGCAGGGGTATTCTACCCGTGTGAGCTCTACTAACGTGCACCGGATGATGTTCGGGACGCACTGATCACTGCCCTGCCGGAAGGCAAAACCGACACCGAAGTGGTGCAGGAAACGCTGGACAAGTGGCGGTCTGATCCTATGGGGCTGCGATGTAGAGGATGGCCAGCGGAAAGAAGTTCGAGTATCGGTGGAGCGGTTGCGGACTGAGATATCATGGCATCAAAGGGAGTGGTGATATGGCAAGCGTGTCGACTTGGAGCGGAATCAGGAACAAACTGGAGCAGGATTACCTGTGCCCCGCACTCCGGGGACATATCCAATACTTTGCCGCCAGCTATCGGGAAAGTCATGACCAAATCGGTCGAGCGGCTATCCGACTGGACGGTGTGGAAGTTCTGCGGAGCAACTACTATGCCTATGAGCAAAATTACTGGAACAGATATCAGGCCCTGCAGCGAGAGGGCGCTGGAGAAAATGACTCAAAGACACCCTTCCGCCTGGCTCATGAGGGGACACTGAACGACGGCTGTTTTGACAACGTTTTTTTCTATGAGGCGTTTGGGATATTTGACAACCAGAGCCTTGAGAAAAGCCTTGTCAGTGAAAATCCCCTTGTGCGTATCTTCGCTCTCCTAGACCGCAGGCTGGGAAAGCGCCGTCTGCTGGCTTTGGAGGAATCCATGGAGCGGGAACTGGACTGGGTGCGGGCCTTCTATGTGATCCGGATGCAGGCCGAAGGGCTGATGGAAAAAGAATAACATTCAGGAGAAACTGCCATATCACAGATCGCATCCTCGGTGAGCAAGGCCACCCTGGACGAGTGCCCCATGGTCTACAAGGGGATGGAAGATATTCTGGAAAACATCGGCCCCGCCGGCTCCCCATATCAATGATATCAGATCGGCAGTGGAGCCGGGAACAACTATGTTCCCGGCTCCACTGGGTCCATGCCCACAGGCCGGCGTGGCATTTCCTCCACCGCTGTGTTATAATGCCTGTAACAAGCTGGAAGAGGAGATGTCTGCCGTGGCCATTGAGAACGGAGCATGGATCATGCGGGGGCTGGACTGGGACGACCCCTGCCGCATCCGCAGCTGGCAGGAACTGATCCGCTGGATCGATGAAATCGGATTTCTGCCTCTCTTCAAGAACGAGATCGACGGTTTCTCTGCCGAGGAGCACACCTCCGCCCGCTCCTGGTGGACCAGCGACCCGGAACAGGACCCCTGGGAGTGGCGGCAGCTCATCGCCCACAGCGGCCAGGTGGCCTACGGCAAGTTCTTCGGCAAAAAGGCCGGGTTCATCTCCAGGGCCTGGTTCCCCCACTTCGCCAACTGGCGGAGGGACGGCTACGACTTCGACAGCCGCTGGGACGAGGAACTGGCCAGCTTGCGCCAGAAGCGGATCATGGACCAGTTCACCGCCAAGGGTGAGCTGTACTCCTTCGATCTCAAGCGCCTGGCCGGGTTTGGAAAAGAGGGCGAGAAGAACTTTGAAGGCACGGTGACCGACCTCCAGATGGGCGGCTATCTGCTGATCCGGGACTTCCGACAGCGCCTCAACAAAAAGGGCCAGCCCTACGGATGGCCCATCTCGGTCTACAGCACCCCGGAGGCGCTTTGGGGCTGTGAGCACATCTCCTCCGCCTACAGGCTGGACCCCGCCCAGTCCAAAGAGCTGATCTATCGGCAGGTGCAAAAGAACTTCCCCTCGGCCACGGAGGCCACGCTTCAGGTCGTGCTGGGGTGGGGCGGATGACTGCGGCGCCCTGTTTTCCCGGTAAAGCGCCCGCAGCGGAATTATGAACCATGGAGGAATTGGAATGATGAATTTTGACGTGAACAAGCTGGCCTGGACCAGAGCGCCGGAGCACTGCCGCATCTCTCCGGACCGGATCGAGATCACCACGCTGCCCCACACCGATCTGTGGCAGCGCACCTATTATCACTTCCGCAACGACAATGCCCCGGTCCTGCAGATGGAGACCGCGGAGCCATACTTCAGCTTTGTGGTCAAGACCGACTTCACCGACAGCAAGCACCGCTTTGACCAGTGCGGGATCGTCCTCTACCTGGACAGCGAAAACTGGCTCAAGGCCTCGGTGGAATATGAAAACGGCGCGTTCCAGCATCTCGGCAGCGTGGTCACCAACGGGGGGTATTCCGACTGGGCCACCACCGCCATTGACGGCAGCATCCGCACCATGTGGTACCGCCTCAGCCGGCGGGAGGACGACTACCGGATCGAATGTTCCCGGGACGGGGTCAACTTCAGCCAGATGCGCATCTGCCACATGCACAAGGGCGGCGGCATCATCCGTTTCGGCCTCTACGCCTGCTCTCCTGAGGACTCCTCCTTTACGGCGGTGTTCTCCCAGATGCGCCTGATGGAATGCCAGTGGCAGGCCCACGACGGGCAGCAGCCGGATCAGGAGGCCTGATATGATTCGGGACATCTGCAAAGACGAGACCTTTCTGGCTCAAAAGGCGGAGCCGGCCACACTGGACGATATTCAGACTGCCGCCGACCTGCTGGAGACCCTGGAGCACCACAAGGACGGCTGCGTGGGCATGGCCGCCAACATGATCGGCGTCAACAAGCGCATCATCGCCTTTGACAACGAGGGCTCCTACATGGTCATGTTCAACCCGGAGATCATCAAAAGGTCCGAACCCTATGACGCGGAAGAGGGCTGCCTCTCCCTCACCGGCCTCCGCCCGGCCAGGCGGTGGAAGTCCATCAAGGTGCGCTGGCAGAACGAGAAGTTTCAGGAGCGGACGAAGACCTTTACCGGCTGGACCGCCCAGATCATCCAGCACGAGATCGACCACTGCGAGGGCATCATCATATGAAAAAATGCAGGATCACCGTCATGCGCATCACCCGGTACGAGGACCTGATGGCCCGGTATGAGAACCCCATCTCCCATGCCTGCGACATGGAGCTGGGACAGGTGTTCATCGCCAACGGCTGGGAGAGGCCGGAGGGCTTCTGCCAGAGCGCCTGGGACACCCTCTCCCCCTTTGTGCTGGCCCTGAGCCACGGGGGAGAAAACTTCTACGACGGGTGGATGAAGAATCCCAAATCCGCCATGCTCTCCTGCAACGACGGCTTCCGTCCGGTGAGCTTTCTGGTGGAGGCGCTGGATGAGGATGCAGACTGAGGAGGAAGGACCGTGTTTGAAAACAAAATCGCCGTGGTCACCGGCGGTGCCAAGGGCATCGGCAAGGCCATCGCCGACGAATTCCGCAAGGCGGGGGCCGCGGTGTGCGTCATCGACCTGCTGCCCAACGATTACTACGTGGGCGATCTGGCCGACCAGGCAGTGCTGGAGGATTTCGCGCGCAAGGTCATCGCCGACTACGGCCATGTGGACTATCTGGTCAACAACGCCCTGCCGCTCATGAAGGGCATCAGCGAATGTACCTATGAGGAGTTCAACTACGCCCTGCGGGTGGGCGTCACCGCGCCTTTTTACCTCACCAAGCTGTTTGCGCCCCACTTTGCCCCCGGGGCGGCCATCGTGAACATCTCCTCCTCCCGGGACCGGATGAGCCAGCCCCAGACTGAGAGCTACACAGCGGCCAAAGGGGGCATCTCCGCCCTGACCCACGCCCTGGCGGTGAGCCTGGCGGACAAGGTGCGGGTGAACTCCATCTCCCCCGGCTGGATCGACACCAACTACACCGTCTACAAGGGCCCGGACGCGGTCCAGCAGCCCGCCGGACGGGTGGGCAACCCCCTGGACATCGCCAATATGGCCCTCTACCTCTGCTCGGACAAGGCGGGCTTTATTACCGGGGAGAATATCTGTATCGACGGCGGCATGACCCGCCTGATGATCTACCACAACGACTTCAGCTGGACCCTGGGGGAGGGTGGAGACGGATGAAGATCGCCATTCTCTCCGACACCCACGGCCTGCTGCGGCCGGAGGTGGCGGAGCTTCTGAAAACCGCCGACGCCATCCTGCACGGCGGCGACATCAACAGGCAGAGCATCGTGGATATGCTAGGGCAGTTTGCCCCGCTCTACATCGTCCGGGGCAACAACGACAAGGAGTGGGCGGAGGCCATCCCCCACCACCTCACCGTCACCCTGGGCGGCGTGACCTTTTACATGGTCCACAACAAAAAAGAGGTCCCGCCGGACCTCTCCGGGGTGGATGCAGTGGTGTTCGGCCACTCCCACAAATATGTGCAGGAGGAGAAAGACGGCCTTCTCTGGCTCAATCCCGGCTCCTGCGGCCCCCGCCGGTTCCATCAGGAGATCACCATGATGATGGCCGAGGCGGAGAACGGGAACATTCAGGTGGA
Source organism: Pseudoflavonifractor intestinihominis (assembly GCF_040096055.1). NCBI lineage: Bacteria > Bacillati > Bacillota > Clostridia > Eubacteriales > Oscillospiraceae > Pseudoflavonifractor > Pseudoflavonifractor intestinihominis. The sequence goes on from NZ_JBBMFK010000003.1 coordinate 182,288, forward strand.
GAAGATCACCATCCCCCACGAGGTGACGTGATGGAGCTGGGCCTGACCTTCCCTCTCCAGCGCTTTCTACGCATGAAAACGCCGGCCTGGGGCTCAGAGCCAGACCGGCGTTTTTGCTGGGATCTCCATGTGATCGACCTGCGGGGCCGCAAGTGTCTGCTGGCCGTCCACTGCCACAGCCGGTACGCCTTTGTGCGCTATGATGTACCGCCCCTCCTGTGGGCGGACATTCCCGGTCTGTTCCGGACAGGTCTGGCCGATAGCCTCGCCGCCGCCGGATTCGCGCAGGAGCAGGCAGAGCAATACCTGCAGCAGGCGGGCTCCGCTGCCGTCACCCGCACCCACGGCCGCCGGGAGGTCGCCTTCCTCAACCGGGCCTGGGATGATGTGCTGGCCCTGGACCTGTGCCTGGACGCCGCCAGCCAGGCCCAGCCCCTGCTGGACCACGCGGTCAACACCCGCCCCAGCCGGTGCGTGGGCTCTGAAGGCCTGGGGACGGGGTTGGCGCGGATAGCTGCGGTGCTGGATGGGTAAGAAATATGGATGTGAAAACCGCCCGGAGCCGCCCTATCCTCAGATGCTCCGGGCGGGCCCTATGTCATTGCTTTTTCCGGTTCCGGAAGTCCTCCTCGATAGCGTCCTTCCAGTGCTCGTCCAGGGGCGCGCTGCACCGGACGGCGGCCACGGCCTCCCCCACCACCTCGTAGTTGAGGCGGGTGCCCGCGCTGTCGCAGTGATAATTCACCGCCCGGTCGGGGGCGATGCCCATACGGCCCGCCGTCTCCACCGCGTCGATATTGGCCCCCAGAAAGAGGAACTCCCAGCCGTACTTCTCCCTCTGCCGCCGGATCATCTCCCTGACCTGCTGGGCCGAATAACGGCGGCTGGCGTTCTCCATGCCGTCGGTGGTGATGACGAAGAGGGTGTGCTCCGGCACGTCCTCGCTCCGGGCGTACTTGTGGATGTTTCCGATGTGGTGGATGGCCCCGCCCACGGCGTCCAGCAGTGCGGTACAGCCCCGGACATAATACTCCTTTTCGGTCATGGGCCTGACCTGGCCCACCTTCACCCGGTCATGGAGCACCTCGGCCCGGTCGTCGAAAAGGACGGTGGAGACATACGCCTCGCCGGACTCCCGCTTCTGCCTGTCCAGCATGGAGTTGAAGCCGCCGATGGTGTCGCCCTCCAGCCCCTGCATGGAGCCGCTGCGGTCCAGGATGAATACCAGTTCAGTCAGATTCTTTTTCATAAATAGATCCCCCTATTCTGTGTTGTCCGGTCTACAAGCACAGTATAGGGGGATTTCGTTTCGGTTTGGTCGCCCGGCAGGCGACAATTATCTTCTCAGGATCTGTTCCATGGTCTTTCCCTTGGCCAGCTCGTCCACCAACTTGTCCAGATACCGGATATCCCGCATCAGCGGGTCCTCAATCGCTTCCACCCGCACGCCGCAGATCTTGCCGGTAATCAGGGTGCGGCAGGGATTCATGGCGGGGGCATCCCGGAAGAAGCCGCCGTAGCTGACATCGGACTGCTCCAGCCGGGCGATGTCCTGGGGCGTGTATCCGGTGAGCCAGGTTGCCACCCGGTCCACCTCTTCCCTGGTACGTCCCTTTTTCTCCGCCTTCTTCACCAGCAGCGGATAGATCTTGGCAAAGGGCATCTGCGTCACATCGGTGCGCGGTATGGGCATCCTCCTCTCCCTGGCTCAGCCGCCCAGCAGGCTCTGGTCAAAGGCAAACAGCGCCTCGTTGATCTCAAAGATATTGTAGTTGTGATGGGCAATAAAATACTCCACGATGATGTCGAACTTGCTGGCGTGGGAGAAGGCGAAGCCCGCCTTTTGGAGCATCTCCCGGGCCTCCTCCAGCGGCAGCTCCAGCGCCACGGCGAAGGCCATGGCGGTGGGCTTGGAGGGCTTGTAGTGGATGTCGGAGCGGATCTTGGAGAAGAGCTTGCGGTCGATGTTGGCCTTCTTATAGCACTGGGCGTCGGTGATGCCCCGCTCGCTGATCTTCCGCAGCAGCATCTGGGAAAAGCTCTCGTCCAGCCGGCTCAGGGCCTCGTCCAGACTTGCGGGCTCCGCGCCCCGAGCGGCGGGCTCCCACAGCGCCTCCTCCTCGGGCGCCGATGCCGCGGTCTGGAACGTCACGGCCCGGCGGCGCTGCTCCGCCCGGTCGTCTGTGTGCGCATCCACATATCGGTCGTCAATATAGGCCTCAATATCGGAATAGAGCTTCCCGCCGATGGTATAGGCGTCCCGGTCGAAGATCACCAGGTAGACTGTCATGTCGTGGGCGAGCAGGAAGTCCCCGATGGTGTCCACCGCCACCTTCAGGGCCTGGTCCTTGGGATAGCCATACACCCCGGAGGAGATAAGGGGAAAAGCCACAGTCTGACAGTCATGGGCCAGCCCCAGCTCCAGCGAGGAGCGGTAGGCGGAGATAAGCAGCTCCCGCTCGCCATGGCCCCCACCCCGCCAGACGGGGCCCACGGTGTGGATCACATATTTCGCAGGCAGGCGGTAGCCTTTCGTGATCTTTGCCTGTCCTGTCTTGCAGCCGCCCAGGGTACGGCACTCCTTGAGCAAATCCGGCCCGGCGGCCCGGTGGATGGCGCCGTCCACACCGCCGCCGCCCAGCAGGCTCTCCTTGGCGGCGTTGACGATGGCGTCCACCTTCATGGTGGTGATATCGTTTCTCACAATGTGAAGGGGCATGGAGACACCTCCTCGCTTGATAGCCTCATCATACCATGAACCGCCCTGTCTGGCAACCAGAGGGCCCCATAGAGATACACATCTACAGCATCCGCCTCCCCGGGCGTGCGGACGCTTGTAAGAATCCGGCGGATGCGCTACAATAAATACAGCAGGCCGCTATCCCCCTGCGCAAATCAGAAAGGAGCGCTCTGATATGCCGATGCTTGGTGCAATTCTGACCCCTCACCCGCCTGTGCTGCTGCCCGAAGTGGGCAGAGGCCGGGAGCAGGAGATCGGCGCCACCGGCCGGGCCATGGCCGCCGCAGCGGAGGAGGTGGCCCGGTGGAAACCGGACGTTCTCATCGTCGCTTCACCCCACACCATTTTGTACGGGGACTATTTTCACATATCCCCCGGCAGCGGCGCGGCGGGGGATATGTCCGCCTTCGGCGCACCCCAGGTGCGCGTGGAAGTACGGTACGACATCCCGCTGCGGAACGAGATCGTGAGCCGGGCCCAGGCCGCAGGGCTGGAGGCCGGTACCCTGGGGCAGCGGGACCCGTCCCTGGACCACGGCGTCCTGATCCCTCTCTATTTTCTGCGCAAGGCCGGCGTCAGCTGCCCCATCGTGCGCCTGGGCCTGTCGGGCTTCTCCCCCCTGGCCCACTACCGGCTGGGCCAGTGCGTGGCGGGGGCGGTGGAGTCGGTGGGCCGCCGGGCCGTGTTTGTGGCCAGCGGCGACCTGTCCCACAAGCTGAAGTCCGACGGCCCCTATGGCTTTGCGCCGGAGGGACCGGTCTTCGACGACGCGGTCACCCAGGCCATGGCGTCCGGAGATTTCCTGCGGTTTCTCACCATGGACCCGTCCCTCTGTGAGCGGGCCGGCGAGTGCGGCCTGCGGTCCTTCCAGATGATGGCGGGCGCTCTGGACGGCCTGGCCGTGGCCCCCCGGCTTCTGAGCCACGAGGGCACCTTCGGCGTGGGCTACGCGGTGGCCCTGTTCCCGGTCACGGACCGGGACGAGAGCCGCCGGTTCGCCGCAGCCTGTGAACAGGCCCAGCGGGACCGTCTCCACCAGCGCCGGGCAAACGAGGACCCCTGGGTGCAGCTGGCGCGGCTGTCCCTGGAGACCTATGTGCGCACCGGGAAGCGTCTGGACCGTCTGCCCGACGGCCTGCCCCAGGCGCTGACCGGACAGGCGGCAGGGGCTTTCGTGTCCCTGCACATCAACGGACGGCTGCGGGGCTGCATCGGCACCATCGCCCCCACCCAGGAGAATGTGGCCTGGGAGATCGTCTGCAACGCCGTGTCCGCTTGCTCTCGGGACCCCCGCTTCCCCCCTGTGGGGGCCGACGAGCTGGACGCGCTGGAGTACAGCGTGGACGTGCTGGGCCGGCCCGAGGCGGTGGACTCCCCCGACCAGCTGGACCCCAGGCAGTACGGCGTCATCGTCAGCTGCGGACAGCGGCGGGGGCTGCTGCTGCCCGACCTGGACGGCGTGGACACCGTGGAGGAGCAGCTGGACATCGCCCGCCAAAAGGGCGGCATCCACGCCGGAGAGCCCTATCAGATCCAGCGGTTCAAGGTGGTGAGGCACTTATGAGCGCACAGTGTCAGCTCTGCTTTCACCGCTGCATATTGGACGAGGGGCAAACCGGGGCCTGCCGCGCCCGGGCCAACCGGGGCGGCCGGATCGTCCCGCTGAACTATGGACGGCTCACATCCGTGGCCCTGGACCCCATCGAGAAAAAGCCGCTGCGCCGGTTCCATCCCGGCAGCCTGGTGCTGTCGGTGGGCAGCTTCGGCTGCAATCTGCGCTGCCCGTTCTGCCAGAACGCGGAGATCGCCGCCGCAGGGGCGGAGTTTCCCGCCCGGGATTGTCCCCCGGAGGTCCTGGCGCAGGAGGCCGTCCGCCTGCGGGACTGCGGCAGCATCGGCGTGGCTTACACCTACAACGAGCCGCTGGTGGGGTATGAGTATGTGCGGGACTGCGCCGCGCTGGTGCATGAGGCCGGGCTGTACAACATACTGGTGACCAACGGCACCATTGCGGCGGATCCCTGGCGGGCCCTGCTGCCCCTCATCGACGCGGTCAATATCGACCTGAAGGGCTTCACCGAGAGCTGGTACCGCACTCTGGGCGGCGATTTGGAGACGGTCAAGGGCTCCATCGCCCTGGCCGCCGGCCGCTGCCATGTGGAGGTCACCACCCTGATCGTACCGGGTGAAAACGACAGCGTGGAGGAGATGGAGGCCCTGTCCGGCTGGCTTGCGTCCGTCGGCCCGGACATTCCCCTCCACGTCTCCCGCTTTTTCCCCCGCCACCGTATGACCGACCGCGGGCCCACACCGGTGGAGACGGTCTACCGTCTGGCCCAGGCGGCGCGGAAACATCTCCGCTATGTCTACACAGGCAACTGCTGAAAACACTCCGGCCATATTTCGGTATGGGACCGGCGGCAACACGGCCAACGATCTCAGACAGGACAAGAGGGACCCCAGGCTATGTCTGGGGTCCCTCTTGTTTTCATGCCGAAATCGGCCGGCCTCTTACCGGTCAGCAGCCGGGGCCTTGACCACCACAAGATACATCTTGAAGGCAGTGACCGCCTTGACCGCATGGGGGATGCCGGCAGGCATCACGATGGCCTCTCCCCCGCTCAGCGTGTGGGGAACGCCGTCAATGGTGATCTGGGCGGTGCCCTCCAGAATGGTGGCCATGGCGTCGCCAGGGGCGGCGTGGGTGCTGATGGCCTCCCCCGCGTCAAAGGCAAACAGCGTGGCCCCCACGCCGGGCTGCTGGGCCAGGGTCAGGCTGACCACCTTGCCCGCCTCATAGTTCACCTGTCCCGCCAGGTCAAAGGGCTGGGCGTGAGGGACATTTTTGATCAGTGCTTCCATGATAAACTCCTCCTTGTGGGTTACGAGAGGGTGATCTGCAGCAGCTTGCAGCCGCCGGGCGCGGCCACCTCGTGGGGCTCCCCGGCGGGGACCGCCAGGCAGTCGCCCGCACACAGCCGGCGGCTGACGCCCTCCAGCACGAGATGCAGCTCGCCCTCCAGCACATAGTAGAGGGTGTCGCCGAAGTAGCGCTCCTCGCTGACGCTCTCCCCGTCGCCAAAGGCCAGCAGGGTCATCTGGCAGTTCTCCTGCCGGCTCATGGACATGCTGACCACCCGGCCGGGCTGGATCTGGATCAGCTGGGCCAGCTGCTCCGGCTGCTGCGTGGGCAGATTGCGCAAGGCGTCCACAGGCCTCACCTCCTTATGTACCCAGTATACCCGATTTTCAAGGGAAATTCCGTTGCATCTGCAACAAAATCCGGAGGCTGCCCCTCACGCCTTCAGCTTGTAGACACGTCCTTTCCCGCTGCCCTCCGCCATCACAATGTCCTCTGCAATCAATCTGTTCAAATAGCCCCGGGTACGCGACGGCTTCAGCTCCAGATACTCCGCGATCTCGGACGTCTTTGCGCTGACATGCTCGGTCAGGTATTCGATGATCAGCCCTTTCTTGATCTGCACAAGGGCCGACCTGGGCGCCGCGCCTCTGGCATCCGTTTTTTCTCCGCTGTTTTTCCGGAGCGGCAGCACCAATATGGTCCGTTCCGGCGCAAACCGTTCCTCGATCGCCGGCTGGGGCCAGCCCAGCCTCCTCCAGACGGAGTAGATATTGGGGATACCGCTGCCCGCCCCTGCGCCGATGTTGACCAGATTGAACATCTTGATCAGCGCCGCGTTGCGGGGGTCCGACACGCCCCCGCTTTTGGCGGCCTCCACCTCGATGCGGAATCCGCCGGGATTGGAGAAGGTGATCCGGTCCCGGCCCTTGACGATGGACAGCCCCTGTGCGCCGTAATAGTCGGCGTTTATGATGCAGTTGGCCAGCGCCTCCCGCAGGGCGCTGTAGACAGGGGCGGCCTCCATGGGGTCGCCGTCCTCCCACACAGCGGGAAGCCTGATATCCCGGACGATCTTTTCATGGACGCGGAAGTAAAACTCGTAGAGGTTGCCGCTCCAGCCCCCAGAGAAGGACGTGATCCGGTCCGTGCATCTGCCGTCAGATCCCATCTGCTCCTGATAGTCAAGGCGGTAGTTGGGAAATTCCCTGACGATCTCGCCCTCCAGGCCGAACATCAGGAGTCCGGCGGCGGTGGGATGGGTCCCGCCGTCGGCGCCCACGCCCACCGCGCCCAGTTTTGAGAGAAATTCGCCGTCCTCCAGCTTTTCCCACACATGGCCGGGGCGGTAACTGCGCATCCGGGCCCGGTAGCGGCGGATGCTCTCCCCGTCCAGCGCGTCCGGCGACACCCGCTCCAGCACGTTCATATCCTGGGTCTGTATGGCCGCGTCCCGGAGCATGCTCTGCACTTCCTCATATGTACACCGGTAGTCGCCCTCGCCGCTGCGGCGGTATGTGCCGCGCCTGGGGTCCCCGTCGATGTAGACCGGCCGGTCATACCGCTGGGCGCGGGGCACTGTGATGGCGATGATGCTGTCCCCATCCACATCCACCACCTGTACGTCCCGGTTGGTGAGGATATTGACGCTGACCCGCTTGGGGTTGTTGATGATGCTCCAGAACGCCCGGATCAGCCGCTCCGGGTCGGGGAGATCGACCGTGTGCAGGGAGTGGTCCGGATGCTCCTCCACGCCCAGGAGGAGCATCCCGCCGAGGGTATTGGCAAAGGCGGAATAGGTCTCCCAAATGCTCTGAGGAAGGCCGCCAAGCGCTTTCTTGGCTTCGATCCGGTTGTTCTCGCGGTACTGCTCGATCTGAGAAAAATCAATCATGGCCCTCCTCCTCCGGCGGCTCAGCGCCAAGCTGCGATCATCATTCCATGCTTTCCCGGCTCTCTCTGGGGAACACACCATAAGCATACCATAAAAAACCCCGTTTATCCATCAGGGCCCCGGCGGTATTAGAGCGCGAGACCTGCTTTTTCGCTTTCCGGTCACGGTATTTCGGTCAGTTCCCGCTCCAGCTGGGGAAGCAGCAGCTCCTGATAGCCGTCGCAGCCCTGCTGCGCCACCGCGTCGGCGGTGGCCTCCAGTCCCGTTCCCTTGCAGCATGAGAGCAGTGACAGGCTGCTGTCGCTCAGCCTGACGTCGGAGCGACACCGGGCGTAGTCCTCGGGCATCATGTGCCAGGGGTGAAAAAGGCGCGGATAGCGGGCCCACAGCTGGGCGGTGATGGACAGCCCTTTTCCATCAAAGTCGCCGGAGTAAAACAGCTCTGTCCCGCTGTCTGCCAGCAGATCCAGCAGCCGCAGCGCCGCCACGGAGGGCTGGCCCGAGGTGCACAGCAGTGGAGAGTGGAACTGAGCGGCCCGGTCGCAGAGCTGGGAAAAGACCATCTCGTTCTCCACAAGGTACGCCCGTTTTGTGGGGCTGCGGGCGCCCCTGAGCCCGGACAGGCTGGCCAGCGACAGGGTACATACCTCATGCCGCTGCCGGAGCAGGCGGTAGGCGGGATGCTCCCCGCCCTCCGCGTCCAGGACAAGTCCCACCTGAGTGACCAGGCTGGAGATGCTGTCGCACAGGATGCCGTGTCCATAATACAGGGCGTCCCTCTGTTCCGCCCGGTCGGGCAGTTCCAGCCCGGAGCAGAAGGACAGCAGGTGCAGGAACAGCTTCCCGCTCAGGGTGCTGCTGTCCAGAGCGTGGGGATCGGAGGTGGCCTCTGCGCTGAGCACGGCCAGCCGGACCGGCCTTACCGTTCTGCTTTCCAGGCAGTCCATGCTCCGGCAGGCCCGTATCAAACTCGTGCCCGCCGCCTCTGGAGCCTTGGCCGCCTCCCGGCGGAGCAGCCCGTATCCGCCGCCCTGCCCCTCCTTCAGCGACCGGATCCAGCGAATGCTGTTCTCTCCCCGGACTTCCGCCGCGGCCCGGTCCAAGACGGCGGAGAGGCGCTGCTCCTGCGCCTCTCTGGCCTCCCGGTTGGTCCTGATCTCCTCGCCGAAATACGCCTCCAGCAACTCCCGCAGACAGACGCCCCGAAACTTGGTCTGCTGGAGCGCGGCCTCAAACTGCTCCGTCGAAAAGCGAAGGGACTCGGAAAAGGAGCGCCCGAAGAAGCGCCTGGCCGCTTCCCGTTCCTCCTCCGTGGCGTCCGGCAGGCATACGTTCCCCGCCGGACGGCCGTAGCGCCGGTATTTCTTCCTCAGCTCCACGAGGATGCGATGGTACGCGGGACAGGCGCGGAAGTATGCCACACACGCTTCAACCTGCTCTCTCATCCCTCGCCGTCCTCCAACGTCCTCTGCGCGCCGTTCCAGTGGTAGTGGAGGATGGTGACTACCGGGGCGTTGGCCGGATGGTACATCTCCGCAATATCCAGATCGGTCACGCAGGCATAGCATCCCCACAGGACCTGGGAGTTGATGATGTAATCAAACTCCAGGATTTCCATCAGCTCAAACATGGCGCTGATATTCTGGTCATCCACGCCGGCAAAGGCCTCGTCCAGCGCCATCAGCCGAGGGCAGGCGTCCCCACCCTTCAGATACTGGGCGGAGACCGCGGCAAACAGCGGCACATACATGGACATGGCCTTCTCGCCGCCGCTGAACCGGTTGAAGACCCGGTCCGTCAGCTCCTTCTTGCCGCTGTCTCCCCGCTGATAGAAGAGATGGAATTCATACCAGCTGCGGTAGTCCAGCACCGAGCGGATCAGATCGGCGTAATTGACCGCTATCCCCTGGATATGCGCCTCCTCCCTGGCCCGCTTCATCTTGCTGCGGAAATGGCCGGACACCCGCTGGCTGTCCTCCGGGGTGAGCAGCGCCCGGTCTTTATTCAGGAAGGTGACCAGCTGGGCGGTATCCAGCTCGCCTGTGCCCTCCGATTTCTTCTCCTTCCAGTCCAGGCTGAAGTTCAGACCCATGGAGGTGGTCAGCTTGGCCATCAGTCCGGTCATATTCCGGGTCCACTGGGCGCTCTCCTCAATACGGGCCCGCAGCGTATGGCTGACGGTGTCGGTGAGAATGTCCTCAAACAGATCCCGGTCCTTGTCCTCCAGCAGGTTCCCCGTGGTGTCGATGTCGCTCTGCAGGGACTGGATGAATCCGTAGAGCGACAGCTCCTTGCCGTTCTTCTTCAGCACGATCACATAGCGCTGCCGGAGCTGGGCGGGCTTGCCGGGCGCGCCGAACCACATTTTGATCTCGGGATGATAGTTGGAGAGACTGCCTCTGTACCGCTGAAAATTGCTGGATATGGCCTCCCCCATCTCCGCGACGGTGCGCCCCCGGTCAGAGGCCTGCACCCTGCTGGCCGCCTGCCGGGCGCACTCTTCAAGCCCCCGCTCCCGGTCCAGAGTGACAAAACCCAGATCCAGATCTTCCGCAAAATAGCGCTCCAGGTCCTGCTCGTCCATCTCCGCTTCGGTCAGGCGCTGCTTTCTCTGCCGTATGATCTCGTCCGCGCTGTTCCGCTCTCCTTCCAAACGGATGCACTGTTTTTCCGCATCCCGGTTCTCCTGGTCCTGAACCTGGATCTCCCGGTCCAGCTCTGCCAGGCGACGGGCCCGCGCCTGATTTTCAGGGCGGCTCAAAAAGTCCCGCAGCTCCTGTATGCCGGCCTGCTGCGTGAAGATGGACTCCTGGGTGTCGTCATTGTCCTTCTTTTTATCGTCCGCCTGATCCCTCAGGTTGTCAATGATGTCCCGCGTAGCTTGACCGGAACTGATCGCACTTATCAAATCTCCTCTTTTTCGGTTCACTTTTGCCAGTATATCCCGGTAGCCGTTGGCTGCCTCCCGCGCCTCCTGATATGCCTCCACCGTTTTCTCGTAGGGCAGCCCCGCACTGCGGCTTCGGCTCTCCTGCTCCAGCGCGGCCCAGGCCTGCTTTGTCTTTTGCTCCTGGTCCAGGCACCGTTTCTTTTCCCCTTCCGCCTGTTGAAATGCGTTTCGGGCCCTCCCCAGCCGCATCAGGGCCTGGTCCAATTCCTCTGCGGTTGGCATCTGGGACCGCTCCTGCCGCAGCTGCTCCAGCCGGACCTTACAATCGTCTACCTTGCGCCGGGCCTCCTGTATATCGGCCGCCAAGCGCGTCAGTTCCTCCTCCAGCGCCTGGAGCTGGCGCCTGCGGTTCTCCGCCCGGGCGGCCGCCCCCACAAAGCCGGCCGGGCCCTCCGCCCGGCTATAGCCCCGGATCATGCCGCAGCGGAACCGCCCGTCCTCCAGCAGGGCGGTCTCCGCGTTCAGGTCAGAGCGGGAGATGCTCCGCAGGCAGGCGGCGGCCTCCTGAGGGAAACGGCCCGCCTTGTCCGGGATCAGGCTGTCAATGGGATCGGCAACGGCGGGACCGGGTACCAGGAAGCGATCCGGATACTCCGCCAGCAGCTCCTGTATCTCCGACAGGCGGCCGTCGGGCACCACCAGAGCGTCCAACAGTCCGGCGTCCAGCAGCTGGGCCTCCAGAAGAGCCTGGCGCTCCCGGGACAGACCGGGGGCAAAGTCCAACAGCTCATACACAGGCGCGCAGGGCACCCCCCGCATCATCAGCTGGATACGGGCGGCCTCGGTCTGCGCCCGGCGGGGCGGGATGGGCTCCGGCTGGCTCTCGATCTGCCTGCGGCGGTACTCCAGTTCACGGTGCTCCTTCTCCAGTTCGGACAGGCCGCGCTCCGCCTGGAGCTGTTCCCCCTGGAGCGCAGACGCTGTCTTTCGCTCACAGTCGTCCAGCTGGTTGCGGATCGGGGTCCAGTCCGCCGGTGTGCTGTAGGTGTTTAGGCTTTGGCGGATCTCCAGCCAGATTTCCTGGGGGATATCCAGCTGTGTGTTCTGTTCCCGGCGCCTCGCAAACGCCTCTATCAGCTCGTCCCGCTCCTCCCGCTCCCGGGCCTGGGCATCCCGGACCTGACGCTCCGCCTCCTGCGCGGCTGTCTCCGCCTGATCCAGCGCCTGACAGGCGGCGTCATAGCGCCCTCTGGCCGCCTCTGTCTGCCGCAGGCAGTCCAGAACCGCTTCGATCTGCCGGCCCCGCTGCTGGAGGGCCTCCTCCAGCAGCGTCGGGGCGTCCTTCTCCTTCAGACGCTCCGCCTGGAGGCTGTGGACATATTGCGCGTGCTCCTGCCCCAGCAACAGCAGCTCATTCTGGTCGTTCAGGTCCCGCAAACTCAGGCGCAGCGCAGCCCGGGCGTCCGCCTCGTCCCGGTCGATCTGCCGCAGCTGGACCTCCTTCTTCTGAATGTTGTCCTCTATCTTCTCCAGCTGCCCCTGGCCCTGGGCCAGCCGCTTCTCCAGGCGGCCGCACTCTTTCTCCATCTGGCTGAGCCGGTCCTGCTTGGCCGACAGGTCATCTTCCCCCATGGACAGCCGCTGGGCTCTGGCCCGCTCCAGCAGCAGGGCCGACTGCCGCTTCCGCTCCCCCTGTTCTTCCAGCTGCCGTTCCGCATCCTTCTTCTTGTTCTCTGCCTCCTGGAGCTGGCTGCTCAGGCTCCGGGTCCTGTTCCGTGCGTCCAGATAGGCCTGTGCCTTGCCGCCCAATATGTATTGATTATAGCGGGTGTACTCTTTTTGAATGATTCTGGCGTCCTTAATGGCAGTGCTGTAGCCCTGCATGGTGCTCTCCAGATTGTCCATCTGTTCCATGGTGTTGACCATGGCGGAGAGGTCCTCGTCCGTCAGCACCTGGAGGGACTCATTCAGGATCTTTTTCACCTCAGAGGGCCGGAAATCCTTGGAGAGCTTGGGCGCCCGCACCAGGATCAGCAGCTGTACCAGCTGATCGTACTGCCGGATATCCCGGAAGCCGAAAATCTGGTTATTGACCATCTCCTTGTATTTCGTCTGGCTCTCCGCCCAGCAGTCGGGGTCGCTGATCAGGCCGCGCAGCTTCTTTTTGGTGAGGGGCATCTTCTGCTGGCCTGCGCTCTCATACAGCTGGACCCCGTCTGGGCCGATCCGACGCCCATCCCGCAGGCAGAAGCCCCAGAAATCGATCCCTTTCCCCTTCTGGGCCCGCATCCCTACGCCGATGGTGCGGTACTCCTCCACCCCCGGCTTCCGGAACTCCAGGTACAGATATCCGGTGGACTCGTCCCGCTCGTTGTCCCCCAGGAGATAGAACTCCATCTTGCGGTCCCGGGACCCAAAGGGGTCCAGCCGCTCCGGACGCCGGTCCCCATCCAGGATAAAGGGAATAAAGCTCTGGGTGGTAATGGATTTTCCGGCGGCGTTGTTTCCTCGCAGCAAAATGTGGCCGTCATGCAGCGGGAACTCCTCCTGGTCGTACAGCCAGAAATTGAGGAAGCCCAGTTTATTCATCTTCCAGCGGACCATCTTCATCCTCCCCATGCAGTTCGTTGTGATAGGACGGCGGATAATGCCCCACCAGCTTGCCCACCGCCGGGCAGAGCACGATATCCTCCTCCAGCTCCTCCAGCAGCATCCATCCGGCCATATAGGCCGTCAGCTCCTGCACCAGCCGATCCAGCGACATGGCGCGGATCTGGGGTCCCCAGCCGTTTCCCCACTTTGCCCGGCACCCCTCGATCTCGTAGCGGAACTCCCGCCGGCTCAGCACCACGGTGTCGTCCTCCCGGCGGCGGTAGACGCCGCTGAGAATCTGGTCCCGGAGCTGGGCGCACAGCAGCAGCGCCGCGTCAGACAGCGCCCGGGTGCCCGGGTAGACCATTCCGCACCGCTCGCCCTCGGACAGCAGGAAAAAGGCGCCGTTTCTGTGGATCTGCAGTTCCCCGTCCAGGGCCTCGTCCAGGCTGGCGCCGATGGCCCGGCGCTGGTTCTTGACATATTCATAGTCGCTCTGGTTCTCCGGGGAGCAGTAAACGCCGGGGGACAGCGCCAGCTGCTGATAGACCCGGTGCCGCCTGCGCTCGGTGTTGTCCCCCTCCCCGGAAAGGGCCTCAAAGTCCTCGATGGAGCGGCATTGCAGAGTATCCCGGCCGAAGTGGACTGGAAAGTGCCGGGACAGGCCCGTGTTCTCGTAGAGGACCTCCTGGTTCTGATCGCCGCTAAAGCCAGCGCTGTTTCCGTCATATGCCACCACCAGCCCCGTCTCCTGGGCACATTGCAGGACCCGCACCAGGGCCTTCCGGTGGAGAAACTGGGTCCAGTCCACCGGCTTGATCTCCGCCAGGAACGTCCCGAGGGCCTTTGTCAGAGAGGAGAGCAAAAACGGCGCGCCGTCGTCCAGGTCCGCCAGAAACAGCAGAAGCGCGCACAGCAGGCAGTAGTCCATGGGCTCCTGGAAGGACTGGATGCCCATCCAGGGCATGGCTCTGGGCGGCACCTTTTCCAGCTTGACCACCGATTCGTTGACAATCAGATTCCAGCCCAGAGCCTCATTGACCAATCTGCGGTAGTCAGGCTGGGCCCGCTTGAGCGCAAAATAGAGCTCCCGGTCTTCCCGGCGTGTGACCCAAAACCGGTCCAGCAGCGTGCGGAATTCATTCATGGCCAGCCTCCTCAAAGATCAATACGCAGTCCGGCATGGTCAGCGTCCCATCTGTGCAGACCAGGCGGCAGGTCCGGTCCCCCCGTCTCTCCAGCGTATAGGCCTGTCCATACTGGGTCCTGCCCCTGTGATCCGGGCTCAGGTTGGCGGCGGCCACCCAGGAGAGAAACACCGCCCGGACGTCTGGGGACAACGGGGAATCCAGGGCGGCTAGGTCCAGCTTTCCGCCGTGGATATATCCCATGACCTTCTGACGGAGGGCCCGCTCCTCCTCCAGTATCTTCTGCCGCTGGGCCGCCTTTTCATGACTCTTGTCCGCAAATCCGGACCGGTCCATCCGCGGCCTGTAGGAGCGCGTCCTGGGCTGAAGGAGATGGGAAACGGGCGCTTCGTCATAGGTGCTCAGGTCCACCCGTTCCGTCTCCCGGACGGCGGTAAAGGCAAAATGCCGCACCTGCTGCACGCCAAACACCAGAGCGGAGAGCCTGTGCGCCTCGTCCACAGACTGGAACCCGGCGAACAGCGTGAGCAAATGGCGCAGTTCCGCCTTATTGCTCACGCCCATGTTTTCCATCTGTACCAGCAATGCGGCGTTCTGCACTGTCCGTCGGATGACCTCGTTTGTGACGTTGAGCACCTGGCGGGCCGTGGAATTGCTCCCGGTGAACCAGTCCAACAGGGAGCGCCAGACCCCCTCGCAGCGGGTGAGCAGCTCCTCCTCCCATCCGGGCGTCTGCTCCGACTGGGGCCGCGGGATCTCCAGCGCGCTGCGCCTGACCAGCTCCAGGATGTGGGCCGTCTCTTCCGGGGAAAAGCGCTCCAGCTGGGCGCCGATCTGCGCCACACTGTGCTGCAGGTCCTGTATGAACTCCTCCAGATATCGGACCAGATTCTGCTTGTAGGTGATGAACTCCACCGCTTTCATCTGCATCTCCATACCGGGGCCGTAGAACTCCCGGAGGTAGTCCTGGTGGCTCTGGCTGAGACGCTGGAAGTCCTCCTGCAGATCCTCCCACCAGTCCTGCACCTCCCGGAGGGAGAGTCCGTCCAGCTGCTCCGCCCGGTACAGGTCCTCCCGGATGCGCCGGAACGGGCTGGCGGAGAGGGCGGCGGTCCGGCTGGACAGGTTCTCCAGCGTAATGGTCATCCGCTCGATCTCAATGGCCGGCTGAGACATCATGTACTGAAACTGCCGGTTTTTGAACTCGGCGATGGTCCGGGGCTTGCGCGGATCCTGGATCGGTATGAGGTTTTTCCACTTCACCAGCTGCTGCAGGTCAATTGCCAGCTGTTCCGGGGAATACTGCGCAAAAAGGGACTGCTGCCGCAGCAGCCCCAGGACAGCGTTCCGGTCCATCTGGTAGTGCATCTTCTGGTGCTCCAGGTAGAAGATCCGCATAACAGTACGATAGACCGTGTAGTTGTCCGCTGAAAGGTATTTGGTCTCCGAGATATTTTCCAAAAGATCAGCCTGCATCATAGCGATCATCCTTTATTCTCAGAATCACGTCTACAGCGCTGTGTTACAACCGCCACATTCTCTTCTCCGCTGTCATTTTACGCCATAAATCGCCCCGTTTTCTGGACTTTTATTGTATTTGGTGTAGATAAAACCAAACTATTTTAATTTTATCAAATCAGCCAGGACATTACAACCGGCATACTCTTGCGCGCTTTCATTTTTCACTTTTCTCCGGGCTGCTGCTGTTTTATTTAAGGATCCGTGTGTTTTCGGTAAAATGAAAATGTAGCAAATGGTACTCAAAAAGTGAGCACCCCAATGGCAAATAAAAAGAGCCATTG